>JBOIDB010000115.1:0-6149 GCA_050740235.1 Gammaproteobacteria bacterium
TGCGGCTCGGACGAGATCGTCGCGCACATCGAGAAGAAGCTCGGCATCCGGACGGGCGAGAGCACGCCGGACGGCCGCTTCTATCTCAAGCGCGAGGAGGAGTGCCTCGCCGCCTGCGTCAACGCGCCGATGATGATGGTCGATCACGTGTATCACGAGCACCTGACGCCGGACAAGGTGGACGAGATCCTGGACGCGCTGGAATGACCGAGCGGCAATTCAATCTGGTTTCCTTCAGCACGCTCGGCCACGATCGGCCGTATGCGCTGGAAACCTATCGCAAGGTCGGCGGTTACGAGGCGCTCGAGCGCATCCTGCGCGAGCGTATGGCGCCGGATGCGATCATCGAGGAGGTCAAGGCTTCGGGCCTGCGCGGCCGCGGCGGCGCCGGATTTCCTACGGGCCTCAAGTGGAGCTTCATGCCGCGCAACGCGCCGGGGCAGAAGTATCTCGTCTGCAATTCCGACGAGAGCGAGCCCGGCACCTGCCACGACCGCGACATCCTGCGCTACAACCCGCACTCGCTGATCGAAGGCATGACGATCGCCGGCTACGCGATCGGCGCTACCGTCGGCTACAACTACATTCGCGGCGAGTTCCTCTCCGAGCCGGTGCCGCGCTTCGAGGCCGCACTCGCGGAAGCTTACGGTGCCGGTTATCTCGGCAGGAACATTCTCAGCTCGGGCGTGGACTTCGACCTGCACACGTTTGTCGGTGCAGGCGCCTATATCTGCGGCGAGGAGACCGCGCTGCTCGAGTCGCTCGAGGGCAAGCCGGGCAAGCCGCGCTACAAGCCGCCGTTTCCGGCCAACTACGGCCTGTACGGACGGCCGACGACCGTCAACAACACGCTGACGCTGGCCTCGGTGCCGACGATCATGCGCCGGGGCGCGAAATGGTTCGCGGGCCTCGGTCCGGAAAAATCCGGCGGCACGACGATCTACTCGGTGTCCGGCCACGTCGAGAAGCCCGGCAACTACGAGCTGCCGCTCGGCCTGCCGTTCCGCGAGCTGCTCGAGCTCTGTGGCGGCGTGCGGGGCGGCCGTAAGCTCAAGGCCGTGATCCCCGGCGGCTCGTCCGTGCAGGTCGTGCCCGCCGGGATGATCCTCGAGGTGAGCATGGATTACGAATCGCTGCGCCCGCTGGGCTCCGCGCTGGGCACGGCGGCGACGGTCGTGATGGACGAGACGACCTGCATGGTGCGCATGCTCGAGCGCATTTCGCGCTTCTACTACGCGGAATCCTGCGGCCAGTGCACGCCGTGCCGCGAGGGCACCGGCTGGCTCAACCGCATGCTGCTGCGCATCCTGAACGGGCAGGGACGCAGCGAGGATCTGGATCTGCTGGTCAGCGTCGCGAACAAGATCGAGGGGCACACCATCTGCGCGTTCGGGGATGCCGCGGCGTGGCCGGTGCAGAGCTTCATCAAGCACTTCCGTCACGAGTTCGCCTACATGATCGAGCACAAGGGCCGCAGCATGACGGTCCCGGCGGAGCCGGCCGCGGCATGAGCGCGCCCGAGGACGTCGTTCGTTTCGAGGTCAACGGCGTGCCGGTCGAGGCGCGCATGGGCGCGATGGTCATCCAGGCCACCGACGCGGCCGGCATCTACGTGCCGCGCTTCTGCTATCACGAGAAGCTCACCATAGCGGCCAACTGCCGCATGTGCCTGGTCGAGGTCGAAAAGGCGCCGAAGCCGCTCCCGGCCTGCGCCACCCCGGTCGCCGAGGGCATGAAGGTGTTCACGCGCTCGGAAAAGGCCATCGCCGCGCAGCGCGCGGTCATGGAGTTCCTGCTCATCAACCATCCGCTCGACTGCCCGATCTGCGACCAGGGCGGCGAGTGTGAGCTGCAGGACCTGGCCATGGGATTCGGCCGCGACGTTTCCCGCTTCACGGAGAAGAAGCGGATCATCAAGGACCAGAACATCGGGCCGCTCGTCTCCACCGACATGACGCGCTGCATTCATTGCACGCGTTGCGTGCGCTTCGGCCAGGAAATTGCCGGCATCCAGGAACTCGGCACGACCGGCCGAACCGAGAACATGCGCATCGAGGTATACATCGGGCGCAGCGTCGACCACGAGCTGTCGGGCAATATCATCGACCTGTGCCCGGTGGGTGCGCTCAACAACAAGCCGTACCGCTACAGCGCGCGCGCCTGGGAAATGCTCGAGCGCCCCGCGATCGGCATGCACGATTGCGTCGGCAGCAATCTGTTCGCCCATACGTTGCGAGGCCGCCTGAAGCGTGTCGTGCCGCGCGAGAACGAGGCCGTCAACGAAACCTGGATTGCCGACCGCGACCGCTACAGCTGCCACGGCATCTACAGCGAGGATCGCCTCGAGCAGCCCCTGGTGAAGATCGAGGGCCGCTGGCGCGAGGCCAGCTGGGAGATTGCGCTCGAAGCGGCGGCGGCCGGAATCCGATCGGCGCTCGAGACGCAGGGGCCCGCGCAATTCGGCGCGCTCGCCGCGCCCGGCTCGACGCTCGAGGAATTTTTCCTGCTCAACCGTATCGTGCGCGGCGCGGGGTCGAACAACATCGACCATCGCCTGCGGCGCGCCGATTTTCGCGATCAGGATCAGGATCCGGTCTTCCCGTCGCTCGGCACTAGCATCGCCGGGCTGGCGAAGCTCGACGCGCTGCTGGTCGTCGGATCGAACCTGCGCAGGGAAGCGCCGATGCTCGCGCATCGTGTGCGCCAGGCCGCGATGCGCGGCGGCCGGATCATGTTCCTCAACCCGGCCGCATACGATTTCCTGTTCCCGGTCGCGAATTACCGGAGCTGCGAGCCTGCCGGAATGCTTGTCGGGCTGGCTCAGGTGCTCGGCGCCGCTGCGCAAAACAGCGGCCGAACGCTCCCGGACGGGCTCGCCGATGTGGTCCGGCAGGCCGGAAAGCCGGACGTCGGGCAGACCGAGGCGCGCCACTTGCTGGACGCCGCGAACGGGCTCGTGCTTCTCGGGCACTTGTCGCAGCGCCATCCACAGTTCGCGGATCTGCGGGCTGTCGCGGCTGCGCTGGCGGAGCTTTGCGGCGTCTCGTTCGGTTACATCGCCGACGGTGGCAATTCCGTCGGGGGCCACCTCGCCGGTGCGCTGCCGCACCGCGACACAGGCGGAAGGCCCGTCGGCGCTCCAGGCTTGACGGTAACGGAAATGCTCGCGCAGCCGCTCAAGGCGATGCTGCTGTTCGGTCTCGAGCCGGAAGCGGATTGCCGCGGAGGTCCGGAGGCGCTGGGCGCGCTCGAGGCTGCGGGCTTCGTCGTTGCCTGCCACCCTTACGTGACGGCGGAGATGCGCCGCTACGCCGATGTCATTCTGCCGACGGGGACGTTTGCCGAAACGTCGGGGACGCACGTCAATTGCGAGGGCCGGTGGCAGAGCTTCGACGCGGCTGCAGCGCCCGTGGGCGCTTCGCGTCCGGGGTGGAAAGTGCTGCGCGTGCTCGGCAACGCGGTCGGCATCGAGGGCTTCGACTACCGCTCTTCGCAACAGGCGCGCGAGGAATTGCGTCAGGCCATCGGCCGCATCGAGCCGGACAACCGCTTTGCCGGCAAGCGAACCATCGAACCCGGATCGGCGGGTGCGATCGAAATCTCCGATCTCGACCTGCCCATGTACTCCGTCGATGCGGTGGTGCGACGCTCCCGGCCTCTGCAGTTGACACGCGAGGCGCACCGGGCTTCGAACGAGGCCGATGTCTCCACGGCGGCGCGCGGCTGACATGGAAGGCATGCGCTCTCTGTTCGATGCCATCTGGAGCTTCCTGCCGCCGCAGCCACAGCTCGTCATGAGCACCCTGTCGATCATCTCGATCGTCACCGTCGTGCTCATTCTTTCGGTCGCCTACCTCACGCTCGCGGAGCGCAAGGTGATCGGCTACATGCAGAACCGCATCGGGCCGAACCGCGTCGGTTTCCGCGGCCTGCTGCAGCCGTTCGCCGACGTGCTCAAGCTGCTGATCAAGGAAATCGTCGTTCCGACGCGGGCGAATCGCTACCTGTTCCTGATCGCGCCCTTGCTGTCGTTGATTCCGGCGTTTGCCGCCTGGGCGGTGATTCCGGTGTCCGGCACGTTCGTGCTGGCGGACATCGATGCCGGGCTGCTGTACGTGCTGGCGTTGACTTCACTCGGCGTCTACGGCGTGATCCTGGCCGGCTGGGCGGCGAACTCCAAGTACGCCTTTCTCGGCGCCATGCGCTCGGCCGCGCAGATCGTCGCGTACGAGATCGCCATGGGCTTCGCGCTGGTCGGCGTGCTCATGGCCGGCGGCAGCCTCAACCTCGGCAAGATCGTCGAGGCTCAGGCCGGCGGCGTGCTGAGCTGGTTCTGGCTGCCGCTGCTGCCGATGTTCGTGATCTATTTCGTCGCCGGCGTGGCCGAGACGAACCGCGCGCCGTTCGACGTCGCGGAAGGCGAGTCCGAGATCGTCGCCGGCTTCCATGTCGAGTATTCGGGCACCGCGTTCGCCGTGTTCTTCCTCGCCGAATACGCGAACATGATCCTCATCTCGGCGCTGGCCGCGACGTTTTTCCTCGGCGGATGGCTGTCGCCTTTCGAGGGCGTGGAGGCATTGAGCGGCAGCTTCCTCGCCGCGCCCGGATTCATCTGGTTCGCGATCAAGGTCTGCCTGTTCCTGTTCTGTTTTCTCTGGTTCCGCGCGACGTTTCCGCGGTACCGCTACGATCAGATCATGCGCCTCGGCTGGAAGGCGTTCATTCCGATCACCATCATCTGGATCGGGGTCGAGGGCGTCATGGCGGCGCTCGACGTCGGTCCCTGGTCACGGTAAAAGTCGTGCAAAGGATTCGCAGTTACTTCAAGACCTACCTGCTGACCGACCTGATGCGGGGCCTGGCCGTCACCCTGCGCAATTTTTTCATGCGCAAGACGACGGTGCGTTACCCGGAGGAGAAAACGCCGCAGTCGCCGCGCTTCCGCGGCTTGCACGCCCTGCGCCGATATCCCAACGGCGAGGAGCGCTGCATAGCCTGCAAGCTCTGCGAGGCGGTCTGCCCGGCGGTCTGCATCACGATCGATTCCGAGACCGGTCCCGACGGCACGCGACGCACGTCGCGCTACGACATCGATCTGTTCAAATGCATCTACTGCGGGTTTTGCGAGGAAGCCTGCCCGGTCGATGCCATCGTGCTGACCCGCATCCACGAGTATCACATGGAGAACCGTGGCGAGAACATCATGACCAAGGACAAGCTCCTCGCGGTCGGCGAGAAGTACGAAGCGATGATCGCGGCGGACAAGGCCGCGGACGCGCCGTATCGCTGAGCCCATGGCGGTAAGCATTATCTTCTACGTCTTTGCGGCCGTCCTCGTCGGGGCGGCCGTCGGCGTGATCGCCTCACGCAATCCGGTCCATGCCGCGCTGTATCTGGTGCTGGCTTTCTTCAACAGCGCCGCCATCTGGCTGCTGCTCGAGGCCGAGTTCCTCGCGATCGTGCTGGTGCTGGTTTACGTGGGCGCGGTCATGGTGCTGTTCCTGTTCGTCGTGATGATGCTGGACGTCGACCTGGCGCGACTGCGCGAGGGTTTTACGCGCTATGCTCCGCTCGGCGCGATCGTCGCCGCGATCGTCATCATCGAGATATTCCACGTCGTCTGGTTCAAGCGGCTTGACCTGCCGCTGTTCGACGCGCCCGCCCCGCACCCGGCGGATTACAGCAATACCGAGGCGCTCGGCGCCGTGCTCTACACCGATTACGTGTATCCGTTCGAGCTGGCGGCGGTCATTCTGCTGCTCGCCATCGTTGCCGCGATCGCGCTGACCATGCGCCGGCGGGAGGGCCTGAAGCAGCAGGACATCAACCGGCAGGTGGCCGTCCGGCGCGCCGATCGCGTGCGGCTGGTCAGGATGGAAGCGGAGCGCGACGAGTGATCGGGCTATCACACTACCTGCTGCTTGCGGGCATCCTGTTCAGCCTGAGCGTGGCGGGGATTTTCATCAATCGCAAGAACGTGATCCTGCTGCTCATGTGCATCGAGCTCATGCTGCTGTCGGTGAACTTCAATTTCATCGCGTTCTCGCGCTACCTGGACGATATCGCCGGCCAGGTCTTCGTATTCTTCATCCTGACCGTGGCCGCGGCCGAGGCGGCCATCGGGCTGGCGATCCTCGTCGTGCTGTTCC
>JBOIDB010000116.1:0-19432 GCA_050740235.1 Gammaproteobacteria bacterium
GCGACGCGGTTGCCGTCGATCCGCACGTCCGGCACGGCTACGCGCTCCGCCCCGTTGACGAAGTGCACCTGCGGCGCCTCGGGCGGTCCGGAGACTTCCATGGTCAGCGGCAACTCGCCGCCCGGGACGGTGAGTGAGACGCGCCAGGTGCCTGGCTGGAGGTCGGGCGGCGCGGATGGCGTGCAGGCCGCGAGGAGGGAGGCGACGAGGAAGAGCGGAAGTGCGATTCTCATTGGCGGAATAATATCAAAGGTGCGCGGAGCGCGATTTTTCACTGGGTTCCGGCTTTCGCCGGAACGACGAGGGAGCGGCGGACGATCAACGAAGGTGCGCGGAGCGCGATTTTTCACTGGGTTTCGGCTTTCGCCGGGGCGACGAAGATCGGGCTTCGCCGAGGTGACGATTTAACGATAGCCGGCCGCCTGTAACGAGAACAGCCGTGCGTAGTGACCATCGTGCTGCATCAGCTCTTCGTGGCTGCCGTGCTCGATGATGCGGCCCTGCTGGATGAACACGATCTGATCGGCCATGCGCACGGTCGAGAACCTGTGCGAGATCAGAATGGCGATCTTCTCGCTCGCCAGGCGCCGGAAATGCTCGAACACGGACGCTTCCGCAGCCGCGTCCATCGCCGCGGTCGGCTCGTCGAGCACGAGAATGTCCGCCTCGGTCCGCATGAAGGCGCGTGACAGTGCGATCTTTTGCCACTGGCCGCCCGACAGCTCACGGCCGCCCTGGAACCATCGGCCGAGCTGCGTGCGATAACTCTCGGGCATCAGGTTGATGAATTCGGCGGCCATGCCCTTGGCCGCCGCCTCGCGCCAGCGTACTTCGTTCTCGAATTGCAGCACGTCTCCGGCGCCGACGTTTTCGCCGACCAGCATCTGGTAGCGCGCGAAGTCCTGGAAGATCACGCCGATTCGCCGGCGCAGCACCGAAGGATCCCACTCGGCGAGGTCGAGGCCATCCAGCGTGATGCGGCCCTTGTCCGGCCTGTACAGGCGCGTCAGCAACTTGATCAGCGTCGTCTTGCCGGAGCCGTTCTCGCCGACCAGCGCGAGGCTGGTGCCGGGCGCGAGATGCAGCGAGATGTCGATGAGAGCCGGCATCTCGCCGCCCGGATACGTGAAGCTGACGTTCTCGAAGCGGATGCCGTCGCCCGGGTCGGGCCCGGCGACGGATGCGCCGGAGGACTTCTCCACGCTCTGCTCGAGATACTCGTACAGGTTGGACAGGTACAGGTTGTCCTCGTACATGCCGCTGATTGCGGACAGCATGGCCGAGATCGCCGCCTGGCCCTGCTTGAAGACCAGCAGATACATGGTCATCTGGCCCAGCGTGAGCCTGCTGTCCACTGTCGAGATGACCACCCAGGCGTAGGCGCCGTACAACGCCGCGGTCGCGACGAGGCCAAGCAGGAACCCCCAGGTGTCACGGCGCAGCGTGAGACTCCTGTCTTCCTGGTACAGCTTTGCGAAGATGTCGCGATAGCGTTGCAGCAGCAGCGGTCCCAGCTCGTAGAGCTTGACTTCCTTCGCGTAGTCCTCGCGGGCGATGACCGTCTCCAGGTACATCTGCTTGCGCGTTTCCGGCGAGCGCCAGCGGAACAGGCGGAACGCGTCCCCGGAGAACTTCGCTTCGGCAAAGAATGACGGCAGGCCGGCGAGCACGAGCACTGCCACCGCCCACGGCGAGAACTGCACCAGCAGGAAGCCGTAGCTCACGAGCGAAATGCCGTTCTGTGCGAGCCCGAACGTGCGGTTGACCAGGCTCAGCGGCCGGCTGGAGGCTTCGCGGCGCGCGCGGGTCAGCTTGTCATAGAACTCCGAATTCTCGAAGTCGGTGAGCTGCAGCGTGAGCGCCTTGTCGAGGATCATTACGTTCACGCGGTGGCCGAGCTGAGCGCGCAACAGCGACTGGCAGACGGATATGCCGCGCTGCGCGCCGGCGATCGCCGCGATGATGAGGGCCTCCAGCGAGACGAACAAAAGCACATCGGCGTATTCGCGTTCGCCCGTGTCGGCATGGTGCGATATCGCGGCCACGACACCGTCGACGATGAGCTGGCCGACATAGGCCACCGCCGCCGGCAGCACGCCGGCCACGAGCGTCAGCAACGCGAAAGCGATCGTCAGGCTGTGGCTCGTGGTCCAGACCAGCTCGAGCGCGCGCCGGCTGTAGCGAAACACGCCGAAGAACCGGCGAATGGGACCGATCTCGGCGTCGAGCTGGGGCGGCGGCGTGCTCGTGCGGGCGTTCATGCGGGCTTGAGAAGACACGTCAACGATTTGGCGGCAGATGCACGCAAATCAAGACGAAGCGGGGCGATTTGTCGGCTCAACGGCGCTCATTCGACTGGCAGACTGAAGCCCGGCTCCACGGATGGTGACCGACATGGCGCAGGCGATGCAATGGCACGCGGCAAGGGACTACGCTCCCGCCGAGAGGGACGTTGCGCTGGCGCGAGAATCGATCGCCGATCTGGCGTCGATACGGGAACGCCGCGCCGCATACTGGCGGGACCGTTTTCTGGCGACGCTCGAAAGGGTAGCGACGCCCCGCGGGATAGACGCCGTGCTGGCCGGCGTGCAGCCCGTCGATGCGCTGGCTGACGGCTTCTGCCTGTCCGCGGCACCGCTCTTCAGCGGGCCTCATCGACTCGACTACGTGAGCATCGAGGCGTTCACGTTGAGGCTCGCCCGCCTCCTTATTGCCGACAAGGCCGTCGCCATCGAGGTATCGGGCGCGCGGCCGGTGGCGGACGCGGTGCGCGACGGCGCCGGCGAGCCCTTCGATCTGTCCAACCTGCCGGGGCGGTTGGCCGCGGCGCTGGAACGATTCCGGCTCGCTTTCACGCCCGCGGCGCTGGCCATCCGTTGCGATCATCCCGATGCACAGCGGCTGGTTCGCGCGCGGCGCGGCTCGACCGCTTCGGCTCCGCGACTCTATCTGCGAATCAGCGACGAGTTCATGGCCGCGGTGCGCGACGGACGGACCGTGCTGATGCACCATCATTTCGAGCCCGAGCACGTCTCACCGTTCGGCGGCTCTCGCGCGCGGCGGCGCGCGACCTGGGTGTACGGCCGGGTTGACGCGAGGGAATGGTGGCGGGAAATCGCCCACAGCGCCCGGACCGACGATGCTGTCGCACCGGTTTTCGACGGCCGTGCGGGATCGGTGTGCCCGCTGGCCGGACCCGAAGCCAGCGACTCGGTCGAACCCGGTCTCGGTCAGTGCGCGCCGTCCGGGAGCGCGCGCATCGCGTTCGATTTCGATCTCTGCTGCTTCGTCGATGCACGCGGCCGGATCGATCGCCTGTATCTCGCGCGCACGCTTCGCGATGTCCTGCGCATGGCGGACAATCTGCACGACGCCGTGCGCTGGCCCCTCGAAGAGCTGCGCGAGGACGCCGCGGCGCACCGCCGCATCGCATTGCACGTCACCGGCATCGGCGACACCGTCTGCCGTCTCGGACTGGACCCTGCGCATTTCGCCACGCTCGAGCGTATGGTCGACACATTGGCATTCGTCCGAGCCTGCGCGTTTCGGTGCTCGCGCCGACTCGCGCGCCGGCGTTCGCCGTTTCCCGGACTGCAGGCCGAGCGCATGATAGAGCTGCTGCCGCGCCCGGACCTGCAGGCCGAGGTGCGCGCGCGCATTCGTCAGAATGCAACACGCAATCGCGAGCTGCTCGTGCTCTCGCCGTGGAGCGTGCTGCCGGAACAGTCGACCGGCGCCGACGCGCTGCCGTACTTCAACCTGCTGCCGCTGCTGCGCTTTGCCGACGGCATCGGATTTCGCCCCGCCAGGCGAACGAGGCGGCTGACAGCCGAGCAGTTCGAGCGTTTCATGCGCCGCGCATGGGCAGCCTCCATGCCGGAGTCGCGCAGCGACGTGGCTTGAAGGTCGCGATCCCGCGATTGCCAACCACAGGACGGCGTGATATACGCGAAACGCGGCCGAAATCAATGCTATAAAATCTGGCCTCACCCAGCGCCCGGCGCCGATGCGCCAGCGCTTTCTTCCGTCCGGTTCGAATCGAGGAAAGTACGCTGCCACCGCTGCCTGACGCCCACGGAATTGCCGCGCTGCTGCTGACCGCCGGCGCCCTGTTCCTCTTCACGCGCGACCGCATTCCGCTCGAGACCTCGAGCCTGCTGGTGCTCACGGTCATCGTGGTCGGTTTTCAGTTGTTTCCGTACGAACGTGACGGCGTACCGCTCGGCCCAAGCCACTTTTTCCGGGGGTTCGGCAACGAGGCGCTGATCGCGGTCTCGGCGCTGATGGTCGTCGGCAAGGGGCTCGAAACCACCGGCGCCCTGCAGCCGCTTGCGGCTTACATGTCGAAGGCATGGAGCGCGCGGCCGCAGCTCGCGCTGCTCGCGACGCTGGCGATTTCCGCGATCCTGAGCAGCTTCGTCAACAACACGCCGATCGTCGTCATGCTGCTGCCGATGCTGGTGGGCATTTCCATTCGCACCAAGGTGCCGGCCTCCGGCATCCTCATGCCGATGGGTCTGGCGACCATCATCGGCGGCACGAGCACCACCATCGGCACGTCGACGAACCTGCTCGTCGTCGGCATTGCGGAAGACCTCGGCGAGCCGGCGATCGGCATGTTCGATTTCACGCTGCCGGTGGCGATCGTCGGCGCCGCCGGCATCGCTTTTCTGTGGCTCGTCGCGCCCCGGCTATTGCCGATACGCAAGCCGCTGCTGGCGGACACTTCGCCGCGCGTTTTCAATGCGCTGTTGTACGTGACCGAGAACAGCTTCGCCAACGGCAAGACGCTCTCGGAAGTCCGCGCCCGCACGCAGAGCCGCATGAAGATCGACAAGATACAGCGCACGGACACCTTGTTTCTCGCCAAGCTGCCCTCGGTTCGATTCCAGCCGGGCGACAAGCTGTTCGTCAAGGATTCGCCGGAGAATCTCAAGGAATTCGAAACGCTGCTCGGCGCGACGCTGCACAACGTCGCCGACGAGGAGCATCCGGACAGCGACGGGTTTCCGCCAGACGAGCAGGGCCAGCAGCTCGCAGAGGTCGTGGTCACGCGCGGTTCGCCGCTGCACCACGAGACGGTCGACTCGGCTCGATTCACTGCCCGGTACAAGCTCCTGCCGCTCGCGATCCACCGCGCGCGCGAGCAGAGCGCGGACATCAAGGGCGATCTCGGCAACGTCAGGCTGCGGTCCGGCGACGTGTTGTTGGTACAGGGCACGCGCGCGCACATCAACGAGCTCAAGACCGGCGGCGCGATGCTCGTCCTCGATGCGACCACGGACCTGCCGCACACGCATCGTGCTCCACGCGCGCTGGTCATCATGGGGCTGGTCATTCTGGCCGCCGCCACCGGCCTGTTGCCGATTTCGGTGAGCGCGCTGTGCGGCGTCGGACTGATGCTGTTCGCGCACTGCATGACGTGGCGCGACGTGGGCGACGCGCTGAGCATGCCGGTTATCCTGATCATCGTGGTGAGCCTCGCGCTCGGCATGGCGCTCACGTTTACCGGCGGCGCTCAATATCTGGCCGAGCTCTACGTCTGGGCGGTGCAGGGCTTACCGACTCCGATGATCCTGAGCGGGCTGATGCTGATCATGAGCATCCTGACCAATGTCGTATCGAACAATGCGGCGGGCGTAATCGGCACGCCGATCGGCATCAGCATCGCACACGAGGTCGGCGTGCCGGCCGAGCCGTTCGTGCTGGCCGTGCTGTTCGGCGCCAACATGAGCTTTGCGACGCCGATCGGCTATCAGACGAACCTGCTCGTGATGAGCGCGGGCGGCTACCGGTTCTCGGATTTCCTGCGCGTCGGCGTGCCGTTGACTCTGATCATGTGGCTCGGTTTCTCACTCGTGCTGCCGATGCTCTACGATCTCTGAATCGGCCGGGCACCGCCCGGGGGTCGGACCATGAGCGCGCGCCTGTTGCTCATCGACAATTACGATTCGTTCACCTACAACCTCGTGCAGGCGTTCGGCATGCTGGGCGCGGAGGTGCTCGTGTACCGCAATGACCGCCTCTCGGTCGGCAAGGCGCGCGCGCTCGAGCCGACCCATCTCACGGTCTCGCCGGGGCCCGGCACGCCCGCGGGCGCGGGAGTGTCGAGCGCCATGATCGAAGCGTTTGCCGGCTCGATACCGGTGCTCGGCGTTTGCCTGGGTCATCAGGCGCTGGTCAGCGTCTATGGCGGCCGCGTCGTGCGCGCCGAGCGACTCATGCACGGCAAGACTTCGCGTGTAAATCACGACGGGCGGACAATCTACTCGGGATTGTCGGATCCCTTCGAAGCGGGGCGCTATCACTCGCTGACGATCGACGAGGCATCGCTGCCGGCGGTGCTCGAGGTCACGGCGCGCAGCGAATACGGCGAAGTCATGGGCGTCCGGCATCGGTCGCTGCCGCTCGAGGGAGTACAGTTTCACCCGGAGAGCATCCTGACGCCGGAAGGCAATCGCCTGCTGGCGAACTTCCTGAAATTGTAGGGCTGGTTTCAGCCGGCCAACAGGAGACGACTCTGCTCAACGATCGTCGCGCAGGCAACCGCGCATGAAACGCTGATGTGTTTATTGCCCGCTCGGCGCGGTTGGCCGAATGAATTCGGCCTGCGTGTCTTGCGATCCGCGGACCCGATGGCGTAGCCTCGGCGCGTGTTCGACGGGCAGATCATCGCGTTCTTTCTGGTCGCCGGCCTGCTGACGATCACGCCCGGCGCGGACACGATGCTGGTGATTCGCAACGTGCTGCGCGGCGGCCGCACCGATGGGCTGGCGACGACGTTCGGCATCGTATCCGGCCTGCTCGTGCATGCGTCGCTGTCCGCGGTCGGCGTCTCGGTGATCCTCGCGCAATCGGTCACCGCCTTCCGGGTCCTCAAACTGGCCGGCGCCACCTACCTCATCTGGCTCGGTATTCGTTCGCTGCGCGCCGCCGCACGATCGAGCGGGCATTCACCCGCCGCGCTGGTCCACGGCCGCGCCAGCGCGCGGCAGAGCTTTCGGGAAGGTTTACTGACCAATCTGTTGAATCCCAAGGTCGTCGTGTTTTATGTCGCGTTCCTGCCGCAGTTCATCGAGCCCGGCGAGCCGGTGTTGGCGAAGTCATTGCTGCTGGCGGCGATCCATCTGGTGCAGGGCGTGGTCTGGCTCGGCGGGCTGTCGTTCGCGCTCGAGCGCAGCCGGCGCTTCATCCTGCTGCCGAACGTGCGCCGCGTGCTCGAGGGTGTATGCGGAACCGTGCTCGTCGCGTTCGGTCTGCGTCTGGCGCTGGTGCGGAGCTGAATCTTGACAGATCGCGCCCGCCGGGCCACGGCATCAAACAGGATACCAACAGGGAGGTGGTCGGATGAACAGGTTTCATTTGGCCGGCGGCATCGCCGCCGGCGTGCTCGTAGTTGGAATCGGCTCCGCGGAGGAAGCGGCCAAGGTGGAGTACCCCGAGGGCTACCGGTCCTGGTTCCACGTCAAATCCATGGTGATCCTGCCGGGGCATGAGCTGGAGGACCCCTTCGCCGGCATTCATCACATCTACGCCAACGATCAAGCGCTGGAAGGTCTCGAGAGCGGCAGCTATGCCGACGGCGCGGTGTTCGTGTTCGATCTGCTGAACGCCGAGAAAGGCGGCAACGCGCTCCAGGAAGGCGAGCGGAAGCTGCTGGGCGTGATGGCGAAAGATGCGGAGCGCTTCGAAGCCACCGGCGGCTGGGGCTTCGAGGGATTCGCGGGCGACAGCACGAGCGAGCGGCTGGTCGAGGACGGCGGGCAGTCCTGCTTCGCCTGCCACCAGGCGCGGCGGGATGCGGATTACGTCTTCACCGAGCTCCGCGACTGAAAGCGCTCAGCGGCGGGCGCGCGCGAGCACCAGATAAGCGAGGCCGGCGCCGCCGAGCGTCCACCCGAGCCATTCGGGTTCGACGCCGAAGCTGACCAGCAGCGCGCCGGCGATGACGATCGAGCCGCCGGCGATGGCGCCGAAGCGCTGGCGGACGACGTCGAGCAGGTCCTCGTGCAGTTTTTCCACCGCCGGCGTGTCGATTTCGACGCGCAGGCGCCCCTCCGAGGCCTGGCGCACGAGACTCTGGATGAGGCCGGGCATCTCCTGAAGCGAGCCGCTCAGGTCCGGCCACTCCTCGCGCAGCCTGTGCAGCACGGCGAGCCCGCCGACCCTCTGGCGTACCCAGCGTTCGAGGATCGGCTGCGCGGTCGCCCACAGATCGAGATCCGGATACAGCTCCCGGCCGAGCCCTTCGATGTTGAGCAGGGTCTTTTGCAGCAGCACGAGCTGCGGCTGCACCTCCATGTTGAAACGTCGCGCGGTACGGAACAGCCGCAACAACACCTGGCCGAAGGAAATGTCCTTCAGCGGCTTGTTGAAGATCGGCTCGCAAACCGTGCGGATCGCCGATTCCAGCTCGTTGATGCGCGTCTCGGGGGGCACCCAGCCGGAATCGACGTGAAGCTTCGCTACGCGATGATAATCGCGGTTGAAGAAGGCGAGGAAATTCTCGGCGAGGTAGTGCTGATCCTTCTGGCTCAGCGTGCCGATGATGCCGAAATCCACGGCGATGTATTGCGGATTCGCCGGGTCGGTGACGTTGACGAACACGTTGCCGGGATGCATGTCGGCATGGAAGAAATTGTGCTCGAACACCTGCTTGAAGAACGTCTGGACGCCGTTCTCCGCGAGCTGCCGCAT
Organism: Gammaproteobacteria bacterium; assembly: GCA_050740235.1. Classification (GTDB taxonomy): domain Bacteria; phylum Pseudomonadota; class Gammaproteobacteria; order Steroidobacterales; family JACDCP01; genus JACDCP01. The sequence continues at coordinate 8,698 of JBOIDB010000116.1, forward strand.
ATCCGTGCCGTGCTCGCGCAGCCGCGCCACGTCGCTCACCGGTATGCCGCTGATGCGCTCGAAGACGATTGCGTCCGCCCGGCAGTAGTCCCAGTGCACTTCGGGGACATAAAGCAGCGGCGAGCCCTCGAAATTGCGTCTGAGCTGGGCGGCGTTCGCCGCCTCGCGCATGAGATCGAGCTCGTCGAGAATCGTGCGTTCGTACTCGCGGATCACGTCGACCGCATGCAGCCGGCGCCCTTCCCTCCAGTAGCGCTCGGCGAGCACGGCCATCGCGTACATGATCTGCAGGTCGCGCCGGATGAGGCGATCCATGCCGGGCCGCAATACCTTGACGACCACCTCGCGGCCGTCGTGCAACGTCGCCTTGTGCACCTGCGCTATCGATGCCGCCGCCAGAGGCTCCACGTCGAAGCGACGAAACACTTCTTCCACCGGCCGCTGGTAAGCACGCTCGACGATGGCGCGCGCAAGGTCGCCCGGGAACGGCGGCACGCGATCCTGGAGGAGCGCAAGCTCGTCGGCGATGTCGTGCGGCAGCAGGTCGCGGCGGGTCGACAGCGCCTGGCCGAACTTGACGAAGATCGGGCCCAGCTCCTCGAGCGCACGGCGAATGCGCGCACCTCGCGGGGCGCGCGCGCGACGGAAGCCCCAATTGCCGGGCCAGAGCCTGGGCAGGAACCGGAGCGGCCGGAACAGGTGCGTCGCGACGATGATCTCGTCGAGATGATGCCGCGCGAGCACGCGGTTGATTTCCAGCAGCCGGAAGAGAAACCTCAGCCTAAACATGCGGGCCCGGCGTCCCGCTGCCCTCGTCCTCCGTTTGCCTGCCGCGCGCGGTGTTCTCCAGACGCTTCAGACGCGCCTCGGCGCGGTCGACGTCCGCGGCGAGACGATCGACTCCGCTCAGGAAGGCTTCCGCTTCCTCGCCGCTCGGGAGGTCGCGGCTTTCTTCCTGGAGAAACTCACGTGTGTTCAAACGGAGCGTTTCGAGCGCATGCCGGCCCCAGTCGAATGCACCGCGCGCGAGATTGCCGAGCTGGTGTGCGGCGACGTCGCCGATGAGGTGCGACAGCTCTTCCTCGAAATCCGGGCGGGCATGCTCCAGCAGCCGCTGAAACTCCTCTGCGACCGTGGCGTCGCCGTCGATCGTCACGGTGCGCGAGCGCATCAGATCGACGCCATTCGGTCGCGCCAGCGATGCCAGCGCGAACGGCGAGCCGCGCAGGACTGCGTCCGGCACCGCGACGCGCTTTCCGGTCACGACCACGCCGTCGGCCTCCGCGATCAACAGCAGCTCGCATGGCGGCACCGTCACCTCGATGCCGAGTGCCTTGCCGTCGAGGCGCCGGCACAGGTCACGCGCCGGCGTCGACGCGCGGATCTGCCGGTTCAGCACCGTCTCGAGCGGCCGCAGCAGTGTGTCGTCGATGCGCATGTCGGGCTTCCGTTCGGAGCAGTCGGCGTCGGATCAGGTTCGTTAAAGCTTGTAACCGCGGTGCAGGGCGACGATACCGCCGGACAGGTTATGGTAGCGGCAGCGCTCGAAGCCGGCGTCCTCCATCAGCGTTCGTAGCGCGCGCTGCGGCGGATGGCGCCGGATGGATTCGGCGAGATAACGATAGCTCGCGGCATCGCCGGCCACCACCCGGCCCATGAGCGGCAATACGTTGAACGAATAGAAGTCGTATAGCGGTTTCAGTCCCGGCCGCACGGGCGCGGAGAACTCCAGCACGAGCAACTGACCGCCGGGCTTCAGCACCCGCAGCATGTCCGCCAGCGCCGCAGGCTTGTCGGTGACGTTCCTGAGGCCGAAAGCGATGGTGACGCAATGGAAGCTGCCCGTGGCGAACGGCAGCGTTTCCGCATCGGCCTGCACGAAAGAGACGTTCGCAGCGATGCCGGCATCGAGCAGCCGGTCGCGCCCGCGAGTCAGCATCGCATTGTTGATGTCGGTGACCACTACGCGGCCCTGCGCGCCGACCTGCCGCGCGAGTCCGCGCGCCAGATCGCCCGTTCCGGCGGCGACGTCGAGCGCCTGCTGCCCCGGTTTCAGGCCCGTCTGCGACAGCGTGAAGCGCTTCCAGAGCCGGTGAAAGCCGCCGGACATCAGGTCGTTCATCACGTCGTAGCGATCGGCCACCGAGTCGAAGACCGCGCGCACCCTTTCCGCCTTGTCGCCCCAGGCGACGTGCTCGTAGCCGAAATCCGTCGTCCCGGCGATCTTGCCTTCGTCTCGCATCATTTCCTGCTCACTACGCTCCCGGAGAGGACGGCGGGAAGGGAATCGTCGCGAGCGTGACCGGCGGCCTGCAAACGTTCGAGATACCGACGCCATTTCTCCTCACGCTGCGCGCCGAGCTCGTACAGATACTGCCACGTGTACAGGCCGGTGTTGTGCCCGTCGTCGAAGAAGAGCCGGATCGCGTAGCTGCCGACCGGCTCGATGCGGACGATATCGACCCCCTCCTTGCCGACCTGGAGCACTTCCTGACCCGGACCGTGACCGCGCACGTCCGCGGAGGGCGAGTACACGCGCAGATACTCGAACGGCAGCTCGAAGCGCTGCCCGTCGTCGAAGGCGATGTCGAGAATGCGCGAGGCTTTGCGCAGCTTGATCTCGGTCGGATGGCGCGTGTCGGGCATGCTGCAATTCTAGCAGCCGCGGGACGCCGCAGGCTGAGATCGCAGGCTTGGGGCGGCCGTTGCCGGCAAACGCCGGGAACGCCGCGCTTATCCGGCCTACAGGATGTAGCGGGTCAGATCCTCGTCCTTGACCAGCTCGCCGAGATGCTCGTCGACATAGCCGGCATCGATCGCCAGGGTATTGCCGTCGCGATCGGCCGCCTCGAACGAGACTGTCTCCAGCAGCCGCTCCATGACCGTATGCAGACGCCGGGCGCCGATGTTCTCCGTACGCTCGTTGACGTGAAACGCGACCTCGGCGATGCGCCGGACGCCGCTTTCGTCGAATGCGAGGTTGACGCCCTCGGTCTTCATGAGCGCGCGATACTGCTCGGACAGCGAACCGTTCGGCTCGGTGAGAATGCGCACGAAATCCTCGGACTTGAGCGCCGCCAGCTCGACGCGGATCGGGAAGCGCCCCTGCAACTCCGGAATCAGGTCGGACGGCTTGCAGCTGTGAAACGCGCCCGAGGCGATGAACAGGATGTGATCGGTGCGCACCATGCCGTACTTGGTGCTCACGGTGCAGCCCTCGACGAGTGGCAGCAGATCGCGCTGCACGCCTTCGCGTGAGACATCCGCGCCGCTCACGCTCTCCGAGCGCCGCGCGACTTTGTCGAGCTCGTCGATGAAGACGATGCCGTGCTGCTCGACGGACTCGAGCGCGCGCAGCTTGAGATCCTCCTCGTTGATCATTTTCGCCGCTTCCTCGTCGAGCAGCAGCTTGTAGGCATCCTTGATCTTGAGCTTGCGGGTGCGCGTGCGGTTGCCGGAGAGATTCTGGAACATGCTCTGCAGCTGGCTGGTCATCTCCTCCATGCCCGGCGGCGCCATGATCTCCACGCCGACCGGCATCGCACGCGTCTCGACTTCGATCTCCCGGTCGTCGAGCGCGCCTTCGCGGAACATCTTGCGGAATTTCTGCCGCGTCTCGCTCTGGTCCTGCGCCGGCTCCACGGGCTCGTTCGCGAAGCGCGCACGCGGCGGCGGCAGCAAGGCGTCGAGAATCCGTTCCTCGGCGGAATCCTGCGCACGGTGCCGGACCTTCGCCATCTCCGTCTCGCGCGTCATCTTGACCGCTACGTCGGTCAAATCGCGGATGATGGAATCGACCTCGCGGCCGACGTAGCCGACCTCGGTGAACTTGGTCGCCTCGACCTTGATGAAGGGCGCGTTCGCGAGTCGCGACAAACGGCGCGCGATCTCGGTCTTGCCGACGCCGGTCGGGCCGATCATGAGGATGTTCTTCGGCGTGATCTCGCTGCGCAGCGGCTCCTGCACCTGCACGCGCCGCCAGCGGTTGCGCAGGGCGATCGCGACGGCACGCTTGGCCGCATCCTGGCCGATGATGTGCTTGTCCAGCTCCTGGACGATTTCGCGGGGGGTCATTTCGGACATAGACTCAATGTGACTCGCCGAGCGTCTCGATGACGAGGTTCCGGTTGGTGAAGACGCAGATCTCGGCGGCGATGCCGAGCGCCTTCTCCACGATCGTTCGGGCGTCCAGCCCGGTGTTCTCCATGAGCGCGCGCGCCGCCGCCTGCGCGTAGGCCCCGCCCGAGCCGATCGCCATGAGGTCGTGCTCGGGCTCGATGACATCGCCGTTGCCGGAGATGACGAGGGATTTTTCCACGTCGGCCACGCAGAGCAGCGCTTCCAGCCTCCGCAGCATGCGATCCGTGCGCCAGTCCTTGGCCAGCTCGATCGCGGCGCGCGTCAGGTTGCCGTACTGCTCCAGCTTGCCTTCGAAGCGCTCGAAGAGCGTGAAGGCATCGGCGGTCCCGCCGGCGAATCCGGCCAGCACCTTGCCGTCGAACAGCGAGCGCACCTTGCGCGCATTGCCCTTCATGACGGTGTTGCCCATCGAAACCTGGCCGTCACCGCCGACGGCGACGACGCCGTTGCGCCGCACCGAGAGAATCGTCGTTCCGCGAAACTGTGTCATAAGCTCGAGATGGGGTTCAGGAATGTCCCCGTTTCCGGCGCCGCGCACGGGGATGCGCTGCGTCGTATATGCGGGCTAGATGCTGGAAGTCAAGGTGGGTATAGATCTGTGTGGTGCCGATGTCGGCGTGGCCGAGCAGCTCCTGCACGCCGCGCAGGTCGCCGCTCGATTCGAGCAGGTGCGTGGCGAACGAATGACGGAAGAGGTGCGGGTGCACATGGGCGGGAACGCCCTGGCGCCGTGCCCAGTAACGCACCCGCGCCTGGACCGTGCGCGGATGGATGCGCCGGCCGCGCCGGCCGACGAACACGGCCTGCTCCTCGACGCCGGCCAGCTCCCCGCGCTTGCCGAGCCACCCGGCGAGCGCGTCGCGAGCCCGGCTGCCCACCGGCGCGATGCGCGTTTTCGCACCCTTGCCGGTGACCCGCACCGTGCCGTCGCCGAGGTCGAGATCGCTAAGGTCGAGACCGACGAGCTCGGCCAGCCGCAGGCCGGAGGAATAGAAGAGCTCCATGATCGCCAGATCCCGCGCGCCCAAGGTGTCGGCGGGAGTGAAGGAGAGCAGGCGTGCCATCGTGTCCGCGTCGAGCGTATGCGGCAGGCGTTTCGATGCGCGTGGCGCACGCACCTGGGCGGCCGCATTGGCGCCGAGCTCGCCCTCGCGGATCAGAAACTTGAAAAAGCTGCGCGCGGCCGACAGGCGTCGCTGGATGCTGCGCGGCTTCAGGCCGCGGCGGTGCTGGAAGGCGGCGAACTCACGCAGGTGCTGACTGTCGAGGCGCTCCCAGGCTTCGATGCCCGAGCGCTCGCAGTACTCGCCGAGCGCGGCCAGGTCGCGGCGATACGCCTCGATGGTGTGCGGGGACAGCCGCCGCTCGCTTTTCAGGTGCAGGAAGAATTGCTCGAGCGAAGCCTGGGCGTGGGCATTCATCGAATACGGGCTTTCGAGATCGTCGAAAAACTCGCGGACATCGTAGGCCGGCATAAGCCTGCCCCGGATCCGATCCGGGGGCCGCAGGCCGTTGCCGCCAAGCCTGTCGGGAACCCCCGCATCGAGCGCGGGGTTATCCCGGCTTACACAGAACGCGCCCTCAGCGCTTCGCTGACCAGGTCGCCGATGTGCGCAAGGAAGTCCATGCTCATCGCCGGATGGAAACGATCCGCATCGCGGCTGCCGATCGCCAGCAGGCCGACCGAAGCGCTTTCGCCGAGGGGCACCATGGCAACCGAGCCGATCTCGTCGTTGTTCTTGCCGAAAAGGAAATCGCGCTGGGCGTCACGGATCTGGCCGCAGCGCGGGCGGTTCGCGGCAAGGAAAGTCTCGAAAGGCTGCAGCGACGCCGCGTTGCGCGGTGCGCGCCGCAGGAAACGCTGTTGTGGTACTTCGATGCTTTCCCGGGCCGTCGCGTCGAACAGCACGACCACCGACTCGTCCGCGCCGAAATCCTCGCGCAGCGCGGATTCGATGACGTTGAGCACCGCCGGCGGCGGCTTCGGCCCCACCAGCTCGCGCGCCAGCCGCATGATCTTGCCCGCGAGCTTGTCGTTCAGGCGCGCGACCTCGACCAGCTCGTGCAGCTTGCGCTCGAGCTTGCGGTTGCGCTCGCGCAGGATCTCGACCTGGCGCTCGACGAGCGAGATCGCCGAGCCGCCGGTCTGGTGCGGCAGGCGCAGATGCGTGAGCAGGTGGGCGTGGCGTTCGAAGAACTCGGGATGGGATTGCAGATACCAGGCCACCGCATCTTCGGAGATGCCCTCGAAAAGCTCGCCGCGCTTGTGCTGAGTCGTCATAGGTCGACGGTTCCCTCGAATGATTTCTCGGCCGGACCGGTCATCCAGATCGGCTCCCCGGGGCCGGCCCAATGGATCGCCAGTCGCCCGCCGGGCAGATCGACCGCGACGTCCTCGCCCAGCACGCCATGGCGGCGGCCGACTGCGACGGCCGCGCATGCCCCCGTGCCGCAAGCCCGCGTCTCGCCGGTGCCGCGCTCGTGCACGCGCAAGCGGATGTGCCCGGAGTCGACGACCTGCATGAACTCCACGTTGGTCCGCCGCGGAAACCGCGGATGATGCTCCAACGCCGGCCCGATGCGGTCGATCGGCGCAGTCTCCACCGATGGCACGGTCAACACCGCGTGCGGATTGCCGATCGAGACCACGCCGATCTCGAGCTCGACGCCGGACACGTCAATGGTATAGATGTAAGCTTCGGTTGTCGCCTCGAACGGCACGTCGGCCGGCGCGAAGCGCGGCACGCCCATGTTCACCGAGACCTGCCCGTCGGCGCGGATCCTCGCCTGCACGATGCCGCCGGCGCTGTCCAGCGCCATGATCTCACCGTCGGCACCTGTTCCGCGGCGCTCGCTCAGCAACCTGGCGATGCAGCGCGCGCCGTTGCCGCACTGCTCCACCTCGCCGCCGTCGGGATTGAACACCCGGTAGTAAACTTCCGTGTCCGCGCGGCGCGGCGGCTCGAGCAGCAGGAGCTGGTCGAAGCCGATGCCGGTGCGGCGGTTGGCCAGCCGGCGCAGCGTTTCAGTCGGCGGCGGCTCGGCCTCGCGCGCCGTGTCGGCTATGACGAAGTCGTTGCCGAGGCCGTGCATTTTGGTGAAACGCAGTTGCATGTTCAGATAGAAGACAAATGAGGCGCCAATGACACGGCTTTGCAAAACCCATGCAGTATAGCGATCTGCGGGATTTCATGACGCAGCTCGAGCGCCGCGGCGAGCTCAGGCGCATCTCGCAGGAGGTCGATCCGGTGCTCGAGATGACGGAGATTTGCGACCGGACGCTGAAACGTGGCGGACCGGCGCTCCTGTTCGAGCATCCGCGTGGCTTCGACATGCCGGTGCTCGGCAACCTTTTCGGCACGCCGGAGCGCGTGGCGCTCGCGATGGGCGCGGATTCGGTGATGGCTCTGCGCGATGTCGGCGAGCTGCTCGCCGCGCTTCGCCAGCCGGAAGCGCCGACCGGCATGCGTGACGCCTGGGACAAGCTGCCGGTCTTGCGCAAGGTGCTGAGCATGGGGCCGAAGCGGACTCGCAACGCACCGTGCCAGAGCAACGTCCGGGAGGGCAAGGACATGGACATTGCCCGCCTGCCGGTGCAGACCTGCTGGCCTGGCGATGCCGGGCCGCTCATCACCTGGGGGCTCGTCGTGACGCGCGGGCCCGAGAAGCCGCGGCAGAATCTCGGCATCTACCGCCAGCAGGTCATCGGTCGCAATCGCGTGATCATGCGCTGGCTCGCGCATCGCGGCGGCGCGCTCGACTTCCGTGACTGGCAGCGCGCGCATCCGGGCGAGCCGTTTCCGGTCGCGGTCGTGCTCGGCGCCGATCCGGCGACGATGCTCGCCGCCGTGACGCCGATCCCGGACAACTTGTCGGAATACGCTTTCGCCGGACTCCTGCGCGGCGGGCGGACCGAGCTCGTTCGCTGCCTGGGCTGCGACCTCGACGTGCCGGCGAACGCCGAGATCGTGCTCGAGGGGCATATCACGCCCGGCGACACGGCGCCCGAGGGGCCGTTCGGCGATCACACCGGGTATTACAACGAGGTCGCGGAGTTTCCCGTCTTCACGATCGAGCGCATGAGCAGCCGGGACGCGCCGATTTATCACAGCACCTACACCGGTCGGCCGCCCGACGAGCCGGCGGTGCTCGGGGTCGCGCTCAACGAGGTGCTCGTGCCGATCCTCAAGCGCCAGTTCCCGGAGATCGTCGACTTCTACCTGCCGCCTGAAGGTTGCTCGTACCGGCTCGCGGTGGTCAGCATGGCCAAGCAGTATCCGGGGCACGCCAAGCGGGTGATGTTCGGCGTCTGGTCGTTCCTGCGCCAGTTCATGTACACCAAGCTGGTCATCGTGACCGATGACGATATCGACGTGCGCAGCTGGACGGACGTCATTTGGGCGCTCACCACGCGCACGGACCCCGCACGCGACACCGTCATCGTCGAAAATACGCCGATCGACTATCTCGACTTCGCCTCGCCGGTGGCCGGGCTCGGCGCGAAGCTCGGCTTCGATGCCACGCGCAAGTGGCCGGGCGAAACGACCCGCGTCTGGGGCGAGCCGATCCGCATGAGCGATGAGGTCGTCCGGCGCATCGACGAGCTGTGGCCGAAGCTCGGTTTGTAGGGCCGAATTCATTCGGCCAACCGCGCGGAATGATTGCTTAACGCTCGGCTGCGTGCCCGGTTGCTTGCGCGACGTGCGCCGAGAGCACGTTGTAAACGACTTCAAGGCGGGTTAAAACCCGCCCTACGGCTTGCGCACCAGCGGGGAAAGCGGCATGCGACACATACTGGTCATGAACGCGAAGGGCGGCTGCGGCAAGAGCACCGTTGCGACGAACCTGGCCAGCTACTACGCCAGCAACGGCCATTCCGTGGCGCTGGCGGACTTCGACCCGCAGCGCTCGAGCCTGGATTGGGCGACGATCCGCCCGGTCGGTCTCCCGCCGGTGCACGCAATAGCCGCCTTCGAGGATGGCCTGCGCAGCCTGCCGCGCAACGCGGATTACGTGATCATCGATGCGCCCGCCCGCTCGCACGGCACCGAGCTCACCGAGCTCGTCGGCCGCGCCGAGACCATCATCGTGCCGGTGCTGCCCTCGCCCATCGACATGATCGCGAGCCAGCGCTTCGTGCAGGAGCTCAGGGACGTCGGCAAGGTGTCGCGCAGGGAGGCGAGGATCGGTGTCGTCGGCAATCGAGTCCGCGAGCAGACGCTGATCTTCGACAGGCTCGACCAATACCTGAGTCACCTTCGCGTGCCCTATCTCACCGCGCTGCGCGACGCACAGAATTACATTCGCGCCTATTCGCGCGGCATCGGCATCTTCGAGCTGCCCGAATATCTGGCATGGTCCGACCGGCAGCAGTGGGACCCGATCATCGAGTGGCTCGACAGCCGGCGCAGCCAACCCTGACGGCGCGGCCGAACAACTTCGGCCCTGCAGATTTCGCCCTCTGTAGGGCGGGTTTCAACGCGCCGGCGGCACTTCCGCGGAAATCGCCGCATGGGGCCTGAGCAGCACGTCCGCATCAAACCGTCCGGCAAGATCATCACGGTCCGACCTGGCGAGTCGATCCTCGACGCGGCATTGCGCGCCGGGCTCAATCTGCCCCACAGCTGCCGTGGGGGCAGCTGCATGGCCTGCCGCGCGCGCGTGCTCGAGGGCGAGGTCGGGTATCCGACAGGCCGGCCGCTCGGCCTGGTGACCGAAGACGAGGAGCGCGGCTTCGCCCTGCTCTGCCGAGCGGTGCCGCAAGGCGACGTCACGATCGAGACGCAGGAAATCGTCTCGACCGCCGACATCCACATCCGGCGGCTGCCGTGCCGCGTGCAGGAAATGCGGCGGCTCGCGCACGACGTCATGGCGCTCGAGCTCAAGCTGCCGACCGTAGAGCCGTTTCATTTTCTGCCCGGGCAGTATGTGGACCTGCTGCTCGCCGACGGTCGCCGGCGCAGCTTCTCGATGGCCAACCCGCCCGACGAGCGCAATCTGCTCGAGATTCACGTGCGCCGCGTGTCGGGCGGCGAGTTCACCGACCGCGTATTCACGACGCTGCAACGAAAGGATCTGCTGCGTCTCGAAGGTCCACTCGGCGGGTTCTTCTGGCGCGAAGCGGGCGGTAGCGAAGCCGTGCTGATCGCTGGCGGAACGGGCTTCGCACCGCTCAAGGCCATGCTCCGCCAGGCATTCGATTCGGGCGATGAGCGGCTGATGCACCTGTACTGGGGCGCGCGGGCGCGACGTGACCTGTACGAGCTGGAGCTGATCGAGGCATGGGCCGCGCAGCATCCGCGGCTGCGATTCACGCCGGTGCTCTCGGAGCCTGCTGCCTCCGATGCCTGGACCGGCCGCACGGGTCTGGTGCACCGCGCAGTGCTGGAGGATTACCCGAGTCTGGCGGCCTGCGACGTGTATATGAGCGGGCCGCCGGACATGATCGAGGCCGGCAGGCGGGAGTTTCCGGCTCGTGGCCTCGACCCGGCGCGGCTGTTCTTCGACTCGTTCGATTTTGCGCCCGACGTACTGGCGCGGATTCGGGGACATTCCTGATTTCGCGCGCGAGCGGAAATGGGGACATGCCTGATTT
>JBOIDB010000117.1:0-19204 GCA_050740235.1 Gammaproteobacteria bacterium
CTGCAGACCTTCGTAATCCTTGCGCAGGATGACGTTGATCACGCCGCCGACCGCGTCCGAGCCGTACACGGCCGATGCGCCGTCGCGCAGCACTTCGATGCGCTCCACTGCGTCCAGCGGGATGGTATTCAGGTTCTGCGCGGAACCGGCGCCGAACGCCGGCGAGCCGGAAATGCGCCGGCCGTCCAGCAGCACCAGGGTGCGCTGCGAGCCCAAGCCCCGCAGGCTGACCGTGCTGGTGCCCTGTGCGGACGAACCCGAACGCGTCTTGAATGAGCCGAACTGGTTGAAGGTGGAACCGCGCAGCACTTCCGCCACGGAGATGTCGCCGGTGGCTTCGATGTCGTCGCGGGAAATGACGGCGACCGGGCTCGGTCCTTCGATGTCGACGCGCTGAATGCGCGAGCCGGTGACCGTGATCAGGCCCTGGTCGGCGACGTCTTCGTCTTCCTGGGCCTGCGCCGTTTGCGGCAAGCCCAGCGCGGCAACGAACGACGCTGCCACACCGGACGAGAGCGCAAATCGCACCGCATCGCGAATGGGATTCTGCGATTTCATTGATGTCTCCTGAAGACCAGTAATGTTGGTCTCACGCGACAATCGTCTGAGGCGGCGGGACGGGCGGCAATGGATTCTGGACGAACCGGCCGGAATCGAAATTGAACTGCTTTTGGGCTGGACGAACGTAGACACCCGGCGACGTTTATCCCCGGGAAGCGCCTACCGATTGCGCCGATCATCCGCAACAGTTGCGGATAGGCAACAGCGCTTGTGCGTTTCGGTCTCTTACCGTCAGGACGGGGCGCAGTCCCTTGCGCCCCGTCCCGACCGACTTTCCTGTCTTCCTGCCTTACAGATTCTGCTCGTAGCGAATGAACGGCACGCGGCCGAACACGTCGTGCAACTGGTTCGAGTAGAACGGATTGCCGACCTGCACGCTGGTGGGCGGATCGCGATCGAACACGTTGCGCGCGCCGACTGAGATCTTGCCGTTCCACGGCGTCGCCCAGCCGACCGTCGCGTCCCAGGTCGTCCACGAGGCCAGCATGGCGCCGGTCCCGTTCTCCGTGTCCGTGACATGATTGCCGAGCACGGAAGCGGAGAAATCGCCGCGCGACCAGTCGAGGCTCAGTGCCGCCCGCAGATCGGGATCGAAAGTGCCCTGCAGGCGCTGCAGCCCGTTGCCGTCGCCGAGATCCGACAGGAACTCGATGACCTTGCTGACCTGGAGCTGCGTGCTGAAGTCGCCCACCGCACCCATGGAGAACCCGTACTGCAGATCGACATCGTAGCCGCGGGTCTCGGTCGAGGCGATGTTCTGGTTCAGGTTGTTGATGAAGTTGACACGACCGTTCGGCAACCGATCGATGTCCGCGTTGCCCTGCGTGCCACCCATGTTCTGGGCAAACTCCGCGTCCAGGATCGACTGCAGAGGCAGAAGCCCGATCTGGTCCGTGAGCTCGACGTCGTAGTAGTCGACGCTGACCGACAGATCGTCGAGCGGATTCCAGACCACGCCGACATTGAAGCTTTCGGACAGCTCCGGATCGAGCGTACTGTTGCCGCTGCGGAAGTTCTGATACTGCGTCGTCAGGCAGGGATGCCCGGGCGGCAGCTGACTCTGCGGCACGCCCGCCTGGCCGGAGTTCTGGCAGCGCGTCGTGTCGATGGCCGCGTCGAAGCTCTCCTGCGGCGAGCTGTAGAGCTGGCTCATGCTCGGGGCCCGGAAGCCCTCGCCGTAGCTCGCTCTCAGCAGCACGCTGTCGATCGGCCGGTAGCCGACGGCGACCTTCGGATTGAACGTCGTGCCGAAGTCGTTGTAGTCGTCATAGCGCCCGGCAATGCTGAGCTCGACCGAATCGACGACCGGAACCGAGACCTCTGCGAACAGAGCAGTCACCGCGCGCGCGCCGGAAGTATCCGCTGCGCCCGCCGAGCCGGCGACGTTGCCCGCCACCTGCTGGTCGTCGAAGTCCTGAGTGAACTTCTCGTCGCGATACTCGAAGCCGACCGCCGCGCCGACCGGGCCGGCCGGCATCTGCGCCACATCGAAGGTCACCTGACCGTCGACGCTGGCAACGCGATGCAGGTTGTCGGCCAGGCCGGTATGCACCGCGGACGGATTGACGGCCGAGAAATCGGTCGGACCGTTCACGCCGAACACATCGAACGTACCGTTATCGACCGCTTCCTGAAGGACGTTGGTGAAGCCGAGGCCCGGCGACGCCGAGTTCGAGGTCTGCGTGCTGTGCTGACCGGCGAACTCCCAGTCCATGCCGCCCATCAGGTCGACGGTGCCGTTGAAGCCGGCGACGAAGTCGACCAGGATGTCCTCGACGATGCCGTCACGGAACCCGCCCGGTATGTTGCGGTAGAGCAGCGTCAGGTCGAACGGGCCGGTGAAATCGGCCACGCCGTCGCCGTCGACGTCGATCTGCGAGTAATCCGCACCGATCAGTCTTGCGCTGTTCTCCAGCGGATTGCGCGCAACCGCCCCCGGCGCCGTCGGGTTGTTGGGATTGTCCGCGCTGATGGTCACGAGCTGGGAGCTGAACGGCGTCGGCGCGAAACGGCCGAACGAGTCCAGCTTGCTGAACGTGCCCCGCGCGAAGAAGCCCGTGTTCTCCGTCACCTGGTAGTTGCCGTTGATGAAGAAGCTGTCCCGGTCGATGTCCGCTTCCGTGGCCGCGGTGGCGGCGTAGTTGAACTTGCAGATGCTCGTAGCTGGGTTGCCTGCCGCGTCGGGATTCTGCTGGAACTGCGAATCCGGGAACTCGGGGCCGCCGAGCGCTGCCGGGCAGCGCGGATCGGCGAACGTGCCGAGCGACACGAATGCGCCGGTGGCGTCGGTCGTCCCGGCGAAGAAGCTGCCCGGGAAGCCGAAGTCCGACAGTCCGACGGCGGAGAACGAACGGTCGCCGTTGAAGATGATGTCGCGCTCTTCGTGGTCCAGCGCGAACGTGATGTTGCCCTTGCCCGAGCTGATGCCGCCGACGATGCCGTAGCTGTCCTCGTCACCGCCCGACTGCGTCGGCCGGCCCACGTGGCCGTTCAACTGCAGACCTTCGTAATCCTTGCGCAGGATCACGTTGATCACGCCGCCGATCGCATCGGAACCGTAAATGGCCGAAGCGCCGTCGCGCAGCACTTCGATGCGCTCGACCGCCGCAAGCGGAATGGTGTTCAGGTTCTGCGCGGAACCGGCGCCGAAAGTTGGCGAGCCGGCGATGCGCCGCCCGTCGAGCAGCACCAGTGTGCGCGTGGAGCCCAGGCCCCGCAGGCTGACCGTGCCCTGGCTCTGCGCCGAGGAGCCGGAGCTGGCCTTGAACGATCCGAACTGATTGAAGGTGGAGTTGCGAAGTATCTCTGATACCGAGATGTCACCGGTGGCCTCGATGTCATCGCGGGAGATGACGGCGACCGGGCTCGGCCCTTCGATATCGACTCGCTGAATGCGCGAGCCGGTCACCGTGATGAGGCCCTGGTCGGCGACGTCTTCGTCTTCCTGGGCCTGCGCGGTCTGCGCCACGCCCAGGCCGGCGACGAACGACGCCGCTACGCCGGACGAGAGCGCAAATCGCACCGCATCCCGGATGGGGTTCTGCTGTGTCATGAAAGCCTCCTGAAGACCTGTGGATGTTGGTCTCACGCGACAATCCTGGGAGGCCGAGGCCGTGCCGGCAACGGATTCTGGACGAGGTGATGTAAATCGCGCCTTAGCTGCGCAAACGTAAGGATAAAATGCATCCGGACAACACATCGGGCGCGACCGGATACGGTCTCTGGCAAATAATGCAGGTCAGTTGTTGTGGCGTTTGAGCAACGCTTTCAGCGGGGGCGTTCCTTATGGTTCAGGCGACGTCACCCCGGCGAAAGCCGGGGCGGAATCCAGTAGGACAAGATCTCTGGACCCCGGCCTTCGCCGGGGCGACGAGTAAACACATCGCCGGGGCAACGGGTCGGTCTACGGTCCGCCGGACCAGGCCAACTCGAGATAGAGGGCGGTCGCGGCCCGGGAAATAGCGGAACTCACCGAAGGCGAAATCGGCGCGGTCGGCGTAGGCGCGGTCGGTGAGGTTCGTCAGCCGCGCCGCGACCTGCCAGCGCGGCGAAAGGCGATACGCGGCGGGGAGATTGAGCAGGTCGTGGCCCGGATAGCGATGCCGGTTCTCGGCGTCCAGGTAGTACGCGCCCAGATGTGTCCACTCGAGGGGGGCGTCCATAACAGGCGCACGTCGCCGATCGTCCGCGGGGCGGTATCGACCTCGTTGCCACTCATGATGAGTTCGCCCTGATCGGCCTGACGCGTGAACGCTTATCGATGCCGGGCGTAGGTACCCGCCAGAAACAGCGTCAGGTCGCCGCCGAGCGCGACGCCGGCCTCGGCTTCGACACCGGCGTGGCGCGTGCGGCCGTCGCTCACATTGAAGCCCTCGGCGTCGCGGAATATCACGTTGTCCTTCTCGCTGTAGAACGCGGTCAGCGCCAGATCGAAACTTGCAGCGGCGCGGCGCCAGCCGAGCTCGAGGCTGTCGAGCACCTCCGAGTCGAGATCCGCCACGTTCTGTCCGCTCTGCAGGCGGTACAGCTCGGTCGCCTGCGGCGCCCGGAAGCCGCGTGCCAGGGTCAGATGCAACGTGTCGCGGCCGGACGCCTCCCAGGCCAGGCCGAGCTTCGGGGCGAAGTTCGTGACCATTCCCGCCTGGGGGGCGTCCGGTTCGACCTCTTCCGCGGAGGCGGCTGCCGCGAGCAACAGGCCGGTGAGGGCAGTGAAAATAGGGACATGCCTGATTTTCAAATGAGCTGCAATTTCCAGCATCTTGCGTGAAGTTTCAGAAAATCAGGCATGTCCCCATTTTCACGGTGAGTGACACCGGGAAATCAGGAATGTCCCCGTTTTCAACGTCAGGCAGAATACGCCATTCCGCGAGATGGCCGATTCTGTCCCGAGCTGACGTGAAACCTTGCCGCCCCGCATCGTGCCGGCCGCTGGTCGCCGGCCTCGTGACTGTCGTCGCAGGTCTGCTGCCGCTGGCCGGCCAGCCTGCCGACGCTGCGGGGCAGGAAGACGAGACTGCCGGCCGGCCGAGAATCGGACTCGTGCTGAGCGGGGGCGGCGCGCGCGGCGCCGCGCACGTGGGCGTCATCAAGGTGCTCGAAGACCTGCGGGTGCCCGTCGATGCAATCGCCGGAACGAGCATGGGCGCCGTTATCGGCGGTCTTTACGCATCCGGCGTATCGGCCACCGAGTTGCACCGGCAGCTCGAACGTATCGACTGGCAGTCGGCGTTTCGCGACGATCCGCCGCGAGAGGACCTGAGTTTCCGCCGCAAGCAGGACGACGAAAGCTTTCTCGTCAAGTTCGATATGGGCTTCCGGGACGGCGCACTGGTGCTGCCGCGCGGTCTGATCCAGGGCCAGCATCTGAACCGCATCCTCAGCACGCTGACGTTGCCGGTCGCCGACATCGAAGATTTCGACGAGCTGCCTATTCGGTTTCGCGCCGTGGCGGCGGATATCGAAACCGGAGAGGGCGTGATCATCGGCTCGGGCAATCTCGCCAATGCGATGCGCGCGAGCATGTCGGCGCCCGGCGTCATCTCGCCGACGCCATGGAGGGACCGCCTGCTGGTCGACGGCGGACTCGCCAACAACCTGCCGATCGAAGTCGCGCGCGAGCTCGGCGTCGACGTGCTGATCGTGGTCGACGTGGGCACACAGCTTTACGAGCGCGAAGAGCTGAATTCGCCGTTTCGCATCACCAACCAGATGCTGACCATCCTCATTCGCCGCGCATCGGAGGCGCAGATCGACACGCTGACGCCGTCCGACGTCCTCATCGAGCCCGAGCTCGGCGAATACAGCTCGGTCAACTTCGACGAGATCGCGTCGCTGATACCGCTGGGCATGCAGGCTGCCCGCGAAGCGGCGCCCGGGCTCCAGCGCCTGGCGATCAGCGAGGGCGCCTATGCGGCCTACGAGCGACGCAAGCGCGGCGTCTCGGACGACCCGCCGGTCGTCGATTTCATACGCGTGCACAACGAGTCCGGTCTTTCGCCGCGCGTGATCGAATCCCGCATCGAATCGCAGGTTGGCGAGCCGCTCGATATTTCCACGCTCGAGCAGGACATGGCGCGCATCTACGGCCTCGACACTTTCGAGCAGGTCAATTTCTCGGTCGTCGAATCCGGCGAGCTGACCGGTCTCAGGATCGACACCGTGCCGAAATCCTGGGGACCGAACTACGTGCGATTCGGCCTCAACCTCGAGGACGATTTCCAGGGCTCCAGCAATTACAACATCGCCGCGCGTTACACCATGACCGAGCTGAACCCGCTGGGCGCCGAATGGCGCAGCGATTTCCAGATCGGCCAGAACCCGCGCCTCGCGACCGAGTTTTATCAGCCGCTGACGTTCGATACGCGCTACTTCGTCGCGCCGCGCATCGAATTCGAGCAGCGCGACCTGCGAGCATTCGAAAACGGCGAGCCGAGAAGCGAGTTTCGGCTGACCGAGTACGGCGCGGGCATCGACGCCGGACGCGAGCTTGGCAACTGGGGCGAGGTGCGCGTGGGGCTGCGCCGCTTCCACGGCGACGTTCGGCTCAGGGTCGGCGACATCGACGATCCGCTCATCGACGAGCTGGACTTCAACACCGGCAGTTACTTCTTCCGCTTCGGCTACGACCGGAGAGACGACGCGAACTTTCCGCGGCGCGGCTCGCTGTTCAATCTCGAGTGGGAGCGGGCGCGGCAGGAGCTCGGCTCCGACAACTCGTTCGATCTCGTGACCGCCAGCTATTTCGGCGCGCGCAGCCTGGGCCGCAATACGTTCGCGGCCGGTTTCGAAGCCGGCAGCACCTTCGCCGGTGAGGAGGACGCTATCCAGGACTTTTACCGCCTCGGCGGCTTCCTGCGCCTGTCGGGGCTGCAGCGCGAAGAGCTGGCCGGCCCGCACCTGGCGCTCGGCCGGCTCGTCTATTACCGGCGCATCGGCGAAACCGGCGGCGGGCTGTTCGACTGGCCGTTCTATGCCGGCTTGTCGCTCGAGGCGGGCAATGTTTTCGACGATCGCGACGATGCGACCCTCGACTCGCTGCTTTTCGGCGGCAGCCTGTTTCTCGGGCTGGATACTTTTCTCGGCCCGGTGTATCTCGCGAGTGGCTTCGCCGAAGACGGCGAGCAGGCCTTCTATCTGTTTCTCGGACAGACCTTCAACTGAGCTGCAATGATGCCCGCATTCGATCTGACGATCGCCGTACTCGACTGGCTGGGCGTGATCGTCTTCGCGGCGACCGGAGCGCTCGTCGCGTCGCGCAAGAGCATGGATATCGTCGGCTTCGTCCTCCTCGGCACTGTCACCGGCATCGGCGGCGGCACGATCCGCGACGTGCTGCTCGGCTCGTACCCGATCCTGTGGGTCGGCCAACCCGGCTATCTGGCCGCCTGTGCCGCAGTGTCCGTCGTGGTCTTCTTTACCGCGCACCTGCTGCATTCGCGGTACAGGCTGCTGCTCTGGTTCGATGCGATGGGCCTCGCAATTTTCGCCGTCGCGGGTGCGGAGAAGGGCCTGTTGCTCGGGGCGAGCCCACTCGTTGCCGTCACGGTCGGCGTGATTTCCGCGACTTTCGGCGGAATCATCCGCGATGTGCTGGGCGATGAGCCGTCGGTGATTCTGCGTCCGGAAGTCTACGTAACCGCCGCGCTCGTTGCGGCGATGGTTTTCATCGCGGCTTCGCTGCTGGCCGTTCCGCGCGACATTGCTGTCGTGATCGGCGTGCTCGCCGGGTTGCTCGTTCGCGGCGGCGCCCTCCTGAGAGGCTGGACACTGCCCCGATATCGCGCGCGGCCCGGGCGCAACGAGGACTGACGCTTACCGCTCCGATCCCGGCCGATGGATGCGTGTCCCGTAGGGGCCGAATTCATTCGGCCATCGGCAGGCGCCTCCGGCCGATTGAAATCGGCCCTACAGCAGGTCGTCGATGCGAATCGGCAACTGGCGGATTCGCTTGCCGGTGGCGTGATAAACGGCATTGGCGACTGCTGCCGCGGTGCCCACGTTGCCGAGCTCCCCGATGCCTTTCGCGCCCGAGGGGTTCAGCGCGTCGTCCTGCTCGGGCACGAGGATCACCTCGACCTGGTCTACGTCGGCATTCACCGGCACGAGATATTCGGCGATGTTGGTATTCACGTAGCGCGCGGCGCGGACGTCGATCTCCGTCTCTTCGTACAGCGCGGAGCTGACACCCCAGATCAGGCCGCCCATGAGCTGGCTGCGAGCCGTGCGCGGATTGATGATGCGGCCGGCCGCGAATGCGCCCACGACTCGCGGCACGCGAATCTCGCGCGTGCGCTCGTGCACGCGGACCTCGACGAATTCGGCGCCGAAGGCGAACCTGAGCCTGTCGCCGCTCGTCCCGCCGGTCATCAGGGATCTGCCCTTGCGAAGCTTGTCCACGGCCTCGGGACGCAGTCCGGGCGGGCGCCATTCCGCATGCTCCTCGATGACGCCGCCGGGCGGCCGCTTGCGAACCGCGTCGCAGGCTTCGAGCACCGCCGAGCAGACGCTCGCCGTGGTGTTCGAGCCGCCGGCGATCGGGGCGGCCGGCAAATCGGTGTCGCCGAGCAGGACTTCCACCGCTTCGAGCGGCACGCCGAGACGTTCGGCGGCCGTCTGTGCGATGACCGTGTAAGCGCCGGTCCCGAGGTCGTGCGCCGCCGTTGCCACTCGTACGCGGCCGTCGGGCGACAAACGCACGCTTGCGGTCGCGGACGCCAGGTACGTCGGATACGTGGCGGTGGCGCAGCCCCAGCCGATCAGCCACTCGCCATCCCGCATGGAGCCGGGATCGGCGCTGCGGCGTGACCAGCCGAATGCCGCGGCCGCAGCGTCGTAGCACTGCATGAGCGAACGGCTGCTGTACGGCTTGCCGGTAATCGGATCGCTCTGCGTATCGTTGAGTCTGCGCAACTCGACCGGATCCATGCCGAGCTCGACCGCCAGCTCGTCCATGGCGCACTCCAGCGCGTACATGTACGGCACTTCCGGCGGCGAGCGCATGTAGCCGGGCGTATTGCGGTCGGCGCGTACGACGTGGATTCGCGCGGCGACGCTGCCGAAGGCGTACATGCGCGAAGTGCTGTCGGTGCCGCCGACGAAATACGTATCGGGCCGCGATGTGACCTCCCAGCCCTCGTGGCTGTAGCCGGCGAGCTTTCCGTCACGGCTCGCACCGAGACGCACGCGATGGCGCGTTTCGGCACGATAGGATGCGATCGTGAAGCCCTGATCGCGGGTCGCCACCAGCTTGACCGGGCGGCCGAGCCGTCGCGCCGCGAGCGCGACGAGGGCCGTGCGCGGCGTCAAGGCACCTTTCGATCCGAACGCACCGCCGACGAACGTGCTGATCACGCGGACCTTGTCAGGATCCATGCCGAGCTGCTCGGCGACACTGTTCCTGGCGCCGTAGACGAACTGGCTCGCCTCGTACACGGTCAACTCGTCGCCCGACCAGACGCAGGTCGTGGCGAACAGCTCGATCGCATTGTGATGCTGGGTCGGCGTGCCGTACTCGACATCGATGCGGACCGCCGACGCCGCCAGCTCGGCCTCCGCGTCGCCGACCGCGGTCTGGCGATCTTCGGACGGCTCCTGGACCGTGACCGTTTCGGTGCCGGGGCAGCCGAACGTCGCCGCGGCGGGTTCCGCTTCGTAGTCGAGGTCCAGCTTGTAGCGCGCTTCGCGGGCCGCTTCATAAGTCTCCGCCAGCACCAAGGCGACGATCTGGCCGTCGTGCCAGATCTTCGGGCTGCCGAGCGGGACGATGGTCGTCGACGCCGTCCCGCCTTTGGCGAAGAATCGCGCCGGCCGGATTCTGTCGGCGGTTTCATGCGTGAGGATTTCCAGCACGCCGGGCACTGCGCGCGCCCGGTCGAGATCGATGCGTGCGATGCGGCCTTTGGAGATCGCGCTCGTGACCAGAAAGGCATAAACCTCGTCGTCGAAGCGCAGGTCGGATGGATAGCGTGCCGCACCGGTCACCTTGAGCCGGCCGTCGATGCGCGGCTCGGGTCTGCCCATGTTCGTTCCGTGATCCGTTGCGGCGCTCATCTCAAACGTCCATGCGGCTTGCCGAAAGCAGCGCGCGCACCAGGGTGTGTTTGCCGAGCGGCAGCTTGTACGCGTTGTGCTTGCGCGTGCGGGCCCCGGCGAACGCGGCATCCGCCGCTTCGGCGGCCGTCTTCTCATCGAGCGGCCGCCCTTCGACGACACGTTCCGCTTCGCGCGAGCGCCACGGCACCGTCGCGATTCCGCCGAGCGCGATGCGCGCCTCGCGCACGACGGCGCCACGCATGTCGAGCGCAACAGCGGCCGAGGCAAGCGCGAAGGCGTAAGACGCGCGGTCGCGGACCTTGAGATAAAGCGAGCGGTGCGTCCACTTTGCGGCGGGCACCACGATGGCCGTGATCAATTCGCCCGGCGCGAGCGTCGTCTCGATGTCGGGCGTGTCACCCGGCAATCGGTGCAGTTCGGCGACCGGCAGCTTGCGCGCTCCGTCGGGGCCGATCAGGTCGAGGCTCGCGTCCAGCGCGATCAGCGCCTGCGCGAAATCGCCGGCATAAGTCGCGATGCAGGCATCGCTGATGCCGAGGACGGCATGCATGCGATTGAAACCGTCGAGCGCCGCGCAGCCGGAGCCGGGATTGCGCTTGTTGCACGCCTTCCATGACGTATCGCGAAAGTAACCGCACCGCGTGCGCTGCAGGAGATTGCCGGCCAGGCTCGCCATGTTGCGCAACTGCGGGCTCGCCGCCAACTCGAGCGATTGCGCGATGACGGGATAGTCGCGCCGGATGAGCGGATGCTCCGCGGCGTCCGCCATTCGCGCGAGCGGGCCGAGCCGTACGCCGTCCGCAGTCGCCTCGATGCCTGCGTATCGCTGCCCGGCCAACGCGCTGACGTCGACAAGCGTGTCCGCGCGCATGACATCCAGCTTCATCAGGTCGAGGAGGGTGGTGCCGCCGGCGATGAACCGGACATCGCCATACGCTGCGGCCTTCACCGCGTCCTCGACGCTCTCGGCGCGATGCCAGGCGAATGGCCGCATGTATCAGGCCTCGAGCATCTCGAGCCTGGCCTGCCTGATTGCCGCGACGATGTTGGGATAAGCCGCGCACCGGCACAGGTTGCCGCTCATGTATTCGCGGATGTCGGCGTCGCTGCCGGCATGCCCTTCCTCCACGCAGGCGACCGCGGAAAGGATCTGCCCCGGCGTGCAGTAGCCGCACTGGAAAGCGTCGTGGTCGATGAACGCCTGCTGCATCGGGTGCAGGCTGCCGTCGGATGGCGCGAGACCTTCGATGGTCGTGATCGCTCGGTCGCCGACCATCACGCCGAGCGTAAGGCAGGAGAGCACGCGCCGCCCGTCGAGCAGCACCGTGCACGCGCCGCACTGTCCCTGATCGCAGCCTTTCTTCGCGCCGGTGAGCCCGAGATACTCGCGCAGGATGTCGAGCAGCGTGGTGCGGATGTCGACGCTGACGCGGTGCCGTTCACCATTTACCAGCAGCGCGAGATCGACCTGTGGCGCAATTCCCATCGCACCCATTGTAAGCAAATGTCGGGCCCGGCAGGCTGTCGTCAGCCCGCCAGGTAATGCACGGGGCGCATCCTGCTAGTCGAGTTCCGGCGGCTGCTCGGCTTCGTGAGCGTGTCCGATCGCCTCGCGCAGCCGCGGCTCGAGCTCGTCGCAGTTCAGAATCACTTTCTGCGAGTGCACGGTTTCGACGGCGGTCAGCGGCACGACGAAATCCCCGGCATTCTCGACGTAGACGACGAGCTCGGGCCGGTCGTCCGGTGCGATCTGGCGAACGGCGCCGAACGCGTGATCGCCGTCCGAAACGAAAGTCTCGAATCCGACCTCGATCGATTCCGGCATGACGCTCATCTGATGTGCCGCCAGAAACGACCGTGCGCGCGCCCATTGCGCGCGTAATCGAGCGCCGCGGCCGTGATCAGGCCCGCGCCGATCGCCAGCGAGCTCGCAATGATCGGGTGACGAGGCGCGTATTGTCCCAGCGCAGCCGTCAGCTTGCGGCCCATCCCGACGGAGATCTCCCGCTTCGGGCTCTCGGTGCACTCCAGGATTGCCTCGACCACCGACTCCGGCGCGTACAGGCTCGATTCTTCGTCCAAGTCGCTCTTTGGGTGGAGCGCGTACTGCGTGTCGATCCCGCTCAGCTTGACGAGCGTCACGGAGACCGGCGCTCCTTCGTCGTCGAGCTCCATCCTGAGCGCATCCGTGAAACCCTTGACTGCGTGTTTCGACGCGCTGTACATGCCCTGTATCGAAGCCGCGCGATCCGACGAGTCCGCACCGATGTTGATGATCGCGCCGCCGCGATTCCGCAGGTGCTTCGCCGCCGCCATCGAGCCGTTCACTACGCCCCAGAAATTGATCTCGAACAACCGGCGATGATCCTCATTGGAAATCTGGTCCAGTCGCCCGTGAATCGCGGCGCTCGCGTTGTTGATCCACGTGTCGAAAGTGCCGAAGCGCTCGAGCGCCACCCGGGAAATCTCCCGCACGTCGTCCTCGTTGCCGACATCGGCTTTTACGTAAACGGCATTGCCGCCCTGCGCGCGAATTTCTTCGGTGAGTTGCTGCAGCGCTTCTTCGTTGCGCGCCGCAAGCACGAGCCGCGCGCCGCGCCGCGCCGCCGCGCGCGCCGTGGTCAGCCCGATGCCGGATGAGGCGCCGGTGATGACGATGACCTGATCCTCGAGATTCTTCCAACGCTTCATGCCGCCGAGCTCCTCTGATGACGCCCCTCGGCGAACTCCTCGATCATCTTGCGGTTGAACGCCGGAATGTCGTCTGGCTTGCGGCTGGAGACGAGACCCTGGTCGACGACCACTTCCTCGTCCACCCAGTCGGCGCCTGCGTTGCGCAAATCCGCCTCGAGCGAAGGCCATGACGTGATGGTCCTGCCTTCGACGACGCCCGCGTCGATCAGTGTCCAGGGTCCGTGGCAGATCACCGCGACCGGCTTGTCCGCGTCGAAGAATGCGCTGACGAAGCCGAGCGCCGCATCGTTCCACCGCAGCTTGTCCGGGTTCATCACGCCGCCCGGCAGCAGCAGCGCGTCATAGTCTTCGGCATCGGCGTCAGCGAGACGTACATCGACCGGAATCTCCTCACCCCATTGGGTGTGGTTCCAGCCTTTTACCTTGCCCTCCGCGGGGGAAACGACCTGCGTTTGCGCGCCGGCCTGCTCGAGCGCCTTGCGCGGCTCGGTCAGCTCGACCTGCTCGAAACCGTTTTCGACCAGTATGGCGACCTTCTTGCCCTTGAGTGCCTGTGCCATGGGATCCTCCTTGTCCGGATGTTCATGCTTCGGCCGGTGCGCGGCCGGATGACGATCGAAGCCGCGAGAAAACAATTGAGGCATAAACCGTGCCACCGGCATGCCTGTACGGCGGAAACCACGATTCCCCGACATGCGGTGTAAGTCTTACAAGAGCGGAACGCCGGAAATGCGTCGTGCGCCGCGATGCGTCGCAGGCCGGCATAAGCTTGCCCCGAACTCCGATCCGGGGGCCGAAGGGCCGTTGCCGGCGCAACGTGCCGACGGATCAGCGTTCCACCTTCTCGAATATGAGCGTGGGCAGGTCGCCGCGGCGCGAATAAAGGTGCCGGCTGCTCATTTCCTCCAGCTCGTCGTCGCGCTCCTCGGCCGTCGCGTACCAATGGAACTTTTCCCACTCGGCGCCGAGGATCGGGATCAACGGGTCATCGGGCGGCAGGCTGATGCGGATGCCGTAGCGGAGCGGCTGCTCCACCGGCGGCTGCACCAGATTATGGGCGTGGCAGATGTACATAGGCTCGTCAGAGGTTGCGGTCGCCGGCGCCTTCGCGGTCGGCCCATTTGAGCAGACGGCGCGTGACTAGCCAGTATAACCGCTTGCCGGTCGCCATCCAGACGCGTGACAGGACTGCCGGCGTGTCGAGCATCTGCTTCTGGCGCGCGGTCAGCGCCTGCGGGCAGTAAGTGCGCTTGTGCTTGAGCAGGTAGCGGATGTCCTCGCGCGCGCGCATGCGAAACAGGCGCCCGCGCCGCGGCGATACCGTGGCGAGTTGAAAATCGAGGATGCCGGGGCCGCCATCCTCGAGCACCAGCCAGTTCGGCTCCTTGGCGAGATCGTTGTGCGCAAGGCGCGCGCGGTGCAGCCGGCGCAGCATCCGCAGCGCATCGCGGAAGTAAGCGATGCTCCGCGGTTTTGCGACCTGCATGGGTTGGCCGTCGAGCCAGCTTCGCTCGAGGATACCGTCGCTCCAGGAGATCAATCGCGGCACGCCGGGGATGTCTGCGACGGCCGCGAGCGCCCGTGCCTCACGCGCGGCAAGCCGCCGCGCCACGGTGCGAAGCCACCAGCGCCCCGCGCGCGTGTCGCGGCGTACCAGGACAACCTGTTGACCGTCGAGCGTTCGCTCGACGCGGTCGACCGTGCCGAAAAGATCCGTCTTGAGCCGGACCGCGGAAGCTTCGCCGGTATCGGCCAGGCGCGCTCAGACCGTATCGGCGCGATCGGGCGGCGGCACTGCGTGGACGCCGGCGTCGTTGACGCGATTGCCCTTGATAAGCAGATAGAGGCCGATGAGCAGCAGCACCACCTGAAACTCCATACCGCCTTCCATTACGCTCCATCCGTTCGGCCAGTGCACCAGAGAGATCGCCCCGACCATGATGATCATACCGAGCAGCGCGCCGAGGCGCGTCATCCAGTCCTGCAGAAAGCCGCCCAGCAGCACGAGGATGCCGCAGCCGAGCTCGGCGAGCACGACCAGCCAGCCGAGCACGATCGGAAATCCCATGCCGCTCGCGAATTCAGTGGGTGGCAGCTTGCTCGATCCGTGGTAGAGAAACACGCTCGCGAGCGCTATGCGCAGCGCCCAGTGCGCCATCGGCGAAAGGCCGTCCAGAAAGCCCATATCCGCCTCCTTTATTGTTGTGCGGAACCCGCGTAGTCTACCCCCGTTTCGCGGGATTCCTGACAAATTCGTGTGTTGAAACCGTATCTTGTCGTTGCCTGTCTGGCGGGCCTGCTGGCTGCCTGCAGCGAACAGTTGCCGCCGCGCTCGGTCGAGCATTTCATGCGCGAGAGCGCAGCGCTCCAGGCGACGCTGCTGCGCTGTCGCGACGCCGGCTTCGAGGCAGAGGACGACGTCGAATGCGCGAACGCGCGCCTGGCGGCGGAACGCCTCGGGGAGCAGAAAGCCGAGGCCGAGCGGGCGGAGCGCGAAGCGGCATTCGAACGCAAGCGGGAGGCGCTGCGACGCCGCGAAGCCGAATCGCAGCGTGCGGCGGGCTGGCCGGAAGAGGAGGAGATCGAACCGCCGCTCGGAGAAGATTACGACGAACCTGGCGGGCCTGTGATCGGCGAATTTCCACCCGACACCGAGCCCGAATTCGAAGAGCCTGAAGCGCCCGTGATCGGCGAGTTTCCGCCTGACGCCGAAGGCGAGCCCGATTCCGAAACCTCCCTGTCGGAGGACGCGCTGGAAGCGGAAATTCGGCGCCTGCAGGAAGAGCTCGAGCGGCGACACAACGAATCGCCGCCCGAAGTCGAGGCTGGCGACAGAGCCGTCACGGAAACCGCGCCGACGCCGGAATAAAGCTCAGGGCGCTGCGGGTGCCACGATTCGCGCGATGGTCTCGAGATAGGCGGCCGGCGTGAATGCGGGCAGAGAGCAGCGGCCGTGCGTGCAGATGAACGCAGCGGGGCGCTCGAGCACCGGATACTGCACGTCGGGATTCGGCAGCGCGCCTTCGGCGGTGTCCCACCATTCGACTCGTTTATAGCCGCCGGGCTCGCGCTGCGCGGTGACGAATAACTCACGCGCGAGAGCATCGTTTTTCGGGCCGATGATCGTGAAGTGGTCCGGGTCCAGCGCCAGCTCCATTTCCGCGAGCAATACGCCCGATTCGTTGATGCGCGCGAACGCGACGTCCGGTGTGGCCAGGTAGCGCATGCCGTGCTCGGCCAGCTCGCGATAGTCGCGTTCGCCGGTGTAATGGAAGAGCAGATTCGCGAACCGTATCGCCGATACATTTTCGTCGGTGAGCGGCACGGGCCGGATCGGATTGTCGCCGGGGACGCCGGACAGAAATCCCGCTCCTTCCTGGCGGAAATTCGCATCGATGAAATCGACGGCCCGCGCTGCGCGATCCAGCCAATGGCGCTCGGCGGTGGCACGATACAGGGCAAGAAAAGCGCGACCCATGGCCAGCGTGTCGCCGAGATAAGGTCCGGCCGCATCCTGCGCATCATGGCGGAAGCCGCCCTCCGGCAGAGCGCGGTTCTCCACGACCCAACGAACGGCCGTCTCGGCCTGTTGCAGCGCCTGCGTGTCGCCGCTGACTTCGTGCAAGGTCACGAGCGCCTCGGCAGCCCAGCCGTTCTCACGCGCGTAACGATGCTCGTCGATCTTCGGAAGGCCGCGTGCACGGCGCGCCGCGTCGTCAAGTGCAAAATAAGCCTCGCTGTGCTCGCCGGGAACGAGGTCGGCGTCCTGGCTGGTGTAAAAAGCGCCGTCGGGACTGGCGAGGAAGTCGACGAGATAGCGCCGAATATCCTGCGCCGCGCGCAGATACGCCGGATCCCGCCACTGCGCGTATGCCAGCGCGTAAATGCGTAACAAGCCGGCGTTCGTGGACATGATCTTCTCGAAATGCGGATGATCCCAGTCGCCGTGGGTGGAGTACTGGTATGCGCCGCCCCAGACCGGATCGATGAGCGCGAGCGAAGCGTCGATGCTGCGGCGGGCCCAGGCCTCATTGTCCGCGTCGCCCTGCCGCGCGCGAGCCATGGCATAGGAGACGGTATCGCGATCGAGAAACTTCTGCGCGGTACGCAATCCACCCAGCCGGTGGTCGAGACTGCTCGCGTGGTTCTCGCGCAGGGATTTGCGTAAATCGTCGATCAGGAACGGGGATTCCGCGAAAACCTCGGGCGGTGCGAGCCGCGCGGCGGCCTCAGGAGTCGGATCGGCTACGACGGCCTCGAGCAGGCGCAGAAAGTCCTCCGGCGCCATGTAGCCCGAGCGCTTGACCAGCTCGGTGCCATCGGGCGCGAAAATGATCGTGGCGGGCCAACCGTAGCGCCGGTACCGATTGGCGAGATCGGGCCGCGCGTCGTGATCGACGCGCACGGCGAGGTAATGCGCAGCGAGATAGTCGGCAACGTCGCGGTTCGAATAAGTGCGGTCGTCCATGACGTGGCACCAGTGACACCAGACAGCTTCGAGATTCAGGATCACCAGGCGATCTTCGCGCTGCGCGTCGGCGAACAGCGTCTCCGTCCAGGGCTGCCATGCCACCAGCGTGCGGCCGGTCGCATCCGCCGCGAACGTGGCGGACAGGAGCAGCAAACCGAGAATGATGCGCGGCAGGGCGGTTTTCATTTGCCGATTGATACGGCCGGAAGCCGCGTATGGATGCGAGGTTGAATCCAATCCGTCATCCCGGCGTAAACCGATTCGTCATCCCGGCACAAGCCGGAACCCAGTAAAAAATCATTCAACTGGACCCCGGCTTCCGAGGCTGTGAGAGATTTGCGTTGCCAGCGCTTCGGGTCCTGACCAATAGATCGATATTGGGTGGTGATGTGTTGTCGGTCAGCTCGTCGATCCCGGATGATCTATGAAGTTGACGTCAGCATCCGCACATCTCTCTCAGGGACCTGCTCCAGCCGCCGCGGCGAGCCGGCGCAGCGCCTGGCCGCGGCGCAGGTTGTGTGCAATGGCCCCCAGCAACACCTCACAGCGCACCTTCTCGGCACCGCGCAGCATCAGGCGACTCAGTCCATGATTCTTGAGATGCCCGTTGACCGTTTCGATGAGCCGGCGTCGAGCATAGATGAGCTGCCCTTCCAGGCTGGCCATTCGCTGGCGCCAGTCGCGCAGCGCCGCAGGCTCGCGCGCATGCCGCCAGCGACGCTTCCGCAGCGACTCCGGAGTGGCTCGACGGCTAGCCGCCGGGACCGGCGAGTAGACGACAGTCGCCCCTTCGGGATGGACGCTGAGCGCGACGATCTCCGCCCGAGTGGCGAACTTGGTATCCACCAGCAGCCGCTTCGGCCGGCCGCCGTAGCGGTCGGCGAACTCATCGAGCAGCGGACTGGCCAGTCCCGTTTCGTTGCGCCGCTCGCTGATCTGTGCACCGACGATGATCTGCGCCTCCGGCGCGCTCGCCAGCAGCACGTTGTACGCCGGACGAGTCCCGCCATCCGCGAAGCGCATCAACCGCGCCTGCGGGTCGGTCATCGAGACCTTCGGCTCACTTTTCCGCGCCTCTTCCTGTGCATGGGTCTTCGACCGCTCGGTCCGCTCCGCCTGCAGCTCCTCGAGCTTGCGGCGCGCCGCCTCGGCCCGTGCCTGGACCTGCTCCGCAGCGCCTTTTGCGCGCGCCAAACGGCGTCGTTCACTGACGCCCGGATCGCCGCACAGCTCCTCCTTGAGTCGTGCGATGCGCAACTCGGCATCCGCTCGATACCGCTCCAGTCCCCGCTGGCCGCGATACGAGCTGCGTCCGGCGTTCGCTTTGACCTTGGTGCCATCCACCGCGATTTCCTCCAGCGACACCAGTCCCGCCGCCGCCAGACTCGCCACACTCTCGCTCAGCACGCGATCGAGCAGCGCGCCGTGTCCGCCGCGGAAGTCGCTCAACGTGTGGTAGTTCACCGGCACACCGCCACACAGCCACCGGTACGCCGCGTGCGCTTGGCACAGCCGCTCCAGCGCGCGCGCCGAACCTACCCCCTCGGCCGCCGCATACAACCACAGCGACAACAGTACCTTCGGGTCCGCAGTCGGCCGTCCGGCCACTTCATCGCGGGCACGGATCGCATCGTAAAGCGCCGACAGATCCAGCGTCTCGACGAAGCTCCAGATGACCCGTACCAGGTGATCCACTTCGATCTGGCTGTCCAGATCGATCATGTCCCAGTACAGCTGCTTCCGATCCGCACACAATATCCGCGGTCCACTGCTCATCGGCATGCCCCACGATAAACTCGCCGTGCTGCGATTCTCTCACAGCCTCGAAAGCCGGGGTGACGCGCCGGGACGACGATTGCACAGCGATCCCGGCTTTCCGCCGGACGACGGAGGCGGGACGTCCGGGAACTTCGCGCCCGGTACACT
>JBOIDB010000118.1:0-54363 GCA_050740235.1 Gammaproteobacteria bacterium
ATATGATTTGGGGAGTTTTCAAAGGCGCAGTTGAGTATGCTTCAAAAAATGATGGTTGGGATAATCGAAACATTTTTCTGTATGGAGGTTCAAATGGCGGCCGGATCGTTTTGTATGCCGGTTTCGAAATAGAAAATGATCACATCAGAGGCATTATCTCTGAAGCGCCGGCCGCCACTGGATTCACCCTTGGCGATTACAATATTCCCACGATCATTCCCTTCGGCAAGCTGGATAATTGGGCGGGTCGATCCGAAACGGATTATGTCTGGAAGAGAACCTACCCAAACTCGCCGATATCGATAGAAGATTGGGTGAAATCGCTTCAGGAAAAA
This sequence comes from Gammaproteobacteria bacterium, assembly GCA_050740235.1. GTDB lineage: Bacteria > Pseudomonadota > Gammaproteobacteria > Steroidobacterales > JACDCP01 > JACDCP01. The sequence continues at coordinate 336 of JBOIDB010000118.1, forward strand.
GGGCGCCCAATCAAATTTATATTCTATGAAAACGCTGGGCACTTGTTGTTTGAAGGTCCGCTTGAGAAAGTTATCGTGCGCAGAGGCGACGCCATAGCATTTACAGCGTATCAAGGGGCGGGTGAAGGCGTGCTCGAACAATACGAGCATGATGTCATTACGTTTGTGAAGAATAATTTGGCGCATTGAAAAAGAAGCGGAAACCCAAGGCTCGTTCGGATGACGAGCTCAGTCAGATCGGCAGCGCCCCTTGCGGCGGCGCCCGGAAGCGCGCCACCTCGATGACTTGCGCGCGCGTTTCGCGGCACGGCCTGGAGGAAGTCATGGGCTGTTTTCACTGCGTCGTACTGACGACCTACAACGAAGCCTTCGGCCTCGTACTAGTGGAAGCCATGCGCGCCGGTGTCGCAGTGATCGGAACCGCCGCCGGCGGCGTCCCGGAAATCATCGAAGACGGTGCCACCGGACTGCTGTGCCACCGCGCGATGCGGGGCGCTCGCCGAAGCAATCGAACGACTCATGCGCGACCCGGCATTGCGCCGCGGTCTGGCTTCGGCCGGGAAGGTAGATGCCGACGCGCGCTTCAACGAGGAACAACACTTCGCGCAGCTGTGCGTCTTGCTGCAAGGCGGGGAGAAATCGTGAGCGAACAGCTTAAGTAGAGTCCTTCCTAACTATTTCGATCCTTTCTTGCTCTCTGGTCCACTTGCCCTGCGGCTTATCAATGTACTGGAAATATTCGTTGGTGAAGTTTCCCTGATGGCATGTGTAGCGGTAGTAGGCGGTGTTTACCGCGCCGACGTCCAACACTCGGTTGAAGACCCCCGGCCCGGTCAACTCGTACACATTGTTTGTCCGGCGTTGTTCTATGTTGTCCAGTACTACTGCAATCATCTGCATCAAGTGCGGATTATCCGGCTTGCTGGCGATGAAGTAGTTACTGATGTCGCCGCGCTTCGTGCTGATGTAAAGTTCTTCGTACTCTTGTTTTACGATTAGGCCCAGTGGCCAGACAACGTGCGCATCGATGTCCAGGTACACCCCGCCGTGTTTCTGAAGCACAAGCAGGCGCCAGAAGTCAGCTTGCGCAGCGCCGATCTGGAGTTTCGAATAGCTTTCGAATATCTCGGCTGGATAGGCGTCTTTGATGAAGTCCGCCAGGGCTTCTGTGATCATGAAGCGATATTCGAAGCTGGGGGCCATCAGGCGATTGAACAGGTAATTCAGATAGATCGGCAGCATGACCCGACTGGTGTAGTTCGTCTGCCAGATGATACGGGATATGGCGGAAGGGGTTCGGGCGCTGCGGATCGGCCGTCCCCGGGCGGGCAGGGTGAAACGCTTGTTAGGGAACAGGAAGTGAAAGCCGTAGCTTAGTACTTTCGTAAGATTGGCAACGATCTTGATAACGCGGCTGATCAACCATATGAAGAACCCTTGCATGAGGCTTTGAGGGTGATTCAACTGTGTAAACCGTAGCTTTTTAGTGCCTGCGGATCGGTATTGCTCGGCGGCACGGGCAAGCCTCGAGCTAACCGGCCTGACGATGGAACTGCGCCTTCTGTCTCCATGAGGCCGCGAGTCATAACAGCAGGCAGAAAGGCGAGTTCGAGGACCCCTGCCGACAAAAGAGTAACACTTTGATGCGGTGCATGAAATCAAGCGGCGCGAATGACATGGTTCAGCACAAATGAGCGCGTTTCGGCATGCGCGCCCTCCGCTGACACAACACGTGTCCGATGCAGCCAAGTGTCGCGCCGAAACAATCGCGAAACAGCCGATTGCGCGTACCTCGACGGAAGCCACATGGTAGGCTCACTCAACTGGCGAATTAATGGAGACGGATGTTGGCCAAGAACGTGATTTGTCTTTGGTATGACGGCACAGCAGAAGAAGCTGCCAGGTTCTACGCCCAGACTTTTCCGGATAGCGCCGTGACAGCGGTTCACCATGCCCCCGGCGATTACCCGGATGGCAAACAGGGGGATGTGCTCACGGTCGAGTTTACGGTGGTGAGCGTGCCCTGCCTCGGCCTGAATGGCGGTTCGGCTTTCAAGCACAGTGAAGCCTTTTCGTTTCAGATCGTCACCGAGGACCAGGCCGAGACCGATCGCTACTGGAATGCCATCGTCGGGAATGGCGGCGCGGAGAGCGCATGCGGGTGGTGCAAGGATAAATGGGGCTTGTCCTGGCAGATCACCCCACGCGTACTGCTAGAAGCAACGACCGATTCTGATCGTGCGGCCGCGAAGCGCGCGTTCGAAGCGATGATGAAAATGAAGAAGATCGACATCGCCACGATCGTAGCAGCACGACGCGGACCGGCTCGCCCCTAGAGCGCACGCTGGTCTGCCGGCAGCAGCGTGACTTATCGAGATCCTGCGCCGATATAAATAGCTGCGCGAAGGTCGGCAACGCTGGCACGCTTCTGGCATGCCGACGCGTATGGCTCGCCGAAGCCTCGCATTGGCGCTGACAGCCATCTGTATGGCTGGCACGATCGCGCGCGCCGATCCGGTCAACCTTGGCTACTACAGCGTCACGGCGACCCGCAACTTCGACGATCTCAACCAGCATGCGCTGTCGATCGGTCTGCCGCTTCGCTGGAACGCGGTGGCCGGCTTGAATCCCGAGCTGACGATCACCGGAGGCGTTCTCGAGCAGCAGCGGGATCGACGCGGCTTCATTTCGGTCGGGCTCACTCTGGAATTCCACCCGTCCGGCGCGCGCTGGTTCGCCGACGCCGGCTTCGCGCCGACCTACGTCGGACACGCCGACTACGCGGAAGGCGAGCGGCTGGGCGCGCCGTTCCAGTTCACGACACATGTCGAGCTGGGCCGCGCGCTTGGCAAGCGGCGAATACACTCGATCGCCATTCGCCTGCAGCACACGTCCAACGGGGGGTTCCGCGAGCCGAATCCGGGGGTGGACATGATAGGCATCGCCTATCACCGTCTTCTCGGCCACCGCAGCGGCGCGTGACGTAGCTCAGTTGGCTACGGCGCCCGTCGCGGACAGCGGCTCCTCGAGCAGCCGCATGAGCGTGGCGTGGTCGACCGGCTTGACGAGATGGGCGTTGAAGCCCGCCGCACTGGTCCGCCGGCGATCTTCCTCCTGTCCCCAGCCGGTGACCGCGATCAGCAGCATGTTCTGGCCCCAGGGCTGCAGGCGCAGGCGGCGCGCCGCCTCGCAACCGTTCAGTTTCGGCATGCCGATGTCGAGCAGCGCCACGTCGGGGCGGAATTGCTCCGCGCACTGCAGCGCTTCGAGGCTGTCATAGGCGGTATGGACTTCGTTGCCGGCCAGCCGCAGTAACGCGGCCAGCGAATCCGCCGAATCGCGATTGTCGTCCACGACCAATATGCGCCGCGCCATCGACGCTCCGGTATACCCGTAGACCGCGCTTTCGCCCTGCGCATCCTCGGCGCGGCCGGCGGCGACGGCCAGCCGCAGGACGAACTCGCTGCCGCGGCCGATCCCGTCGCTGCGAGCGGTGATGCTGCCGCCGTGCAGCTCGATCAGGCGGCGCGCCAGCGACAGGCCGATGCCGAGACCGCTCTGCGAGCGCTCGAGCGAGCTGTCGGCCTGATAGAACAGGTCGAAGACCCGCGACAGCGCCTCTGGCGCAATGCCGACGCCGGTATCCTGCACACGAATGACGATCTCGTCGCCCTCGCGCTCGGCGGTGAGCCGGATATGTCCGCCGCGCTCCATGTATTTCGCGGCGTTGCTCAGCAGGTTCATGAAGACCTGCGCCATTCGAATGAGGTCGGCATGCACGTACACGGGCTCCGGCGGCAGCTCGACGGTCAGTTGATGGCCGCGCTGCTCGATGAGCGGGCGGCTCATCTCGACCGCGCCCTGGACGACTTCCGCAAGCGCGACCCGTTCCCGGCGCAGCTCGAGGTTGTCGTGCGTAATGCGGCTGACGTCCAGCAGGTCATCGATCAGCCGCGCGAGGTGCTCGACCTGCCGGTCGATGACGTCGCGCGCCCATTGCAGCTCCGGCTCGGGCGGGCCTTTCAGGCGGAAAAGCTGCACGGCGTTGCGCAGCGGCGCGAGAGGGTTGCGCAGCTCGTGCGCGAGGGTCGCCAGAAACTCGTCCTTGCGCCGATCGGCCTCCTTGAGGGCATGCTCGTAATTCTTGCGGTCGTGCACATCGATGACGCAGCCGATGTAGCCCTGGAACTCGCCCTGCGCGTCGAAGCGCGGCAGACCCGCGTCCACGACCCAGCGATAGTCGCCATTGCGCGTGCGCATGCGATAGTCCGCACTGAACGGCAAGCGCCGCTTCTTGGCTTCCAATGCCGTAGCCCGGGCGGCCTGCCGGTCGTCCGGATGAACGTTGTCCGCCCAACCGAAGCCGTGTCCCTGCTCGGCTGCATTGCCGGTGTACTCGCACCATTGCTGGCTGACGTAGACGCATTGGCCCGCCGCATCGGCGACCCACAACATAGCCGGCGCATTGTCGGCCATCGTACGGAAATGCGCCTCGCTGTCCTGAAGGGCCCGCTCGGCGCGCTTCTGCTCGGTGATGTCGCGAAGATAGCCCGTGAACATCGCGGGCCCGTCCAGCGTAATTGGCGTGATGGAGAGCTCGGCGGGGAATTCGGTGCCGTCCGCGCGCATCGCCGTCATCTGGACGCGCCGGTTCAGGATCCGGCTTTCTCCGGTGGCGAGATAGCGGGCCATGCCCTGGCGGTGCGCGTCCCGCCGCGAAGGCGGAACGATCAACTCGCACATCTCCAGGCCGACCGCGTCGTCGCGACGATACCCGAAGGTGCGCTCGGCCGCGGGATTGAAGTCGACGATCCTGCCCCGATGATCGATGGTGATTACGCAGTCGAGGGCCGTGTCGAGCATGGCCGCTTTGCGGGCTTCGCTCGCCTTGAGCTCCCCCTCGGCCCGCAGGCGGTCGGTCACGTCGATGGCGATGCCACCGACCAGCACCGGGCGGCCATCCGGCCCGAAAACCGGAAATTTTCTCACCAGCGAGACGTGATCGATGCCGTCGTCGTGCTGGAGCGTCTCCAGCGTCTCGATGCCCTCACCGGCCAGCGCGCGCAGATCGTTGGCCTTGAACTGGGCGGCGCAGGCGACGGGAAACACTTCCTCGTCGGACCTGCCGTACAGCTCCGCTGCCGACTTACGGAACGCTTTTTGTGCGGCGTCGTTGGCGAAAACGTAGCGCCCTTCGAGATCCTTGATCCAGGCGAGGCCGGGCAGGTGGCGCATGAAAAGCGCGAAGCGCTCTTCGCTTTCGCGCATGATGGCCTCGGTTTCGCGGCGTTGCCTGCGCGCGCCGAGCCGCCGGCGGGCCTCGGCGATCATGGCGGCGAACGTGCCGAGACCGCCGAATCGCGGGTGTTCCAGCAACACCAGAGCGCCTCCCTAGCTTCCGCGGTGCCGGAGACGATAGCGCCGAGTCGCGCGCGGCGCCAGTGGCAATTCCGCCGGGTGTGGCTTCAGCCGCGCCGCGCGCGGCGCCTGCGCAGCGTGCGTGTGAACATCACGAGGCCCGAAATGCCGAGAATGCACAGCAGGCCGCCGGCGGCATCGAGAACATAAGGGCCGGCGCCCGCAAGGAAACGGCCCGCATGCAGATCGGCCGCCACGCGCTCCCAGGTCAGCACACGGCGGCGGGCTTCGGCCCCGACCTGCACGGCGACCGCTTTCGGCGGAGCCTGCGGCGGCGCCGCGGGCGCGTTCACCTCGACTGCGCGCCACTGCAAGAGCTCCGCATCGGCTTCGAACCAGCCGGCCGGCGTCTGCACGCGCAGGGCTTCGCCCGCACCGGCGAGACCGATCAGCTTGCCGGGCAGATCGAAACGGTAGAGCGTCTCCACCGTCGTGCCATCGTCGGCGACGATGCGCAGCAGATCGCCGCTGGACAGTATCCACTGCTCCTGCCACCGCAATGCGCCCGACAACCCGGGCACGAATTCGGCGAGCGGCTTCGCATCTACGAAAACGGTCCGCCCGACCTGGCTGATCCAGCGGCCGTCATCGGTCGGAAACGCCGAGCGTGGCGGGCTCGGCACGATTCCATATGCGTCGAGCAGCCAATCCTGGCGCACCCAGCGGCGGTCGAGCCCCCAGTCGTGGGCACGATTGAGCAGGATCCCGCTCAAGGCCAGCCAGATGGCCACGAGGCTCAGGGTCGCGCCGATCCAGCGGTGTAGCGCGTGCAGCCGGGAAGGGCGCCGGCGGCGCGGCTCAGAGAGTGAGGACATTTCTGCTTTCGCCGCCTGAGCGGGGCACATTCCTGGTTACGCGTATGCGCAATCAGGAATGTACCCGTTTTCTCAACCATCCTCCCGAACGGCACGGTCGTAGAGCAGGGCCAGCCGCGCCATGCGCTGCATCGAACGCACGGAAAGCGTCGCGCCGGAGATATTGTCGATGCGCGCGTCGAGAGTGTTGTCGTCCGTCAGCGAAACGCCGTCGAACTGCGCCATGAAGGCGGGCAGGCTCACTTCCCAGCCGCGGCTCTCGCGGTAGATCAGAACGCGGGCCTGCTCGAGCTCGCCGTGATCCACGACGAAGCCGGCGGTGATGGGACGTTCCTTGCCGATGGCTTCGAGAATCCACGCGCTGCGTTCTCCCTGCAGCCAGTATCGCGTGCGCAGGGCGGAAGGCGCTTCGCCCAGTATGTCGGCGCTCGCGTCGCGCAGATCGCCCGCGATCCAGAGCTTGGCCGGCGGCGGCGCATTGCCGCTGAAGGCATCGGCGACGAAGGCTTCCGGCGTCTGGTAAACATCATCGGCCGGGGAAGCGAAAGCCACGAGCAGCAACGCAGCGCACGAGGCGATGGAAAAAATCCGCTTGCTGGCGCGCCGGTGCATGTGCCGTCAGTAAGCGTAGCCGATGCCCAGGTTGAAGCCGTCGTCCTCGCCGGCGTCGCCCTGGAATTGCACGTCGGCTTTGAGCACGACATTCTCGACCGGCCAGTAGTTCAGTCCGACGTTGGTCTGGCGGATGCCCGTGTCGCCGGCAGGGCCGCCATTGTCCCAGTCATTGAAACGGGCGAAATACCCCAGCCGGGGCGACGGGCGATAGCTGGCTTCGACGTAGTAGCCGTCCTGAACGTCGCGATCGATGGACTCGGCCAGGGCGTTATCGATATCGAAGCGCGCGTAAAGCGCCCGGGCTTCCCAGGGACCGCGGTGGACGATCACATGCGTTTCGAACAGCGTCGCACTGGCGTCGCCGACGAACGGGTCCGCGCCCTGCGTGAGGTCGGACTGGTATTGCAGGGTCGCCGCCCAGTCCAGCCAGGACAGCCCGGTGTAGCGGATGCGACCGGTCGCGGCGAGATCGTTCGCGGCGGCTTCCGATCCTGCCTGGCGCGCATCGCGGATCAGGAATCGCTCATCGTCCTCGCCCGGAGCGGGAGGGGAGGTTTCCGCCAGCATGCCGCTGTGCAGCGCCAGGTCGAAAGAGAATCCGCTGTCGCTCACCGGTCCGCCGAGGGACGCGCCGGCTTCGCGGAACGTGGTGGGCACGATGTTGGTCTCGATCGGATTGCGCTCGACGCCGTAGAACGTGGGCGGCTCGTGGGTCTCGTTGAGGATGCCGATCGGCACGAGAAACAGGCCGCCGCGCGCCTTCAGCCGATTGGCCAGATCGAACTCCACGTAGGCCTGCTCCATGGCGACTTCGCCGCCTTCGCCGCCTTCGACGAACGAGTGCTCGATCTCGAGCTCGGAAGCGAAGCGGACCCTGTCGGTGAAGTCGTGGCCGAAGAAGAAGACGACGCGATGCAGGTCGATCTCGTCGCCGCTGTCCAGATTGTTGTAATGCAGCTCGCCGTAGCCGCCGAAATGATTCTTCGAGGGCGCCTGCGGAGCAGGGGCCCCGGCGTCTATCGCCTCCTGCTGGTCGGCGAGCGCGTCGAGCTGATCCTGGAGCTCATCGATCTGGCGTTGCAGCTCTTCGGCGGTCGGCTCGTCCTGCGCCAGCGCCGGAGCGCACTGCAACACCGCGAGCGCCGCCGTGATACCCCAGAAGCAACGGTTCTTCATGTTCTTCCCCCGAGTCTTTCAACGGCCGGGGAGCAAACATATTCGGGCGCAAATCGAAATGCAAGTGATTCTTATTTACTTCAATGCTGTTTCAGCCACGGGCTTCACCGCGGCTGCGTTTTCGTCGTTCCGGCGCAAGCCGGAATCCAGAATCGATTTCTCTGGACCCCGGCTTTCGCCGGGGCGACGAGGGAGGGTTCGCCGGGGCGACGAGGGAGGGTTCGCCGGGGCGATGAGGGAGGTCCGTCGGGGCGACGAGAGAGGTTCGCCGGGGCGATGAGGGAGGCCCCGGTGCCGCGTACCAGGATCAGGCGGGATAGAACTTCAGGGCCACGCCGTTGTTGCACCAGCGCTCGCCGGTCGGCTCGGGGCCATCCTTGAAGATATGGCCCTGATGACCGCCGCAGCGGATGCAGTGATACTCCGTGCGCGGCCAGATGATCTTGAAGTCGGTCCTGGTTGCGGTGTGGCCGGGAATCGCGGTAAAGAAGCTCGGCCAGCCGGTGCCGCTGTCGAACTTCATCTCCGAGGTGAACAGCGGCAGCCCGCAGCCGGCGCAGGCGAAGATGCCGGCGCGCTTCTCGCGGTCCAGCGGGCTCGAGCCCGACGGCTCCGTCCCTTCGTCGCGCAGGACCTTGAACTGCGCCGGCGTCAGGCGCTTCTGCCATTCTTCCTCGGACAGCTCGACGGGATCCGTCGAAAGGTCGAGGCCGGCAGTCTCAGGCAGCAACTGCTTCCAGTCTTTCTGCACGTCGAGTAACTCCTGTTCGTCGTCCGGCCGGCTTTCCGCAAAGGCGAAAAGCGCGGTCCCGCCGAGCGCCGCCGCGCCGATGATGAATTCGCGTCGTTTCATTCAGATTCGTAATCGAGAGGTTTCCATGTCATGGACCGGACCGCGCGCGGGAATGTCACGCTCCGGCCGCATAATCGTCGCCGTAATACTTGCTCGTGATGCGCGTGTGGAAAGTCTCCGCGCGAATCGGCGGATACTTCGGCTCGCCCGCGCAGGGCAGCACCTCCAGCATTTCGTCTTCCCAGACGTATATTGCCATCGGAAACGAGACTCGCGCTTGCGCAAGCTTCCGCGGGTCGCGCGGCCGCGCCACGCGATGCGTCGTGGACGGCAGGCGATCGTTGCTGATGCGCTGCATGTAATCGCCGGTGTTGAGGATGATGCTGCCGGGCGGCGCGTTCAGGCGTATCCAACTCATGTTGCGCCGGTTCAGGACCTGTAGCCCCTCGACGGACGGCGCCGGCAGGAACGTGAACAGATCCACGTCCTCGTGGCCGAGCATGCGCCCGCCCTGTAAACCCGGCGCAGCTTCCACCGGCAGGTCGAGCGGGGGGTAGTAGTTCAGGCGGAAACCGAAATTCGTGTGCGTCAGCCTGGCGTCGTAGAGATGCGGATCGCAGCCGAGGTAACCCAGCATGCTCTGCATGACCGGCAGGATCAGCGCTTCGTGCGCCTCGCAGACGCGGCGGAAGACCGGTTCGTCTCCCGGCCGCGGCCAGAACGCGCGCTCGTCGAAGTCGTCGCGCCCGTCCATGGCGAAGGCTCGCCGGCAGAACACCCATCCCTCGACCAGGTCGGGGTGGATGATGGTGGTCTCTTTGATGGGGAAATAACCCTGGTTGACGGAGCCGTGCCGTTTCGCCAGAAACGGCATGCGCTCCTCGAGCGTCGTGCTCTCGAACAGCTCGACGATGCGCCGTTCGGTTTCCTCATAAAGTGAAGGATCGACGCCGTGCCCGGTGAGAATGGCGAAGCCGATGCGCTCGAGCGCGGCGCCGAGCTGCTGCGCGAATTCCGTCTTGCCGGCTTCGCCGCCGTCGAGCCAGAGCCGCAGATCGCAGCTCGCGATCTCGAACTCCTCGTCGAAAACGTCGTGCTCAGCGGATTCCGACAGCGTGTACGCCTGCTCCTTGCGTACCTGCTCATAGCGGCGAAACGTCTGATTCAGCGCGGTGACGCCGGCGTCCCGCGCTTTATCCCGGTCGGCTGTCATGCATCAAGGATAACGCCGGAGCGCGGGAAAAAGGGGACATTCCTGATTTTGCGCGCGTGAAATCAGGAGTATCCCTTACAGACTTCCCGCCGCCGACCGGAGGTCGTCGCCCGCCGCGAGCGCCGCGAAACGCGGATGCTCGCGGACGGCGCTGAAATCCGGATCGCTTCGCGCCAGGGCGAGCAGCAGCGGCGCCGGACGGACCGCCCGTTCGAGATAATCGAGCGCTCTCTCGTGCTCACCGTAGAGAACGTAGAAGCACGCGACGTTGTACAGAACCCCGACATCGTCGGGCTCGATAGCGAGCGCGTGGTCGGCCCTTTCGCGTCCTGCTTCGCGGTCGCCGAGCCACAGCAGCGCCAGGCTGCTCAGGTAGAGTGCGCGGATATCGTCGGGATTCATGCGCAGGTGTTGATCCGCGGCGTCGATCCCGCGACGCGCGGCCTTCCCGGCATCCTCGTCGCGACCGAGCGCGACGTACATCTGCCGCAGCAGCAGCGGCGCCTGGAAGTCCTCGGGCCGGCATCGCGAAGCCCGTTCGAGCAAAGGCACCGCGGCGGCGAAATCGCCCTGATGCATGCGCATGCGGCCGTAGAAATACCAGGCTTCGAACAGGCAGGGCTCCAGCTCGATGGCGTGCTCGTATTCACGCTCGGCCTCGTCGAACCGTTCGGAAAGAGCGAGCGCCAGCGCGCGCGACACCCGCGCTTCCGCGAGGTCGGGGGCCAGCCGCAGCGCGCGCTTGCTCGCATTGCGCGCCTTGTCGCGATAGGTCTGGTTCGGCTCGATGTACATGTAGAGAAAAGCGTAGCAGTCGGCGAGGCCCGCCCAGGCCCTGGCGAAACCGGGATCGACCTCGATCGCCTCCTCGAAGAGCTGGCGCGCGAACTGGAAGTTCTTGCGGCCCTGGCGGTGAAAGAAGCGCCAACCGCTAAGATACAATTCATAGGCTTGGGGATCCTTGCTCGTGGCCGATTGCCGCGCCGTTTGCTGATCGGCGTTCAGCTCGAGCTCGAGCGCATTGGCGATGCTGCGCGCGATGGTGTCCTGCACCGCGAAAATGTCCTCGGCCACGGCGTCGAATCGTTCCGACCAGAGGTGATAGCCGGTCGACACGTCGATGAGCTGCGCCATCACGCGCAGCCGCCCGGCCGACTTGCGCACGCTGCCCTCGAGCACGGAGTCGACTTCGAGCTCGCGCCCGATTGCGCGGATGTCCGCCTCGCCGCGGAAGCGGAATGTGGACGTGCGCGATGCGAGTCGCAGCGCGGGTATGCGGCTCAGCGTATTGAGAATCTCCTCGGCGATGCCGTCGCCGAAATGCGCGTGATCCTGCTGCGGGCTCATGTCGACGAACGGCAGCACGGCGATCGCGCGCGGTCGGTTGCGAGAAGGCGGCTCGGCCGGCGCAGCGCGGGCCGTCTCCGCGCGCCCGACGGTATCGGTTCCACCGGCCGCCGCGACAGATTCGCGCCGGAGCCCTTCGCCGGTCAGCTCGTAGATCCACGCGAGCACGAGCACCGCCGGCAATCCGAGCGCGACGAGCATGATCAGGATCGACAGCACCCTGGGAGGGATGCCGAGCGGCTCGAAAGTCACCTCGGCGATCTGCAGCACCAGCCAGCCGACGATCGCGTAGCCGATGCCCGCCCGCACGACCTTGCGCCGGCGCAGCTCGCGCAGGAATCGCACCGAAGCTTCCACGGCCCCCCGCATCTCAGTCCCGCAGCTTTCGCAAAAAGCGAATTGTATCGTTCACGCGTGAGCCGCTCATCCCTCGTTTTGCGCGTTAATAATGTCAGATGTGGGCCGTTTAGGTAAAAAAATCCCTGACAAGTTCGCATTTTTGCAAACTTGATATCCGTGCCCTTGACCGTCTCATAGCTTGGCCTGTATAGGTGTCCCAGCCTGAAAATCGCGTTGTACGCGGCTCGCAGGGGGGCCCGCAAAGCCGTACGCTGATGGCACCGAACGTACTTCTGGTCACGGCCGAATCCGCAGTCGCTGACCGTATCCAGGGTGAAATCCTCCAGATCACCGGGGCGCGCTATTCGCTCGAGATCGTCAGCACCCTGAACGACGCGCTCGAACGGCTCACGGACGGCCGCTTCGAAGTCATCCTCCTCGACCTCGACCTGCCCGATTACCAGGGCATGGCCAGTTTCCTGCGCCTCTATCCGAAAGCCGGCGACGTGCCGATCGTGGCGCTCGTCGACAAGAGCGAGGAGCAGCTCGGCGCCAAGGTCGTGGAGAAAGGCGCCGTCGATTTTCTGATCATCGAGGAAATCTTCGCCAACCTGCTCGTGCGCACCTTGCGCTATGCGACTGAACGCACGCACTCGATGCTGGCGCTCAAGGCCTCCGAATCGAAATTCCGCGAGCTCTACATGAACGTCAACGCCGGTGTCTTCCAGTCGACCCCGGACGGCAAGATCCTTTCGGCGAATCCGGCGATGGTCAAGCTGCTCGGCTACGAGAGCGAGGACGAGCTGCTCGGCGTCGACATCGCGCGGGATATCTACATGTACGCGCAGGACCGCGACAAGTGGGCGCAGGAAATGGAGCGCAACGGCCAGGTGCGCAACGCGGAGTTGATTCTTCGCTGCAAGGACGGCCGCAAGATGGTCGTGCTGGAGAGCTCGCGCGTCGTGCGCGATCCGGACGGCAAGATCATGTATTACGAGGGCACGCTCACCGACATCACCGAAGCGCACGAGCTCTCGTCGCAGCTCTCCTACGATGCCAGCCACGACGCGCTCACCGGGCTCATCAACCGCCGCGAGTTCGAGACCCGCCTGAGGCGCGTGCTCGAGCGCGCCCACGTCGACGGTTCCTCGCACGCGGTCTGCTATCTCGATCTCGACCAGTTCAAGATCGTCAACGACTCCTGCGGACATATCGCCGGTGACGAGCTGTTGCGGCAGCTCGGTGACCTGCTGCATTCGCGGATCCGCGTGGGCGATACGGTCGCGCGCCTCGGTGGCGACGAGTTCGGCATCCTGCTCGAGCACTGCACGCGCGAAAAAGCGCTCGAGGTCGCGCAGGCGATGCAGGAAGGCATCGCGAAATACCAGTTCGTCTGGGGCACGAGCCGCTTCGCCATCGGCGCAAGCATCGGGCTGGTCGTCATCACGAAGGCCTTCCGCCGCCTGACCGAAGTGCTGAGTGCCGCCGATGCCGCCTGTTACGCGGCCAAGGATCTCGGCCGCAATCGCGTGCACCTGTTCAAGGAAGACGATACGCTGCTCATGAGACGCCAGGGCGAGATGCAGTGGGTGGCGCGCGTGCAGAGCGCGCTGAACGAGGACCGCTTCCACCTGCTTGCGCAGCCGATTGTCGGCCTCGCCGACGACACGTCCGGCATCCAGCACTACGAGCTTCTGCTGCGCATGCGCGACGAGAACGGCCGTATCGTGCCGCCGGGCGCGTTCCTGCCGGCCGTGGAGCGCTTCAATCTCGCATTGCGCCTCGACGACTGGGTCGTCGGCCATGCTTTCGAACAGGCGAAGGATTCGCTGTCGCAACTGGGCGAGAAGGGCCGATTCTTCATCAACCTGTCCGGCGACTCGATCGGCGACAAGCACTTTCTGCCGATCCTGTTGCGCCGCCTCGACAAGAGCCGCGTGCCGCCCGAGCGCATTTGCTTCGAAATCACCGAGACGGCCGCGATCGCGAATCTCGTGCAGGCGAACAAGCTCATCGCCGCCCTGCGGCAGATCGGCTGCCAGTTCGGCCTCGACGATTTCGGCAGCGGCGTGTCGTCCTTCGCCTATCTGAAGGCGCTGGCCGTCGATTACGTGAAGATCGACGGCGTGTTCATCAAGACGCTGGCCGCGGATCCCGTCGACTACGAGATGGTGCGCTCGATCAACGAGATCGCCCACGTCATGGGCCGAAAGACCATCGCCGAATCGGTGGAGTCGGAAGAAGTGCTCGCCGAGCTGCAGGCGATCGGTGTCGACTACGCGCAGGGCTACGCGCTCGGCGAGCCGATGCCCGTCGACGAGATCGGCCAGGAGTTGAGCGCCCTGGCGTAGCAGGGTCGACTTCAGCCGGCCATCGATCACTCCGATCGGCAGGAGGGCCGAATGAATTCGGCCCTGCGCATCGCGCTTGCGCACTTTCATCAGGAATGTCCGCTGTAAGGCCGGCTTCAGCCGGCCGCGTGCTTCCGTCGTTCCGGCGCAGAACTCTTAATCCGGCTGCAGGGCGCGTTAACATGGCGTCATGCTTGCCGGCAAGCTCGCCAGGCTCATCGACGCTCGGCCGGCGGAGCTGCCCGCCGCGCTGTGGGCGTTCGCCTATTTCTTCTGCCTGCTCTCCGGCTACTACATCCTGCGCCCGCTGCGCGACGAAATGGGCATCGCCGCCGGCGTGGAGAACATGCAGTGGCTGTTCACCGGCACCTTCGTCGCCATGCTGCTGGTCGTTCCCATGTTCGGTGCGGCGTCCGCACGCATCCGGCGCAGCCGCCTCGTGCCGGCGGTCTACGCGTTTTTCGTGCTCAACATCCTGGCGTTCTGGGCGCTGTTTCATGCCGTGGAGGATCCTGTCTGGGTCGCGCGCGCCTTTTTCATCTGGGTCAGCGTCTACAACCTGTTCGTCATCTCGGTCTTCTGGAGCTTCATGGCGGATCTCTTCCGCCGCGAACAGGCGCGCCGGCTGTTCGGCTTCGTCGCCGCGGGCGGCAGCGCCGGCGCGATCGCCGGACCGGCAGTGGCCGCGACGCTTGCGCAGCCGCTCGGTCACGTGAACCTGCTGCTCATCAGCGCCGCGCTGCTCGCGCTCGCCATCGTCTGCGTTGCGCGCCTCACGCTCTGGGCGCGCACCGACGCCGCGGCCGGCGACGAGGCCGCCGATCGCCTGGCGACGCACGAGGCGCCGATGGGCGGCGGCATCCTGGCGGGCATCCGGCTCGTTCTCCAGTCGCGCTACCTACAGGGTATTTGCGTGTTTCTGCTCCTGCACACGGCCATCGCCACGTTTCTTTACTTTCAGCAGGCCTACGTGATCGAGGATGCGTTCGCCGATCCGGCCGCGCGCACCAGCGTCTTCGCCGGCATCGATCTCGCGGCCAATTCGCTCGCGATCACGCTGCAGCTTTTCCTGACCGGACGCATTGCGACCAGGCTCGGGCTGGCGTTGACGCTCGCGCTCGTGCCGTTGATCACGGTGCTCGGCCTGAGCGCACTTGCTATTGCGCCTGTCCTGCCGGTGCTCGTCGCGCTGCAGGTGCTGCGTCGCGGCGGCGACTACGGCATCACGCGTCCCGGTCGCGAGATGCTCTACACTGTGGTCGGCGCGGAGACCAAGTACAAGGCGAAGAACTTCATCGACACCGTCGTCTATCGCGGCGGCGACGCGGCCACCGGCTGGCTCGTCGCCGGCGTGATCGGGCTGGGCGCCGGCACGGCCGGCATCGCCTTGATGGCCCTGCCGTTCGCGGCGCTCTGGGCCTGGACGGGCTACCGTCTCGGCCGGCGTTTCGAAGCGACGCCTGCGGCGCGAAGCGAGCCAATTCCAATGGAGACTCGATCCGCATGAACGGGAAGGCATCGCCATACACGACGCACGGCGTCTCGCGCCGCGATATTCTCAAACTTTCCGCCGCGACCGGTGTCGCCGGTTTGTTTCCACGCTGGGCCATCGCCATGGAGGGCTCGAAGACCATGCTGAAACGACGCATTCCCTCATCCGGCGAAGAGCTGCCGGCGATCGGCCTCGGCACCTCGCAGGTCTTCGACGTGGGCACCTCGGCGGGCGAACGCGCGCCCTTGCGCGAGGTTCTGCGCATTCTCGTCGACAGCGGCGCCAGCGTAGTCGATTCCTCGCCGATGTATGGCCGCTCCGAAGGCGTCGTCGGCGATCTGACCGCGGACCTGGACCTTCAGGAGAAGATCTTCTATGCGACCAAAGTCTGGACGCGCGGCAAAGAGGCGGGCATCCGGCAGATGGAGCAGTCGATGGACCGGTTCAAGTTGGACCGGATCGATCTCATGCAGGTGCACAACCTGCTGGATACGCAAACGCATCTCGCGACGCTGCGCGAATGGAGGGACGCCGGGCGCATTCGATACCTCGGCGTGACGCACTACGAGAAAGGCGCTTATGACGATCTGATGCGCGTGATCCGCAAAGAAAAGCTGGATTTCGTCCAGTTCAACTATTCGCCGCTGGAAGCCGAGTCGGAGGACGAGTTGCTGCCGCTGGCCGCGGATCGGGGCGTAGCCGTCATCGTCAACGAGCCCTTCGACAGCGGCCGCGCCTTCTCGCTGACGCGCGGCAAGGAATTGCCACCCTGGGCGGCCGAGTTCGACTGCGAGAGCTGGGCGCAATTCTTCCTGAAGTATATCCTCGGCCACCCGGCCGTGACCTGCGCCATCCCCGGCACGTCCGATCCGGAGCACGCCCGGGACAACCTGCAGGCCGGCGTCGGCCGCCTGCCCGACGAGAAGACCCGCCAGCGGATGCGCGAATATCTACGCGACTTGTAAGGCCGATTTCAGTCGGCCTGACGGACCGGATGCCGGCGCTCAGTCCGATTTCGCCGTTCCGGCGCGTCACCCCGGGGCGAAAGCCGGGGCGGAATCCGGTCCGGCCAATTCTCTGGGTCCCGGCTTGCGCCGGGACGACGACTGGACACCGGCTTTCGCCGGTGCGACGAGGTTTCAGGCGCCACGAGGCGTAGGCCGGGATACGCGAAGCGTTCCCGGCAATCCGCGAGTCGTCCGGATCAGTGCGGGGCGACTGGCGCGGGGACGGCCCTGCCGCGCAGCAATCGCTGCCGCGCGTCCCACTGGACGCCGGCATCCATTTCGCCGATGAAGCGCACTTCACCGGCGGATTGCACGGCTATCGGCACACCGTCGCGGTAGAGGACGCGGTTCTTGCGCAACGCCGGCAAGCGCTCGCCCGGCGTGAGTATGCCGACGAGGTTTAGCGGGTCTGCGCCGGACACCGCGATCAGGCGACCGTCGCCGCCTTCCCGGCGAATCTTGCGCAAGGCCGCCACCGCTTCGGCGAGTGCAAACTGCTCGCCGGCGAAGCTCTGCACGAACCGTCCGCCGCGCAGCTCGCCGCGCGCCTCCATGCGCCAGTAGACCCTGAGCAATTCGCGCCAGGGCGGCAGTCCCGACTCGCGCTCGAGCACGCGGCGGAACACGACGCCGTAGCGGCGTAGCAGTGTCCAGGCGATGTGCTCGACGCTCTCGGCGAGCCGCTCGCGATCGTCACTCTCTCGAGCGGGACGCTTCAGGAGCGACCAGCGTCCGGCGACGTCCACGCAGGCGTCGCCGCGGCGCGTTCGCACGGTCGCACGTCCGAAGCCCGGCCTCTTAGCGACGGGCCGCGTCAATGCACGCAGCCCGGCGAACAGATCCGAGGTAACGAGGCCCCAGGCCACCAGCTCGGCCAGCGCACTTTCGACCTGTGTGCGCAACAACGCCGTGCTCTGCACGAGATCGGAAAAGAATGACGCGCCGTGGCGGCCGAGCGCCTCTGCGACGGCACGCGCAGGTGCGCTCAGCTTGAGCCCCGCCGATTCTGCCGGCGGAGCGAAAGCCTGCCAGTAGACCGCGTCCTCACGGGCGAGCAGGGCGATCGGCGTATTGCTCACCGGCCCCGAACGATGCTCGCCGTTGCCGCCGCCGGAGCCGAGCCTTTGCCATACGACGCGTCCGGCTGCGCACTGTGCGTCGAGCATCTGCGGCAGGTACAGCTTGACGCGGCCCGGCAGCAAGTCCGATTCCCAGGCGGCGGCCGGCGCCGAGAATCCTTCCAGCCGGTCGAGCGCGGCGGTCAGCGCCTGATCGCCTTCGGGCGGCTCCGCGCCGAGGCCCTGCCACTCCAGGAGGAAGCGCAGGTAATCGGCCGGGGTCACGGGCTCGATCTCGCTGCGCAACCGCTTCAGGGTGTAGCGGTGGATGCGGGCCAGCAGCCGGCGCTCGCACCACTCGGTCGGGCCGTCGGGCCGCATGAAGTGCCCGCGCACGGCGAAGCCTTCCGTCTCGAGGGCGAGCAGGGCCCGGTCCGCCGCGTCCGGCGGGAGCCCGAGCGGACCACTCAAGGCTTCCGCCGACGTCGGCCCCAGGCATTCCAGGCGGCTGCGAATGATCTCGACGAGAGCGGAGTCCGCATCAACTGGCGCGTTCTTGTCGGCAACGGCGTCTATCTCCGAAGAAATCTGCGGCTTCTGCACGATGTGAAGAATCTCCGCAAGACGCTCCGCGGACACCCAGAGCGCCTCGCCGCCAGCCGGCTTCAGCACGGTCGCCCGCCGCTGGCCGATCAGCTCCTCCAGCAGATGCCCCCAGCCGAACGCAAGCCCGCTCGCGTGCCCTGCGCCCCTTTCCGCCTCGCCCGCCGTCAGGAAGCCGTGGATCACCAGCGCATCGTGAAGCTCGTCGGCCGTGCGCGGGGCCGGCCAGGCTTCGGCCTGCACGCGGGCGATGGCTTCGGGATCCAACCGGGCAAGCTCGGCCGCATCGGCGGGGTCCAGAAGGGTGCGCGACTGAACAGCGAGCGTGCGCCGCTCCTCGGCCGGCGCGTCGTCGAGAAACGCATATGGCCGCGCGTTCAGCACCTCCTGCGCCAGCGGCGACGGGCTCGGCAGGTCGCGCGCGATGACCTCGATCTCGCCTGCCTCGAGCCGTCCGAGCAGCGTCTCGAGCCCCTCGATGTCCATGACCTCGGTGAGGCAGTCTTGAATGGTCTGTGAGACCAGCGGATGGTCGGGCACTTCACGCCGGCCGGCGATGTTCTCGACGCAGGCGAGCTGATCGGGGAACACCACCGCGACGAGATCCTCGGCATCGGCGCGCTGGAATTGCGCCGGCGTGCGCTTGCCGTTGTGGTTGCGCTTCACGGCCAGGGCGATCGTCGCATTCCAGCGCCAGCGCGTGCCGAACATCGGCGCGTCGAGCAGCGCCTGCACGAGCAGATCGCGCACGGTCTCGCGCTTCAGATAACCCGCGACCTCGTCGAGCGGAAAGCTGTGCGTCGGGCCGAGCGACAGCACGATCGAATCCTCGAGCGCGGCCGCCTGCAGCTCGAAGTTGAACTTGCGGCAGAAGCGCTTGCGCAGCGCCAGCCCCCAGGCGCGGTTGAGCCGCGAGCCGTAGGGCGAATGGATGACCAGGTGCATGTCGCCGACTTCATCGAAGAAGCGCTCGAAGACGATGCGCTGTTGCGTCGGCAGGAGCGACAGCGCCGCCCGCGCGGCCGCGAGATAAGCCGCGAGCTGCGACGCGGCGGATTCATCGATGCCGTACTCGCCGGCGAGCCAGCGCTCGGTGGCATCCAGGCCGTTTCCGAGTTGCTCGTCCGCGCGGCCGCGCAGCTCCGAAACGGCTCGGGACAGCTCGTCGGTGCGCCCCGGCGCCTCGCCGAGCCAGAACGGCATGTTCGGCGGCTGGCCGCGCGCGTCCTCGACGAACACCGTACCCTGCGCGACCTTGAGGATGCGCCAGGACGTGTTGCCGAGCTGGAAGATGTCCCCCGGGAGGCTCTCGAAGGCGAAATCCTCGTTCAGGCTGCCGACGCGCAGGCCCTCGGGCAGCATCTTCACTTCGTAGTCGAACTGATCGGGAATCGCGCCGCCGTTGGTCATGGCGACGATGCGCGCGGCGCGCCGCGGGCGCAGCACCCTGTTTACGGCATCGCGGTGCAAGTAGGCGCCGCGCCGGCCGCGCCGAGTCGAGAAACCCTGCGCCAGCATGCCGACCACCTGATCGAATCGCTCGCGCGCCAAGTCGCGATACGGCCAGGCGCGCCGGACCATCGCGAACAGCGCCTCCTCCGGCCACTCACCACCGCTCACTTCGGCGACGATCTGTTGCGCGAGCACGTCGAGCGGCTGCTCCGGAATGCGCACCCGGTCGAGCTCGCCGCGCCGGGCGGCACCCATGAGCGCCGAGCATTCGACGAGATCGTCGCGCGACAACGGAAAGAGCCGCCCCTTCGGCTGCTTGCCGACCGCGTGGCCCGAACGTCCGACCCTTTGCAGAAAGGCCGCGATCGAGCGCGGCGAGCCGAGCTGGCAGACGAGATCCACGTCGCCGATGTCGATGCCGAGCTCCAGCGAGGAGGTCGCGATGAGCGCGCGCAGCTTGCCGGCCTTCAGGCGCTGCTCGGCCTTCAGCCGATGCTCGCGCGACAGGCTGCCGTGATGCGACGTCACGTGCTCTTCGCCGATGCGCTCGGCGAGATACCGTGCCGCGCGTTCGGCCAGCCGCCGCTGGTTGACGAAGATGAGCGTGGTGCGGTGCTGCCCGACGAGCTGGGCGAGCCGGTTATAAATCTCCTCCCAGACCTCGTTCGACATGACGGTTTCGAGCGGCGCACCCGGTACCTCGAGTGCCATGTCACGATCGCGCACGTGGCCGGTGTCGATGATCGTGCAGGGCTCGTCACGAGCGCCGATGAGGAACTGCGCCATGCGCTCGATCGGTTTCTGCGTGGCCGAAAGGCCGATACGGGTGACGGGTTTGCCGGTCAACGCCTCGAGCCGCTCCAGCGTCAGGCTCAGGTGCGCGCCCCGTTTGCTGCCGGCCACGGCGTGGATCTCGTCGACGATCACCGTGCGCACGCTCGCGAGCATGTCGCGGCCGGACGCCGAGGTCAGCAGGATGTAGGCCGATTCCGGCGTCGTGACGAGGATGTGCGGCGGTTGCCGGCGCATTTTCTGTCGCTCGTACTGCGGTGTGTCGCCCGTGCGCACCCAGGCGCGGATGTCCACGTCCGGACAACCCTGTGCAAGCAGCTCGTCGCGAATCCCGCAGAGCGGTTCCTGCAAATTCTTCTGGATGTCGTTCGAGAGCGCCTTGAGCGGCGAGATGTAGAGCACGCGGGTCTGATCGGGCAGACCGCGCTCGAGCCCCTCCCGGACCAGCGCGTCGATCGCGGCCAGGAAGGCGGCCAGGGTTTTGCCGGATCCCGTGGGCGCGGCGAGCAGCGTGTGCCGGCCGCTGCGGATGGCGGGCCAGGCTTCCGTCTGGACCTCCGTCGGGGCGGTGAAAGTGCGGGCGAACCAGGCGGCGGTCGCCGGGTGGAAATCGTTCAAGGGCATGGCCGAAGCATACCCCGAATGCGTGAAGCTGGCATGGCGCTTGCTTCTGGATTCAGGCCCCGCCACGCGGCCGGAGCCGCGACACGGCGGGAAAAATCACTCGGATATGGCCGACAAGGAGGAAGAGATCATGAAAAAGGTAAAGGACATCATGACACGCGGTGTCGAGTGCGTGGGAGAGCACGACACCCTGACGGCGGCAGCCAGACGCATGCGAGAGCTCGATATCGGCTCCCTGCCGATTTGCGGAGACGACAACCGGTTGCGCGGCATGCTGACCGATCGCGACATCGTCATCAAGGTGCTTGCCGACGGCGGTGATCCCTCGCATACGGAGGCCGGCAAGCTCGCGCAGGGCAAGCCGTTCATGGTGCACGAAAGCGATACCGTCGACGAGGCGCTGAAAGTGATGACCGAGCACAAGGTGCGCCGCGTTCCGGTGCTCGACGACAAGCAGAAACTGGTCGGCATCGTCAGCCAGGGCGACATCGCGGTCAATCTCGCCGAGAAAGACACCGGGCGACTCGTCGAGAGCATTTCGGCGAGTGCCTAGACCCTGGATCGTCGTCGCGCACAACGAAGCGGCGAGCATCTACTCGGTCGAACGCCCGACCGGCCCGCTCGAGCAGATCGCTACCTTCGAGCATCCGGAGAGCGCGCTGAGGAACCGGGACCTCAAAACGGACCGGCCGGGCCGGGCCGTCGAAAGCGCAGGCGCCGGGCGGCACGCGATGTCGAGCGAAGTGGATCCCGTGACCGAGGAAGCGTTGAAGTTCGCTCGCCAGTTGGCCGACGAACTGCGCGCCGGTCGGGTCGCCAAGCGCTACGACACGCTGTACCTCGTCGCTGCGCCCGCGTTCCTCGGCCTTCTGCGGGAGGCGCTCGATGACGACACGCGCGCCCGCGTGCTATTCGAGCTCGACAAGAACGTCGCGCGCGAAGACGCGCCGGCCATCCGCCGCCGGTTGCCGAAGCGCCTGTCGTAAGCTCGGCTTACCAGACGGCGACGCGCTCCTCCGGCGGCAGGTAAAGCGCATCGCCTTCCTGGACGTCGAATGCGGCGTACCAGGGATCGAAATTGCGCACGATACCGTTGACGCGATACTTCGGCGGCGAGTGCGGATTGGACACGAGTAGCTGCGTCAGCACCTCGTCGCGCATCTTGCTGCGCCAGGTCTGCCCGAAGCCGAGGAAGAACCGCTGATCGCCGGTCATGCCGTCGATGACCGGCGCTTCCTCGCCGCCCAGTGAAATCTGGTAGGCACGATACGCCACCGCGAGCCCCGACAGGTCGCCGATGTTCTCGCCGAGGGTCAGCCGGCCGTTGATGTTGAGGCCCGGCAGCGGCTCGTAATCGTCGTACTGCTCGACGAGCTCATCGCCGCGCGCGTCGAATGCCATGCGGTCCGCCTCCTGCCACCAGTCGGTCATGTTGCCGTCGCCGTCGAACTTGCTGCCCTGATCGTCGAAGCCGTGGCTGATCTCGTGGCCGATCACGGCGCCGATCGCGCCGTAGTTCACGGCGTCATCGGCCGCGAGGTCGAAGAACGGCGGCTGCAGAATCGCCGCCGGAAAAACGATCTCGTTCTTGGTGGGGTCGTAATAGGCGTTGACCGTCTGCGGCGTCATGCCCCACTCGTTGCGATCGATCGGCTCGCCGAGCTTGTCGACGTTGCGCTGATACTCGAAGGCGCTCGCCCGCGTGACGTTGCCGATCAGATCGCCGGGCTCGACGGCGAGCTTCGAGTAGTCGCGCCACTCGTCCGGGTAGCCGATCTTCGGCGTGAATTTCGCCAGCTTGTCCTTCGCGCGGGCCTTCGTCTCGTCGCTCATCCACTCGAGCTCGTCGATGCCCGTGCGGAAGGCGGCCAGCAGGTTACGTACCAGCTCATCCATGCGCACCTTGGCTTCCGGCGGGAAATGACGCTCGACGTAGACCTTGCCGACGGCTTCGCCCATCGCCGCGTTGAGGAGCCGAACGCCACGCTTCCAGCGTGGCGGCTGCTCCTCGAGCCCGGCGACGATGCGCCCGTCGAACTCGAACTGCGCGTCGACGAACGGCGCCGACAGATAAGGCGCCGCGCCGTCGAGCAGCTTGAACGTCGCGTAATCCTTCCAGGTGTCGAGCGGCACTTCCTCGACGAGCTTGCCGAGGGCGGTGACGTAGCTCGGCTCGGTGATGACGACGGCGTTCTGATCGGCGATGCCGAGCCCGCCCAGGTAGTCGGGCCAGGCGGGCGCTTCGCTGACCTGGGACAGATCGTCGACGGCGTACTTGTTATAGATTTTGGTGACGTTCTGCGTATCCTCGGCCGGCCACTGCGCTTCGGCCATGCGTTTCTCGAGCGCATAGATCGCCGCTGCCGTGTCCGCGCCGCCTTCGATGCCCGCCAGCTCCAGCAGCTTCGCGATGTAACCCGGATACGCCGCGCGCACGCGGTCGAACCTCTCGCCCTCCTTGAGGTAAAAGTCGCGATCCGGCAGACCGAGCCCGTCCTGGCTCAGGTAGACGATGTATTGCGTGGAGTCGCCGAGGTCGGGAAACACTGCCAGCGTCTGCGGCGCCTGCCAGCCGGCGTGCATCGAGTCCGCGAACCAGGCGAGCAACTCGTCGCCGGAGGAGATCGCGCGAATGCGCTCGAGCGCCGGGGCAAGCGACTCGATGCCGGCCGCCTCGACGGCCTTCTCGTCCATGAAGCTCGCGTAGAAATCGCCGATCTTGCGCTGCTCGCTGCCTGGCTCGCCTGCGCCTGCGCCGGCCTCCTCGAGGATCGCCCTCTGGTGCGCCTCGGCCTGCTCGACGAGCACGGCACCGACGCCGTAACTGCTGCGGTCGGCCGGAATGGGCGTGCTCTCGAGCCAGCCGCCATTGACGTACTCATGGAAGTCGTCCGCCGGCTGGATGGCGGTATCGAATCCGCCGGTATCGATGCCGGAAACCGGCGGCTGCGCGGCCGCCGTCGCGGACGGCGCAGCCGTCTCCGCAGTCGGATCGCCCGCGTCGTCGCATGCAGTCAGGAACAACAGCGCCAGCGCGGCGCCGGAAATTCGGGTTATCACGTCAGTCATGCCTCTTGTTGGCCTGGCGGTGGGGTCCGGGTTTTTTCGCTTCGACGCCGTTCGACCGTCATCGGGGGTGCGATCTTAGCGCGAAATGCCTGCTTAGAGATGGCCCGGCAGCGCGAGTTCCTGACGCGCGCGGGGCACGCCCTGGTGGCGTTGACGATGGCGGCCCGGCGTCTCGACACGAACGGAGCGCAGCGAAGGCGCCCTGGCCGGTTGAAACCGGCCCTGCCTGGGAGCTCGGCGCTGCGTACGCTGTAGGGCCGAATTTATTCGGCCATGACGTTCATGAGGCTGACGCGCGCGGTTCGCCCGAATTCCGTGAGGTCGAAGGCCATTGCCGGCGGATTCCGTTTACAGGGCAAGCAGAAATTTCAATCGGCCTTGCCGCGCTGATAGGTGCCGATCAGCTCGACTTCCTCCAGCACGTGCCCTTCCATGGCTTCGAGCAGCTCGGCCCTGGTCGGCTCGTCCAGATCCTCGAGCGTCGTGTCGAGCGCATAGAGCTTGTGGAAATAGCGATGCCGTCCGACGGGCGGGCAAGCCCCGCCGTAGCCGGTCCGCTCCCAATCGTTCTGCCCTTCGCGGGTTCCCGCGGGCAACTGCGTGTCGGTTACGCCTTCGGGCAGCCCATCCGCGTCCACAGGCAGATCGTAGAGCACCCAATGCACCCAGGTCCGCTGCGGCGCCGCCGGATCGGGCGCATCGGGATCTTCGACGATCAGCGCCAGGCTGGCGGCATTTTCCGGCACGCCCGACCAGGAGAGCGGCGGCGATATGTCTTTGCCGTCGCAGGTGAAACGTGCGGGAAGCGCCTCATTCGCCGCGAATGCAGGCGATGTCAGGTTCATGGTCATAACGATTTCCTCTCCATCCGTGAGTAAGGGCATCGCCGCGACTGCCAGGCACAACATGCTCGCCGACAATTTTCGTGGAACCAGCAAGGCCTATACCTCGCAACGGGCGATGCGACTATTCTACGCTTCGGGGGCCGCGCCGGCGGACGCTTCCGGAGCGCAGCAAATCGGGCCGGCCGCAGGAGAACGCACTATGTGCCATCGCATCATTACAGTCCTGGTCACGGGCGTGTTGTCGCTGCCCGCGTGGGCACTGGACGTCAGCGACTATCGGCTCGTCGACCTGACTCATCCGTACAACGCCGAGACGCTATACTGGCCGACCTCGCCCTCGAAGTTCGAGAAGAAGGAACTGTCGTACGGCGAAACCGACGGCGGCTGGTTCTACTCAGCTTATTCAATCTGCACGCCGGAGCACGGCGGCACGCATCTCGATGCGCCGCGGCATTTCTCGTCGGATGGTTGGGCGAATGACGAGATGCCGCTCGAGAAGCTCATCGCGCCGGCCGTCGTCATCGACGCGAGCGAGCAGGCGGCCGAGGATCGCAACTACCGGCTGACGGTCGAGGATGTGCGGTTCTTCGAGAAATCGCACGGGCGGATCGAACCGGGCACGATCGTGCTGATGCGGACCGGCTGGAGCCGGCACTGGCCGGACGCGAAGGCCTATCTCGGCGACGACACGCCGGGCGATGCGAGCAAGCTCGAATTTCCCGGTTACGGCGAGGACGCCGCTCGATTGCTGGTCGAAGAACGGCAAGTCGCATTGATCGGTATCGATACCGCTTCAATCGACTACGGCAAGTCGCAGGACTTCATCGTGCACCGCATCGCGGCAGCAGCGAACGTCGGCGGACTCGAGAACCTGACGAACCTCGATCGACTGCCGCCGAGCGGTTTCGTCATCGTCGCCCTGCCGATGAAGATCGAAGGCGGCTCCGGCGGTCCGGCAAGAGTCGTCGCGCTGGTGCCGGAAAGGCCATAGTCCCTCGTCGTTCCGGCGAAACCACCTCTTCGTCGTTCCGGCGCAAGCCCGAATCCAGCAAATCAAATTCCTCCTCATCATCCCCCCCTCAAACCATCGCCTCCATCCGCCGCAACCTCTGCCGCTCGTAAACGAGGCCAAGATTCGATGAGAAATATTGCTCGCTGCGCCGAGCCTGCTCCTCGTTCCAGCTTTCCGGGAGCATCTCGATCAGCGAATCGAGACGCTTCTGCACGCGCCGGCTGCTCCACGCGCACAAGGGCTCTGGCGTTTTCCGGAATCGCGTCTTCAGCTCTCGCGCCAGCTTCACCATGGCCCTGCGAACCGGCTTCGTGCGCGGCAGGTTCGACAGCACGGCCGCGACGAAGTCGTCATCGCCGCTCGCCAGCGCGAGCGTGACGGCGTATTGCCAGAACGCGATCGGCGACAGGCGCAGCCCCTTGGCGATGGATTCTCCCGCGAGTCGCGGGTAACCGGCCGGCGGGTCGTTTTTCTCCGCGAGCTCGAACTGGTGGACGATGGCGGAGAGCGTCTGCCACTCCGATGGCTCCAGGCCGCGATGGGCCTCCCCCCGGCTGGCCAGGCTGCGAATTTTTGTCGGCGACAGGCTGCCCTTCGCCAGATTGACGCGCGTCGACACGACGAGCAGGTTGCCGGGGCGGTAACCGTGCTTGTTGAGCACGCGGTCGACGCTCCAGTCCGCGTCACCGCGTTCGCCGTGTGTCAGCGGGACACCGGAAACGGGGCAGCATTCCAGATCCAGCGACCGTATCGTGTCGGGCGTCATGGCCGCGTCGAAGGGAATGCCGCGGAGCATCGCGTTCGAACGGATCTGCAGCCACTTGATGACGAACCGGTCGGCGCCGTGCCGGTTGCGCGAGTCCCGTGCAGCCAGGTAGCCCTCGCGGACGGGCGCGGGCAGTTGCGGATTGGGCGCAACCCCGTAGATGCCGTGATCCCAGCCGAGATCGAACGCGTCGGTTTCCCTGGTTTTCAGTTTTCGCTTCGCGCTGCCCATCGGTCACTCGCCCGCGGGGGCCGGTGCGGCCGTGGTCGCACCGGCGTGGAGTTGCGACGAGACTGCCGCGAAAAGGCGGCAGTGGATACGACGCGATTCACGCTCCGGGAAATCCGGCGCCGCCTGTATACTGCCGCGCCTATGGAAGATCGCGCATGAAGGTCGAGCTCACGCCGCTGGAGGGCCGCGTGGTCGGCGCCCTGATCGAGAAAGAGATCACGACGCCGGACCAGTACCCGTTGTCATTGAACGCGCTCGTCAATGCCTGCAATCAGAAGAGCAACCGCGACCCGGTGATGCAGCTCGACGAAGAAACGGTGCAGGCGACCGTCGATGCGCTGAAGAAGAAGCACCTGGTCGTCGAGAAGTCCGGTTTCGGCAGCCGCGTGCCGAAGTTCCAGCACCGCTTTTTCAATCACGAGCTGGGCGATTTTCGGTTCGACGCCCGACAGACGGCCGTCATGTGCGAGCTGATGCTGCGCGGCCCGCAGACGCCGGGCGAATTGCGCGGTCGCGCGCAGCGGCTGGCGAAATTCGCCGATGTGGCTGAACTGGAAGCGACGCTGCAGGCGCTGATGACATCCGGGCATGGGCCGTTCGTGGCCCGACTCGCACGCGAGCCAGGCCGCCGCGAATCCCGTTACGCCCAGCTCCTGACCGGCGAGATCGATGCGCAGACGGCTGCGCCGGCGCCGATTGGTGCACCGGCGGAATCGAAAGGCTCGACGAGCGAGCGTCTGAGCGCATTGGAGAGCACCGTCGAGGCGCTGAGTCGCGAGGTCGAATCGCTTCGCGAGGCCGTGGATAAGCTCACCACCACTCCCGTCGACGAGCAACACTGAGCACGGAGTCGCCCTTCAGAGCCACCCCTTGCGCTTGAAGAAGAGATAGGGCGTGATGGCCGAAGCGACCATCAGCACGATGGCCAGCGGATAGCCGAGCCGCCAGTCGAGCTCGGGCATAAAGCGGAAGTTCATGCCGTACAGGCTGGCGATCAGCGTCGGCGGCAGGAACACCACCGCGGCGACCGAGAAGATCTTGATGATGCCGGTCTGCTCGATGTTGATCAGGCCGAGCGTGGCGTCGAGCAGGAACGTGATGTTGCTCGACAGATAGCTGGCGTGATCGCTCAGCGAAGTGACGTCGCGCGCCAGCGTTTTCAGATTGCGGCTGGCCGTTTTGTCGCGGTGCTCTCCCGGCCGCGCGAGGAAGCCGACCATCCGCCCGACGCTGACCAGGCTCTCGCGCACGCGCGAGGTGAGCCCCTGCTGCAGACTGATTCGCCGCAGCAGGATCTCGAAATGGATCGGGCCGCGCGTCGACTTACGCGCGAAAATCTCCCGCGACAGCGCGTCGTGATCACCCTGCACGCGTTCCAGGATATCGGCCAGGCGAT
This sequence comes from Gammaproteobacteria bacterium, assembly GCA_050740235.1. Taxonomy (GTDB): domain Bacteria; phylum Pseudomonadota; class Gammaproteobacteria; order Steroidobacterales; family JACDCP01; genus JACDCP01. Next base: position 28,750 of record JBOIDB010000118.1, read on the forward strand.
CGACGACGGCATCCAGCAGGCCGGTCAACGCGGCCTGACCGCTGCGCACGCCCTGGCGGGCTGCCTGTGCGGCGAACATGCGAAACGGCTGCGGGTCGATGTAGCGCAGCGTGACGAGCCGTCCGTCGATCAGCATGAAAGTCACGGGCTGCGTCACCGGCGTGTCCGTCTCGGCGCCGGACAGCAGCGTGGCCGTCATGTACAGGGCGCCGTTGTCCTGGTAGAGACGGCTGGAAACTTCGATTTCCACCATCTCCTCGCGCGTGGGCACGTCGATGCCCAGCGCGGACTCGACCTGCCGTTCCTCGTCGGCATCCGGCTGGAACAGGTCGATCCACATCGTGTCCGGCGGCAGCGTGCCGGCCGCGGTCATCGAAGTAGCGCGCAGCACGCCCTCGTGCATCGTATAGATCGTGATCATGCGGCGGTCGCTCCCCGGGCTGCGCGGCGGCGCCTATCATGCCGGGCCGGCAGCGCTGTTGCCAGCCGCGCGACGAAATCTAAGGCGGGCTCGACAAGGCCTCGAGCTCGGCCCAGCGCTCGAAGTGCTTCTCCAGCTCGTGGCGTTGAGCATCCAGCCGCGCCAGCGTGGGCTGCACGATGTCCTCGAAGGACTGTGCGTAGAACGCCGGATCTGCGATCTCGGCCTCGAGCCCGGCGATTTCCGCTTCGAGGGAGGCAATCTTCCGCGGCAGCTGCTCGAGCTCGCGCTTGAACTTGTAACTCAGCTTCTTCGGCCGGCCGGACTGGCGTTTCGCGCTGGCCCCGGCACGCGATTGGCGTGTTTCACGGTTGGGATCGTCGGCCTCGGTGAGCTGCCTGCCCTTGCGCGCCCAGTCGCTGAAGCCGCCCGGGTAGGCGCGCACCTTGCCGTCGTCCTCGAACACCAGCGTGCTCGTGACGACGTTGTCGAGGAACTCGCGGTCATGAGTGACGATGATCAGCGTGCCCTGGTATTCGATCAGGCGGTCCTCGAGCACTTCCAGAGTTTCGATGTCGAGATCGTTGGTCGGCTCGTCGAGGACCAGCAGGTTGGTCGGGCGGGTGAAGAGGCGCGCGAGGATCACGCGATTGCGCTCGCCGCCCGAGATCGCCTTGATCGGCGTCATCGCGCGCTGGGCCTCGAAGAGGAAGCCGCGCAGGTAGCCGATGACGTGGCGCTTCTTGCCGTTCAGCGTGATGTAGTCGCGGCCGTCGCCGACGACCTCGGCGATGGTCTTCTCGGGATCGAGCTCGCGGCGCATCTGATCGAAGTAGCCGATCTCGAGGTTGGTGCCGAGCTTGACGGTGCCGGCATCGGGTTTCGCCTCGCCGAGCATGATGCGCAGCAGCGTGCTCTTGCCGACGCCGTTGTTGCCGATCAGACCGATGCGATCGCCGCGCATCACCTTCATCGTGAGGCGGTCGATGAGCAGCCGGTCGTCGTAACCGTGGCTGACGTTGTTGAGCTCGATCACCTTGCGGCCGGACTCGGCGTCGGCCTGCTCGATGTGGATGCGCGCCTTCGCCTGCGCCTTCATTCGCTGGCGTTCGGCGTACTCCGCGCGCAGCGCGAGCAGGGCGCGCACGCGGCCTTCGTTGCGCGTGCGGCGCGCCTGGATGCCCTGGCGGATCCAGACTTCCTCCTCCGCCAGCTTCTTCTCGAACTCGGCCTTGTCCTTCGCCTCCGCGTCGAGCGCTTCCTCCTTGCGGCGCAGGAAATTACGGTAATCGCCCGGCCAGCTCATGAGCCGCGCACGGTCGAGCTCGACGATGCGGGTTGCGATCCGTTGCAGCAGCGCGCGGTCGTGAGTGATGAAGAGCACCGCACCGGGGTAATTGCGTACGCGGTCCTCGAGCCAGGTCATGGCGGCCAGGTCGAGGTGATTGGTCGGCTCGTCGAGCAGCAGCAGCTCGGGGTTCGAGACCAACGCGCGGGCGAGGCCGACGCGGCGCTGCCAGCCGCCGGAGAGGTCTTTCAGGTGTTTTTCCGCGGGCAGTCCCAGCTCGGTGAGCACGGTCGCGACACGCTTGTCGAGATTCCAGCCACCTTCGGCCTCGATGCGATGTTGCAATTGCTCGAGGTCGCGCAGGGCGGCCTTGTCTGTGACTTCATGAGACCTGGCGCGGTATTCGTCGATCAGCCGGCCGAGATGCGCCAGTCCGCCGGCGACGTACTCGTGGACGGTGAGATGCAGCTCGCCCGGCAGCGCCTGCTGGAGCTGACTGATTCGCAGCGCCTGCTTGTAACGGATCTCGCCCGAGTCCGGCTGGATCTCGCCCGTGATGAGCTTCATCAGCGTCGTCTTGCCGGCGCCGTTGCGGCCGATCAGGCAGATGCGCTCGGCGGGGTCGATGGAGACGTAGGCGTGGCGGAGGAGGGTCTGGTCGCCGAATTCGAGAGAGAGGTCGTCGCAGGTCAGCAGTGACATGGTTGCAGAAGTATATGGTGCCCGCGTTGTCGGTCCAAAGCCAGGACGCCTGCGTCCCTATGACGACGGATTTCAACCCGATGGTTCCGTAATCTATCGGTATCGCGGGACTGATCCACAGCATCCCGATAATCAGGCCGTCCGACGCGCAATGCGAGATAAGATACCTCTCATTTATTTCCATGGGACGGTAGTTGGACGCTATTTGGCAGCATGGCCGGCCTATGTGATCGACGACGACCCGGCGTCCCTTTCATTTCACATTGACGTTGACCGCACATATCAAGTTCGAGAAGACCCGCTCGGCGTGGCCGAAAACAATCTGCAACGCCGATACGCGACCCGGTCCACCCGACAGCGATTACACCAATGCGCTTTCCGTGATCGCGTCCTTCTAGCCTACAAGGAACTCTGCGCGATATGCAGGCTGCGTCATGCCGAGCTGTTGGATGCCGCACACATCATTCCGGATGTTGATCCACTCGGCGAACCCCGCGTGTCCAATGGTCGAATTGTCAAATGTCGACAATTGACTTCCAAGTGCCTGCTGGCATCCCTTCAGATGCTTCCCAGAAAATCCCTCTTCCCGAGCGCCACGCCGTTGTGCCGCAAAATATCGTACGCCGTCGTGACGTGAAAATAAAAATTGGGCAGCACGAAATTCAGCAGATAATCCCGTCCGTTGAAGCTCATGTCATGGCCGCCGACCGTGAAGCTGATCGAGCGTTCCTCCGAGCCGTCGATCTGCTCGGCCTTGAACGCCTCTAGATGTTTGCTCGCGCGGCGGATGCGATCGCCGAGCTCGGCGAAGGTCGATTCCGTGTCCGGCACGCTGGCGGGGTCCTTGCCGGCGAGGCGCGTCGCCGCGCGGGATACGATGTCGGTGGCGATCTGCACCTGCGCAGTCAGCGGAAGCATGTCCGGATAGAGCCGGGCGCCGGTCATCACGGCCGGGTCGATATTCCTGGCTTTCGCGTCCGACTCGGCCTTCTCGAGGACGGCTGCGAGATTACCGAGCATGCGAATCGCGACGGGCACGAGCGACTGGTACATGGATAAGCTCATATCGTCTCCTTCATCAGAATCGATCATTGTGGGGCAGTTGTAAGTTGTTGACCTTCGATCTGCCCATCAGCTTGAGCAGAAGATTTTGGCAGCATCTTAGTAGAGGATAGAGCAGCCTGGCCAGAGCCCGTCTGCGAAAGATCCGGCGGTTCCGGAGGTGCCGCTTCCAGGCGGCGGGGCTACCCAAGATGACCCAATGCGCGAAAGTGTGCCGTGGGTCACAGTCGGTGTCCGCTCAGGCAGGACAATCCGCTTTCGCCTTCCCAATCTGCCCGAGTCCGGAAAAAACGGAGATTCGACAGGAATGGCGACTCGCTCGCACTGGGATTACCAAAGGGGGGTCGATGGAACTGGTTTACAAGTCCGAGAAGCCGCTGTTCGCAGTATCCGCCGTCATAGGCACCGTCGTATGGCTCGCATTGATCCTGGGTACCGTCGGCGTCGTGCTCCTTTATGGCGCAATGTTCTTCATCATTTACCTGTTCGCTCAGTCTGGGTTCATTGCGTACCTGCGCGGTAACACGGTCGAGCTGAGCGAACGGCAGTTTCCGGAGCTGCACATGCAGTACCGCGAAGCGTGCGAGAGACTGGGCATCAACGATCCGCCCACAGCGTACCTGATGATGAGCGACGGCATCCTGAACGCGCTGGCGACGAGATTCCTGCGTCGGCATTATGTGGTTCTCTATAGCAGCATCGTGGAAGCGCTCCGTTCGCGGCCGGATGCGCTCCGTTTCTATTTCGGGCACGAGCTCGGGCATATCAAGCGCGGCCACCTGAACCTGCAGTGGTTGAAGTTGCCGGCGTCGATTCTTCCGCTGCTGGGGGCGGCGTATCGCCGGGCGCAGGAGTACACCTGCGACCTGCATGGCCTGGCTGCCTCGAAATCGCGCGACGATGCGCTTGCCGCGCTTGCCGTCCTCGGGACGGGCGGCGAGAAACTGTCGCAGGTCAACGTTCAGCACTTCATCGATCAGCAGCGCTACACGAGCGGCTTCTGGATGTCCTATCACGAGTTCACCAGCGATTACCCCTGGCTGTGCAAGCGCCTGGCGCACGTGGCGGCGATCAGCGGCGCGGAAGGCGTGCCGTCATCTCGATATGCAGCGCCTTCCCGCAGCTTCATTGCAGGCATCCTGGCCGCCCTGACTCCGCGTTTCGGCGCGGCCGGAGGTGCAGCTTCGTTCCTCATACTGATTGCGATCATCGGCATCCTCGGGGCCATTGCGATTCCCGCGTATCAGGATTACACGCTGCGCGCGCAGGTCGCCGCGGCAATGCCCGTCGTCGCCGAGGTCCAGAATGCCGCGAGTGATTACGTCGACGAGTACCTCGCTTATCCCGAATCGCTCAGCGACATCGGCCTGTCGGACGTGCTGGAGTCCGGACCGGTTCAACGGATTCAGATCCTGGAAGAAGGTTTCGAGCTGGTGCTGCGAAGCGAAAGTGCCCTGCTCGATGGCGAGACGATCGTCGTGGGCGCCTGGCAGGAGGACGACGGCAGCATCGTCTGGCACTGCTTCGGAGGCACGTTGGAAATGAAGTATCGGCCGGCGCGCTGCAGGCCGGAACAGTAGTCGGCAGTTCGGCATAAGGGCCGCGGCCGCGTCGAAGCCCGCGACAGGCGCATGATTTTGCGCTGAGAACCTCGAGTCTCGACGCGGGATGGCTGGTCTGATCTCAAGACCCGAATCGCGATGTGTCGGAAAAAAGTACCCTGAATTCCGCGCCGGGCGCGTGGATCAACACGTCGACCTTTCCACCCATGGCTCTGGTCAACTGATCCACCAGCGCCAGGCCGATACCGGTTCCGGCACTGCCGCGATCGACGGATAGCGAGGTCCGTCACCTGCCCGAGGCAGCGACCGCCTGCTGCCGCCGTCGCGGGAGGGCGACGTGCTGCTGATCGCGAACACCGGCGCGTACGGCTACGCGATGGGCTCGCGCTACAACCTGCGCGAGATCGCCGCCGAGATCGTGATCTGAACGGCCGCGGCACGGGCGTCCTGCGTCAATGCGGCCGATTATGGATTGAACGATCAGTTACATCCTGACGTTTCGCTCGCGCATGAGCTCGCGCACACGATCGAGGAGCTCCGTTTCCCCGAGCCGGCTGTCGCGAATCATGCCGACCAGGACGCCGTCCAGTTCCGAATGCTCGGCGGCGACCAGCGCCTCGAGGGCATGCCGGCGGACCGGTTCTGAGGTATCGGGGTCGAGGGCCAGCGTTCGCAACGCGGCGAGAATTTCGTTCGCCTGCAATTCCGGGTCACTCGCTTGCGGGATGAGCGTGCCGGCAGCGCGGGCCGCGGCGATGGCCACGGGCTCGCTGCGGGATGACAAGGCATCCGGAAGGACCTCCATCACCCGATGGTCGCCAAGGTCGGCCCGGGCCTGGAGCGCGGGTGCGGCGAGCGGGTGTCCGAGGTCCCGCGTGAGGTCGGTCAGCTCGTCCGCAAACGGCTCGTGACGGAGGAGCCCCAGCGCACGCACGGCGGCCTGTCTCCAGGCGTGGTCGTTGCTCGTCCGGTAAACCTCGAGCAGTTGGGCAGCACTGCCGGGTTTCGCGATCGCGGCGATGGCTTTGACTGCGGCCTCGAGGTAGCGCGGATCGGACATGTGCTCCAGCGCATATGAATAGCCGTCGTCGAATCCGTGCCGCCCCAGAAACCCGGCGAGCTCCAGCTTGTAGTCGAGGCTGGACTCTTCCGCAAGATGCGGCCTGAACGCCCGGGCGGCATCTTTGGTATCGATTTCCATGAGCAGGTCCGCGGCGCCGCGGCGCAAGTCCGGATGACGGGGATCGAGCATGCCCGACAGCGCGGTCACGAGCTTCGGCGAAGGACTGTCTTCGCAGGCCTCGACGAAAGCCCGCTTCTCGAGCGTCGTCAGGCCCGTTTCGATGAGCGCCTGCTGCATCGGCCAGGGATCGGCGGCATTCGGCAGGATCAGGCCGAAGGCTTCGATCTCCGCAAGCCCGTCCAAGCCGATTGCCTTCTTCCGGCGCAAACGATCGATCAGTTCGTCGGCGCCTTCGGCAGCCGCGATCCGGGCCCAGGCCTGCGCAGACGATCGTTGCAGATAGTCCGGGGCATCGAGCGGGAGGCTCGCCAGCAGCTCCGAGAAAGGTCTCGCGATCGCGTTGCCCCGGTGCGCGTGGAGCCGGCCGAGGATATCGAGGCGGGCCGACCGTTCGGCCAGCGTGTCGTACGGTGTGTCGAGCTGAACGAGACGGACGGCGTCCTCGTTCTCGCGCACGGCGTCGGTCGCCGAAGCCACGGCGTGCAGGGCCGCGACTCTCGTGGCCAGATGCACTTCCGGTCTCAGCAACGATGACACCAGTGCGGCGACAGCCGCTTCCCGGGCCGACTCGTTTGTCAGATAGTCGGCTTCGAACAGGTTGCCGAGCACCCTGGCCGCCGTCTCGCGAAGGATCGCATCCTCCGCAGCGAGGTGTTGAGCGGCGGCCTCGAAAGCAGAATCTTGCTGCGCTGCGATATAGCGGCGCCGATCGAGCGCTTCCAGCAACACGACGGCGCCGCGAGCGCCGGCTTCACGCAAATCACGCGACAGGCGCAATACGATTGCAAGCCGGTCGTGCTCTTCCTGCAGTGCGAGCAGCGCGTCAATCGCGTCGAGAAGCGGATCGCCCGGACCGCTCAACTCCGGAAACGACTGCTCGGCGGTCGATCCGAGGTGAATGCCGTGGTAACCGATATTCGATCGTCCGAGCAGCAGCAGCCGGTGCTGGCCGCTCCGAATGTCGGCGGGATCGAAGTTGTACGTGTACGGCTGCAGATCGGCGCTCGTCAGGAGCAGCTCCGGACGCGAGTAGACGCCCTTCAGGACGCGCACCGGAGTAAATGTGTATTGATGGATCGTCTGCATGTTCTTGCCGCCGTAGACGACCGGCATCGGGCTCACACCCTCAACGCGAACGGCGATGACGAGCGCCGCCGAGCGCAGCGACGGCTCGAGGTCGAGGTGAAACGCAGCAGGGCTTTTGCCGTGCGCCGCTACTGCCAGAAGCGCGATGCCGATGAGCAGACCGGTGGTCTTGAAAGTCGCTGACGAGCGTGCCCTGCCGATGTTGTTCATGATGAACGCCTCGCAGAGTGCGTGCTGGCGGGCGCATTGCCGCCGGAATTCCGTCAACCTAACGCATGCCGCCCATGGCTATTGTAAAGAGTTGGTAAAAACCGCGGATAGTACGGATAAAGGGCCTTATGTCGGTCCGGCGACCTGACGGCGTGAGCGTGCAGTGATAGAACTCGATCGCGCCATCGCCCCAGATGTAAGGTGCGACCGCCTCCGGTCGGGAATGGTAATCGACCGATTTGCGCGTGAAGTACGCCCAGATCGCGCCGTAACGCCGGCAGATTGAGCAGTTGCAGGACGTGAGCGATCGTGGCCTGCGGCGCATGTCCATGCGCACCGCACCGCAGTGACAGCTCGCAGAAAGTACGTCGGTCGTACCGGGGCAGGGGAAGCCCCGCTGGTGCGAGGCTTCCCGTTTACCTCGCTATGCTGCGGCCGCGGCCGTCGCCGGCGCGCTCGGCCTGTAGATCGCCGCCAGCACCGCGCCGCCGATCATGAAGTTGATGACGCCGGTGAGGAACCATGTCACCGTGAGATTCAGCGACAGCGGGTAGAGGACGTACTGGTCGAGCATCGGCACGGACATCAACAGCCCGATCAGGAGCCCATAACGCAGACCCTCGGCGAGGCCCTTCCCCTCGTACCCCTTCGTGAAGATGTAGCAGAAGAGGAAAGTGGTCACCGCGCCGGTGACGAATATCACCCACATCATGCCCTGGAACTCGGGCTCGGGCCGGAACACCGTGCCGTACAGCGGTGCGTAGGTATCGCTCAGCCAGACGCCGTGCACCAGGAACCCCACGCACTGCATCACGACGTACACCACAACTAAGCCAATCCAGAAAGTCTTGTTCATGGTTTTATTCCTTCTTATAGCTTTCGGGACACGCCGATACGCTAGACCTGCGCGGGGTGCTTGGCAAGAAGGCGGGGGGGTCGAACCGAGGTCGGGGAGGCGGATAGTACGGATAAAGGGCCTGATGTCGGTCCCGGCGACCTGCGCCGTAGTTGCCTCAGAAACGAGAATTGTCCGGAAGATGGAGGTTGTTTATCTTCGATTTTCCCATCAGCTTGAGCAAAAGATTCCGGCAGGATCTCATTAGAGGATAGAGCAGGCCGGCGAGTGTGCGGCTGCGAAAGATCCAGTGGTTGACTCGGTTGAAACTGCCAGAGCGGCTGCTCATCAGGGCCAGCGCATGCATGGCGTCGGAACCGTAGTAGATCTCATCGCCGACGATCAGCACCATGCCCTGATCGATGTCCAGGCCGAGCGCCGTCACGCGCTCCATCCCGGGGCCGGGCTGGCGCGCGTCGACCAGCTCGAGATCGCCGACTGCCTTCCGTATGCCAATCAGGCGGCTGTACCGGTCGCAGAACGGGCACTGCCGGTCGTAGATCAGTTGGATCGGTCGATCGCTCATGGTTCCGATCGCACAATCTTTTCGAGTGCAGCAACTCGTTATGGCCTGAACGCACGTTCCAGCCTGTTGAATTGGATCGATTTTGATATTTCTTCAGCAAACTTTTCCGAGCTCAACCTTGCTAACAACGCAAATGCTGCTTGATAACTGACTGGCCCGCCATTGGAGGTAATGACATTGTCATCTATTACTACGTTTTGATCATATTGGACTTTTACATCCGGATATGAATCAGCGAGGTCTTCTTCACCGCCCGCCCAGGTGGTCGCATTCTTCCCGTCGAGAATACCGGCTTCAGCCAACAAAAATGCGCCCGAGCAATTGCTCGCCATCCAGGACGCGGACTGTCGCTGCTTCCTGATGAATTCGATCAAGTTGTCATCGCTCAGAAACTCATCCATATCGTAGGCGCTCGGTACCAATAGCACATCCAGCTTCAAGTCATCATGGATGGTTTTATCGGCGATGATTCTAAGCCCTTCTTCGGAAAGGACTGTCTTGTTCTTCGTTGCGGAAACAACCAAGACTTCATAAGAAGAGAACCAAGACTTTTTCGTGGCTGCTCCGAATACTTCAATGGGTGCAGTGACATCACTGGTCAAAAAGCCGTCGAATACCAGAATTCCGATCTTTGACGAGGCTGCATTGGCAATATTGGCCGACATCGACAATATGATCAGGAATATCGCTCTGGTAACAGTGTTCATATTGAATTCTCCATACCGTTGTGAGTTTTGAGCCATGATTGCGGCTGTAGCGGTCGCAGAACGGACACTGCCGGTCATAGATCAATTGGGATAGGGCGGTCACTCCTTTACTCAAAGCCGCTGCACGTGAGCACGACCAGGGCAATGAGAACCGTCGTGGCCAACATCAACGAATCGACGCTCGGCACCGCACCGGCCCGACCGTTTCCGCAACGTCGTGCCTTTCCGAGGCGGCGGACAGCCATGCAGCCCTCGGCGGCTAGCAAGACAAATTCAATCGGACCAAGCAACAACATTAAAAGTACGCCAGCCGGAGTCAGCCCGAATTCGGGCAGTAAATTGACGGTCAGGTATCCCGCCAGCACGAGTGAACTGACAACGCCTACGAGCAGGCAAGCAGTGCGCGCGTCGATGCTTCTTACGCTAGTGTGTGCGGAAGCAAAATAGCTGCCCAACAGGCCGGTCAACCCAACCAGTCCGGCCAGGGTCAAGGCCAGCATGGGCAACGCGGACTTCTCCAGCTCGATGAGCTGATGCACACCGAACAGGCCAAAAAAGAGGAATCCAGGCAGCATCCAGGGAAGGGTAAGTGTCCACGCGAGAATGCTAAATGCTCGTTCGGCACTGCTGCCGTAAAGCGACGCATCAGTAGGCATCGGCCCGGTTCCGCTCGACGCCTTTCCAGCCGCCCGCCTTGTGTCCCCAGCGCGCGATGACGTACATGTTGAAGAAATGCATCGCGCCGAGAATCAGCAGCACGAGGCCGATTTTGGTGCTCAGGAACTCGATGCTCTCCTGGAGATTCGTCGGTTTCTGGCCGAGGCGCAGCGCCAGCGTCACGTAGCCCAGGTTGATGAGATAGAACCCTACGACGAGCAGGTGGTTGATCGAATCGGCGAGGTCTTGGCGATCGCGAAAGGCATCGACGAGGAACACGCGGCCGTTGTGACTCAGCGTACGCGCCACCCAGATGGTCATGGCCACGCTGATCAGCAGATAGATCAAGTAGCTGATTTCGATGATCATTATTCTCTCCTTTTGTCAGTCGTTTCTGTCGAAAAAGAAATACACGGCCAAATTTTTTCAGGCCGAGGTCTTCCTCGCAGCGCGCTTCCCCGGTACGAGCCGCCCGATCGCCGCGCCCATCTTCATGAGCGCCACCAGCGTCGGCTTCGGCAGGGCCTTGACCTGGTCGAACCAGTTCGCGAGCGTCGACACGAATTCCAGCATCGTCTTGATGCGCTTCTTCACCTCGGCCGGTGTCTGCCTGTCGTCTTCCATCTCGATGACGCACTGGCGGAGCAGGGTGAGCGTGGGCTCGATCTCGCGCCGCTTGCGCTCCTCCATAATGGTCATGAGCATGCTCCAGGTGTCGCCGCGGCTGACGAACAGGTCGCGGCGATCGCCCAGCCGGTGCGTCACCGTCACCAAGCCCCAGCTCTGTAGTTCTTTCAGGCTGTTACTGACGTTGGAGCGTGCCACGGACAGGGCTTCGGTGATCTCGTCGGCCGGCAGGGGCTCGGGCGACAGGTACAGCAGCGCATGGATCTGCGACACGGTGCGGTTGACGCCCCAGCGGGCGCCCATCTCGCCCCAATGCAGGATGTACTTCTCCATGAGCGGGGTGATTTTCACGTCTTTTCTTTTATTTCTGTCATTACAGAAATAACCATACGCCGGGATCGGGCGGCTGTCAACGGTCGCGACTTCACCCGCCCGACAAACCCGGCGCCGCGACGGGAAACACGACCCTGAACTCTGCGCCGGGGGTCTGGTTCAGTACGTCGACCTTCCCTCCCATCGCTCTGGCCAGTTGGTCGACCAGCGCCAGACCGATGCCGGTTCCGGCGATCGCACGATCGACTTCCTTTCCGCCGCGATAGAATAGCCCGAAAATGCGCCGCATCTGTTCCTTCGGAATGCCCGGTCCGTAGTCGCGCACGCTGAACACGACTTTGCTCTTTCCCTGTAACCGGCTTGCGATCTCGATCGCCTTCCTTTCGGCGTTGGCAGAGAACTTGACGGCGTTGTCGACAAGGTTGATGACGATCTGCACGAAACAATCCGTGTCCAGCTCGACGGTCATCTTATCGGCGTCGGGATCGCGCTCGATGCGCAGTTCGAACCCTGCCTGCTCCACGTGCGATTCGATCTTGCTCCGCACCTGATCCATGACCTCCGCCACCGTGACCGGACGTAAATCCATTTGCGGGTCGCTACGCGTCAGGCGCGCCAACTGCAGGACGTTCGAGATGAGGCGCGACAAGCGCTCGCTCTCGTCGTGGATGTACTCGTAGTACGCCTGCCGCTTCTCCGCGTCGGCCCAGCCCTTCTTGAGCATTTCGCCGTACATGCGGATCGAGGTTAGCGGCGTCTTGAGCTCGTGGCTGACGGCGGACACGAAATCCTGTTGCTGGCGGGTCAGGCGGATTTGCGCGAGCCCGGCACGATAGAGCGCATAGAAGCCGGCGGTGAACACCAGCGCCAGGATCAGCGTGATCCAGCCGAGTACGCGGGCACCCGGGCCGGCCGGCAATCGGTCGGCGTGGAAGCTCAAGCCGATGCTGTCGAGCGGCGCGGACAGGCGCGTCTGGAGCAGCACTTCGCCGGTGACTTCTTTCGGACTCCGTGAGTACGTGGCGCCGCTTGCCCCGCTGATGAAGCTCAGTACCCGGCCGCCGTAGCCGACGATCAGGTCACTGGTTCGATGCAGTGCGCTGGTGACGAACGTGGTCCCGATCAGGTCTTCGAGAAACGGCCGTTGCTCGATGATGGCGCCCTGTATGTAGCGCTGCCCGTCGCGCCAGGCTGTCCGGTAGAGCACGAAGTGCCCGCTGTCGAGCAGGCTGAACTCGAACGGGTCGATCTCGCTTTCGAAGGTCGTGATGGTGACCGGCGCCGGTTCGGACGCCTCATTGGCCAGCGCCGGGCGGCGCTCCTGCTGCACGGGCTCGGCGACGACGGTCTGTTCCTTGCGCTTGGCGCGCGGGAGTTCCGCCTCGGGTGGTGGCATCGCTCGTTGACCGCTGATCGCGTCCGAAGCGGTGGGCCGCACCGCGTAGTCCAATTCGTCTTTCGATTCGGATTCGCGAGCGATGCCGGAACGATCGGAGGCCTGTTCGGCGATAGCGCGGTCGAAGTACTCCGAGCCCGTCGGCGCACCGCGCGCAGCCGCTGCTTCCTGTCGAGCCGACTCTTGCGGAGCAGATAGTGAGCGCTCGTCCGTATCCGCCTCGTCACGCATGGCCACCGGCCTTTCGACATCGCGCGTCACGGGCTCGCTCTTGACGAGCCGGTTCTCGCTCAGCACGTCGCGAATCTGCCGCTCGAGACCGATGCGCGCCTGAAGCTCGTCGTCTGAGATGCCGTACGTTTTCGGCACGACGCCTTCCGGCGGCAACAGCGGCGTGCTGAAGCGTCCCTCGGCATCGATCTGGAACCAGCCGACGAGCCCCGGCAGCGCGGCTTCGACCGGAAAACCCGACAATGGCGAGCGTTGCAGGAAGTTCGCGCTCGGATCGCCTTCGACGACGAGAAACCGGTAATCGGCGAAGGAGTGAGCCTCCGCTTCGCGAATGAGCTCGATCTGGCGCGCATCGATGCGCGCGGCGAGGTCCTCGGCGACGAGGCGCTGCTGATGAAGGGCTTCCCACTTGAGCTGGCTCCACGCCTGCCAGATCAGCACCGCGGTCGGCACGGCGAGCGCGAGCAAGAACAGGGCCAGCACGAGCTTGAGGCCGCGTTCGTCGAGGCTCGCGCCGAGCTTGGAGCCGAGCACTTCAGGCCTCCGTGATCAGCCGATAGCCGGCGCCGCGGACCGTGATCAGGTGTTCCGGCATCTTCGGGTCGGCCTCGATCTTGCGCCGCAGCTTGGCGATATGGATGTCGACGGTGCGGGTCTCGATATCGAGATGCCGCGCATAACCCCACACCCGCGCGAGCAGCTCTTCGCGCGGCACCGGTCGCTCGGTGTTCGCCGCGAGATATTGAAGGGTGTCCATTTCGCGGCGCGTGAATGACAGCGCCTCGCTGCCGCGCCGCCCGTCGAGATTCTGCGTGTCGATCTCGACGTCGCCGGGCAGCCGGATGTGGCTCGCGAGCTCGAGCCCGACGCGTGAGCGCCGCAATACAGCCTCGACGCGCAACACGAGTTGCGCGATCGAGAACGGCTTGGCGACATAGTCGTCGGCGCCGAGCTTCAGGCCCTGGATGATGTCTTCGTCGCGAGTTTTTGCGGTCAGCATGATGATTGCCTGCTCGCGGTCGCGCTGGCGGATCTCGTCGCAGATTTCGAAGCCATTGCGACCCGGCAACATGACGTCGAGCAGAATGAGGTCGTACCGGCCGCTCAGCGCTTTCTCGAGTCCCGCTTTGCCATCGCCCGCAGCTTCTACGGCGTAGCCGTGATAGACGAACACGTCGACGAGGCCGGTGCGTATCGCAGCCTCGTCCTCGACGATGAGCAGTTTGATCTTGCGTGGCATATATCTCTGGCCCTGGCTTTCGCCGGGGCGACGAAGAGGTTTGCCTCCGCGGCGACGAAGAGGTTTGTCCCCGCGGCGACGAAGACGTTTGTCCCCGCGTCTGCCGGGGATGACGCGTCCGCTCTCATGACGTCGATATAAGGCTAGCAGTTCGGCGCCGTCCGGCGCGCGCCGGCCACGTAAATTCTTTGTAAATCGCGGCCCGCAGGTTTTACGGACGCGTGTCTTAAGGCCGCCGATGCGTCCTCCTATGCTGGTGCCCATCGACACACGGGCAAATGCACAGGAGGACGTCCAATGCCACTCATCACGCGCATATCCAGACTGTTCACGGCGGATTTCCACGCCGTGCTCGATCGCATCGAGGAGCCGGACGTGCTGCTCAAACAGGCGATCCGCGACATGGAGGAGGAGATCGCGCGCGCCGAGCAGCAGGTGAAGTGGCTCGCGCACGAGCACGGGCAGCACGAGGCGCGCAAACAGGAGACCGAGGGGACGCTGCGCCAGCTCGACGAGGAACTCGACGTCTGCTTCGAGGCCGGCGAAGAGGACCTCGCGCGCAGCTCGATGCGCCGCCGGCTCGAGGCCGAGCGCAGAGTGAAGGAGCTCGCGCGCCGCATCGCGGCGGCGGAGAAGGCGCTCGGCGAGCAGCGTGCGGCGCTCGATGAGAACCGCCGGTATCTCACCGGCATGCGGCAGAAGGCCGAGATCCTCGTCGAGGAGGAAGCCGGCCGGGCGAGCGGGCCGGATCAGCGCTTCGGCACCGGCGGAACGGTCAGCGACGACGAAGTCGAAGTCGCTTTTCTTCGCGAGCGGCAGCGGAGGGCGGGGAAATGAGGAAGGATAGTTTCGACTGGGCCCCGGCTTTCGCCGGGGCGACGAAGCATGGCGGGCCGACGAAGCATGGCGGACCGACGAAGCATGGCGGGGCGACGAGCCGGCGTTTGAGCTTTGCCGGCGGCGTGCTCGTGGCGTTTGCGCTCGGGCTCGCCGGCAGCGTCACGTTCGGCGTGCTGTCGGTGATGCTCGGCACGCTTGCCGCGCTCAAAGCCGTAATCGCGGGCCTCGGTCTCGCCTACGTGCTCTATTTGTTCGCGCGCAGCCGCGAACGCATCGGCCGTGTGACGTTGCTCGCGGTGTGGGCGTGCGCGGCGGCCGCGAGCTGGCTTTTCGCGCCGTCACTGCTTGCGTATTTCGCCGTGCATGTCGGTCTCGTCTGGCTGGTGCGCTCGCTGTACTTCTATTCGGGCGCGCTTCCGTCGCTCATGGATCTCGGCCTGAGCACATTCGCCGCTGCGGCCGCGATCTGGGCGGCGAACCGCTCCGGCAGCCCGTTTCTCGCCATCTGGTGCTTCTTCCTGGTGCAGGCGCTCGCCGCGGCCATCCCGCCGCGGATCCGCGCACGCGCCGAGGTCCACCCCGCGACCGCATCGGAGAACGACGCATTTCAACGCGCACAGCGCATGGCCGAGGCAGCCGTTGGCCGTCTCGCGGCGCGGCGCTGAGCTCCATCCGAATTCTTCAACGAGGACACCATCATGAGATCCAAGATTCTGGGCCTGGCCCTGCTCATCCTGACTTCGGCGACCGTGGCGTACTACCCGAACACGAAGGGCGGCACGTCGATCTTCGACACGCGCACGGATACGAACCAGGGCGCGCTCACCGAGGCGATCGGCGCGCCCACGGTCGACGTCGTGTTCGTACTCGACACCACCGGAAGCATGGGCGGCCTGATCCAGGCGTCCAAGGATAAAATCTGGTCGATCGCCACGACCATGGCCTCGGCGCAGCCGACGCCGCGGATTCGCATCGGGCTCGTCGGGTTTCGCGACCGCGGCGACCTGTATGTCACGCGGACGGTCGATCTTTCCGAGGATCTCGATTCGGTCTATGCGAGCCTGATGGATTTTCAGGCCGGCGGCGGCGGGGACACGCCCGAAAGCGTCAACGAAGCGCTGCGCGCGGCGATCTACGACATCTCCTGGAGCCAGGATCCGCAGGCGTACAAGGTCGTGTTCCTGGTCGGCGATGCGCCGCCGCACATGGATTACCAGGACGACGTGCCTTTCCCGCAGACGCTGGCCGACGCGCAGCAGGCCGGCATCGTCGTCAATACCATTCAGTGCGGACAGATGGGCATCACGACCGGACCCTGGCAGCGCATCGCGCAGCTCGGCAACGGCCGTTTCTTCCAGGTCGAGCAGGCCGGCAGCGCAGTCGCGATCGCGACGCCCTTCGACCGCGAGCTCGCCGAGCTTTCGGTAGCGCTCGACGAGACGCGCCTCTACTACGGCAGCGATGAGGAGCGGGCAATGATGCGCATGAAGGTCGCGGCCGCGGACAAGATGCACGAGTCGGCATCCGTCGAGTCACGCGCGCGGCGCGCGGCGTTCAATGCCTCGGCCGCCGGCGAGGCGAATCTGCTCGGCACGAAAGAGCTTGTCGACGACGTCTCCAGCGGGCGAGTGGATCTCGATGCGATCGACACCGAAGCCCTGCCGCCGTCCCTGCAGCCCATGGCGCCCGAGGAGCGCAAGGAACTGATCGCCGATTCTGCGCGCAAGCGCGAGGAGCTGCAGCGGCAAATACGGGAACTGTCGCAGGAGCGCGATGCATATGTGGCGGAGAATCTCCACGAAGCCGGCGGAGGCAAGGACTCACTGGACCGGCAAATCTACGAGACCGTGAAGGAGCAGGCGGAGGCTTTCGGGCTCACTTATGCGGAAGGGCCGAAGCACTGAGCGGAATGAAAAACCGGGGCTGCCAGAAGCAGCCCCGGTTCAGTAGGCAATGTCCCCGGCCGTTCGGACCACTACCGTTGACGGCGGCCGAGCATCCAGTTCAGGCGCGCAAAGTAAAAGCCGCCGTTTACGCCGAATGGACAGGTCTCCCAGCAGTGAGTGAAGCCCAGATCCGGAAATGGGACCATGCTCGGGTCGCCCATGTCGTCCCAATCGTCCGGGTAGGTGTCGAAAATGTTGTTGCCCCCGACCGTTATGCTGAGTGCCTCGCTGAAATCATAAGTGACCGCCAGGTCGACCAGCGTTTTTGCGTCCCAGGTTTGCAGGATGCCTGGCGTGAAACCCTGTCCGGAGACCTCGCCGAAATAGTTGGCACGCAGCGTCGTCGACCAGGGGCCCCAGTTGTACGTGCCGCTGAGGACGAAGTGCTCCTGTGGCTGACCTTCCTCGACGAGCGTGACCTGGGCCGCGTCGAATAGCTGCTCGGGCGACAGGATCGGCGACTGCGAACGCCGGTTGACGACCTCCGTATCGTTGAAGTGGAAGATGCCGTTCAGGATCACCTCGGACTCATTGGGTAGATCCCAGATGTACTCGCCGACGAGGTCGAGCCCCGTGGTTTCCGTGTCGATGGCGTTGGTAAAAAACAGAACCTGACCGACGTTGAATGGTCGCAGCAAAACGGCAATCGGGCAGACGGCCGGGTCGGTGCAGGTTTCGCTGCCGGGTTCCGGCTGAATGTTGCTCGAGAAAATGATGCGGTCGTCGATATCGATCCGATAGACATCCAGCGTGATCTTCAGATCCTCGATGGGCTCGGTGACGACGCCGATGCTGTAGCTGGTCGAAGTCTCCTCCTCCAGCGGCTCGATGCCGAACGCGCGGGTGATCGCGCTGTCCTGACGCGCCGTGAGCGTGTCGGTGAGCACGCCTGCGGCATTCAAATTCGTGGACACCTGGCTGTAAAACTGCTGCTGGACGCTCGGCGCGCGAAAGCCGGTCGAGACGGTGCCTCGAATCGCGAACGGCGCCTCGAAATCGTAGCGCCCGGACACTTTGCCCGTCAGCGTATTGCCGAAATCGGTGTAATCTTCGAAACGCAGTGCGGCGCCGAGCTCGAAGCGATCGAAGATCTCCGATTCCGCATCGGCATAGAGCGCAACGCTCTCGCGGTCCGCATCGACCTCGGTTTCCGGGGTGAAGCCCGGAAAGCCCTGGATTCCAGGCGCGGCGATAGTGCCGTTCTGGTTCAGGATCACGACGCTGCGGTCGTTGGTACGTCCATAAGTAAAGGAAACCGGGTCTCCCTGGATGATCTGGTAGCCTTCGTCGCGATATTCCGTGCCGACACCGACGAACAGCGGGCCCGGCCCGACGTTCCAGTCCACTTCGCCGAAAAGATCCAGGTTCACCGTCGATTGCTCGAAGCGCAGCGTGCCGGTGTCCGCCGCAGTCGGCGACTCCGCAAAAATGCCTCCCATGCCGTCGGGCTCGAACCACCAACTGACGTTGACCGAGCCGCGCTCCATGAATCGGAATTCGCTCAGACCTCGATTGGCGCTCAAATCCCAGGTCCAGCCATTGGCAAGCTCATGGCGGTAGCCGACGGCCAGCGAGTCGTCGTCGATCTCGGTGAGGATGTTGGGTAGAAATCCATTCGGATAAAGCGCAGGCACCGTGCGGTCGTCTTCGGCGGAGCGGAAAAATCCGCCGGAATCGCCTTCGCGGCGCGACACGCCGCCGAACGCGTACAGCTCGCCGTTACCCAGCGGCAAGCCGCCATTCAGCCAGAACGATAGATCTTCCGATTCCGCATCGCCGATGCGCAGAGTGACTCGCGGCGGGTCCACCTGCAACAGATTCGCGCCGGCGCGATTCGTTTCACCGCGGTCCCGGTACTCGAGCGTCAGGTTGGCATAACCTTCGTCGCCGAAGCCGAGTCCCTGATTGATGCTGCCGACATAGGTTTCACCGTCGCCCTCGTAGTACTGGCCGGCTTCGAATCCGAGCTCCGTGCCGGATGCATCGCTCTTGAGCACGATGTTGATGACGCCTGCCAGGGCGTCGGAACCGTACTGGGCGGCCGCGCCGTCGCGCAGCACTTCGATATGATCGATCGCGCTCAGCGGTATCGCATTGATGTCGGTTCCGGCCGAGCCGCGGCCGATCGTCTGCTGCACGTTGACGAGCGCCTGCTGATGCCGGCGCTTGCCGTTGACCAGTATCAGCACCTGGTCGGGCCCGAGCCCGCGCAGCGTGGCGGGCCGAATGATGTCGGTTCCGTCGCTGATGGTGGTCGTCGAGAAGTTGAACGAGGGGGCGAGAAGCTGCAGCACTTTGCCGGTCTCGGTCGCGCCAGTGCTGCGTATGGCTTCGTTGTCGATGATCTCGACGGGCGCGATGCTTTCGGTCACCGTGCGGCCGGAAACGCGGGTGCCGAGCGTGATTACGTTCTCGAGCTCCGCCGCCGCGGCGTCCGGGTCCTCGTCGGTTTCCTGCGCGACACCAGGCGCTGCCGCAGACAGGATGAGGCCGGCTAGAAAGGCACGCAGGAAACAGTTGCAGAAAGGACGTCGCGGCAGGGCGTCCGGTTCCCCGATGGATGGCTTGTCCATTTCGGTTCCTCCCATGAACCGACCCGGACCAGCGGCCGGGTCGCGTTATAGCTCACCACCCCCTGTCCAAGTTAGAGCCTAGTCCAGATTACGTCCGTTCGCCAGATTCGGGAATGGTAAATGCTCACGGCCGCGGCCCGGTCTTATCCGTCAGCCAGGCCTTCATCAGATTCTTGATCTGGGTCTGGTAAGGCACACCGTTCAGCTTCGCTTTCGCCTTGAAGGCCGCAAGCAGGTCCTCGGGGATCTTGATGCTGATCAGGCGCGATCGGGCCGGCCGCCCGCCGTGTGTCCGTCTGAAGTCTTCGAGAAAGCGCGCAATTTCATCGTGTGACATTTCCCGACAGCGCTCGAGATACTCATCCGGGAACTTCTGGACTGGCCTCATAGCAGCTTCTCCAGGGCTGCTATGTCCTCTCTGTCCTGAGGCCGCCCACTCTCTTTCTTCATATCAATCAGATCCTTCATCGAGAGTATCTGAATGGGCCCGCCCGAAAGATCGATGCGTTTGGTTCGTTTGCCACGCAAATCGTATGTGATGACGATATCGACTTGTTCGGACAGGTCATTCGGGTTGTAGAAGTTCCAGGCAACGAGATTGCGGTTGGCTATGTACTCATCGCGAAAGCGAAAGACCTCGTCTGCAGTAACGGGCAGTCGCGATACGAGGCCTGTGCCCTCGAGCGCTTTTACGGCCTTGACGAGAGTCGCACGGTTCCAGGTCAGGACGACATCGATGTCTACGGTGCCCCGGACGGCACCATGCAACGCGACTGCGTGCCCGCCTGCGACGGCGTAACGGACGCCGGCTTCGCGAAGGGCGCGGCAAATTCGCGAAAGTGCGGTCACCCGGGTATTATATACCGGTATATACCGACGGATCAGGTCCTGTGCGTGCAAGGGGGACCAAAAGTTCGACCAGGAGGCCGTACCCTCGATCAGGGCAGGACCAGCGGCTCGATCTTGTCGCGGACCGTCTCGAAGATGTAATTGTGGCCGGCGTCGTTCAGATGCGTGCCGTCGCCTGAGTCGTAAATCGGCTTGATGCGCAGATCGTTGCCGAAATCCGTCAGCTCGTCGTAGATGTCGATGACGCTCGTGCCGAACTGGGCGCGAACTGCGTTCGCCTCATCCTGCAGCAGGTGGCGTTGGGCGCTGTCCGTGAAGTTGCGCGGCTGGGTCGTGGTCATGTAGACCGGCACGCCTTGCTGCGCCGCTTCATCGACGATTTCCTGATAGTGCGAGATGGTCGTCGCGATCGGGATGCCTTCGGCCACGTTGTTCGAAGGCAGATTGATCAGAACGATGTCGGGGTCGAGCTCCAGCGCCCGGCTGATGTTGCGATCCGGGTTGGGCGGAGGACTCGAGCCGTCGGGGCGCACGTCCTCCGTCGTCTGGCCGCCGTCCGCCAGATTGACGACTTCATGCTCGGCCGTGTTCTGCCTCAGCCAGGTATTGAGAAGCCGCGCCCAGGCGTTTCGCCAGGCACTGGCGCCCGCGCCGCGCGCGGTGGACGAGCCGAGGATCACGACGCGGAACAGGTCGTCCGGCGGCGGCTCGCTGACCGCGCCGGAGGCGAAGTCGATCGCATCGACGTCATCCGGCAGTGCGTAGAAGTCGCCTTCCAGAAAGAGGTGGAACGACGAGCAGGTTTTCGGACCCCCACTCTGTGTGCTCGCGCACCGCAGGACGTCGTTGTTCTGGCCGGAGACGCCGGGAACAGCGAACGGACCCCGCGTGCTGATATAGAGGTCGTTGTCGAGCTCGTAGAACGCATCGATGTTCTCGTCGCGGCCGCGCAGGCTGTTGGCGCTGCCGTCAAAATACAGGCTCCAGCTGCAATTCGTCGTCGCGCCGAAGCTGCCTTCGCAGCGCAGGATGTCTTCCTTGTTCGCGCCGGACACGCCGATCGACGGCTTCCCGCCCGTGGAGATGAGGATTGCCGAAGCCGACTCGACATGGATGGCGTCGATATTCTCGGCGAAGGTTTCGCCAAGGCCGACATCCGATCCGTCGAGAAACGGCTGGAATGTGCCGCCGTCGTATAGCACGACGTCGCTTCTCGAGACGTTCCCCAGCCCCGGCACGTTCGTGCCGGCGCCCCGCGCGAAAGATATGTAGAACGTGTCGGAATCGACGACGCTGAAGGCATCGATATCCGCGTTGCCAGGCAAGCCGGCGTCCCGCGCGTCGAAAAACTTGTCGTAAGCGCCGGTCCCAGGATCCAGCCGGTAGATGTCGGCGTCGTCGTAGGGGCCGGGAACGCCCGGAATCGCCGTATTGGCCTTGGTCGAGAAATAGAGGAGGCTCGGCTCGGTGCTTTCCGCGGTAACGACGAAGACATCGAACGATTGCGTCGTCGATTGCGCCTGTGAGCCGTCGTCCTGGACGCGCACGACGACCGGCGTGGCACCTTCGTCGCCGCTCATGGGCGTCCATTCGATGCGGCCGGTCGCGGCATCGATGCTCATCGTGGCCGGGGCCGTGTCGAGTGAATAGGTGAGCGTGTCGCGGCTGTCCGCGTCAGTCGCCTGGACGTCGTAGGTCAACTCGACGCCGACCTGCGCGGCAACCGGTGGATTCGACGCGATCTGCGGCTGACTATTGGCGACAGCTTCCGCCGCAGTGACAGGCACTGCGAAGAAGGCGAGAACAAAGGCGATGCCGGCGGCGACGGCCCGCTGGCGCGCCGAAGCGGCCGCGGCGTTTCTTGTTCTTTTCATCCGTCCTGATTCCCCCCGGATCAATTGGGCCGATGGTTCCGGTCCGGCCCGCTTCCATCGGGCACCGGCTGCAATGATAGGCGAGTGAAGCGGAGGTGGAAACCGGACGCCGCACATTTCTTCGGACGTTATGTAATCACTGTCGCCGATGACCGACAGATGAATTCGGGCGAATCACGCTGACACCGGTTCGATCGTTCCTCGAATCCACGGCAGCAGGTTCTGGAAGTTGCATTCGCCGCGTTCCAGCAGGCCGATGAGAAACGCGTGCGCCGCGTCCGCCTCGACCACGATTCTCCAGCCGTTCAAACGCAGGAAAACGTCCGTCGCGAAGAATGCGACCCGCTTGTTTCCGTCGATGAACGGATGGTTGATGAGCAGGGATTCGAACTGCGCCGCGGCCATTTCGGCGATGTCGGCGTAATAGCCGGTCTGCGGGCGATGCAGTGCGCTGTCCAGCAGCCCTCGATCGCGAATGCCTGCCGGGCCGCCGAACTCCTCGATGAGACGCCGGTGAATGTTCTCGCCTTCATCGACGCTGAGGAACTGGATCGAGCGCCGCTTACTCGGCAAGGCGACGGCCCAGCTCGCGGTTGTCCTCAATGGACGCTTCGAGGTGTTTCAGCACGTCGGGCCGCACACGGCGCCGGCGGACGTAGTCGCGCACCGCCTCTGTCAGCAGGCCGGATATGCTCTGATGGGACTCGCGCGCCACGTCCTGGAGGGCTTTCCAGTCTGCCGCTTCGATCTTGGAACTGATCTTGATGGTGGCCATTCGGAAAGCATGCCCTGACATGTCTTGACTTGTCAAGACCACTGGATGGCCGGTTGAAACCGGCCCTGGTTGCAAGGCTTGACCTTTGGTACGAGTCGTAGGGCCGAATTCATTCGGCCGTTGAAACCCGCCCTACTTGCGAATCGTGCGGACGAACCAGGCGGCGAAGAGGGCGAAGGCGATCGTGCCGGCGAGCATCGCCATGGCGTCGGAGCCGAGCCATTCCGGGCCGATGCCTTCGGGTTTGGCGCCGTAAACGAACGCGACGCCGGCGATGCCGACGCCGAGCAGGCCTTCGCCGCCGACGAAGCCGCTGCCGAGCAGCACGCCGCGCTCGCGGCGCTCCGCTGCCTGAGCCGGCGTGCCTGCCGAACGTTCCAACCACAGACGCAGCAGGCCGCCGAAGAAGATCGGCGTCATCGTCGAGACCGGCAGGTAGACGCCGACCGCGAACGGCAGCGACGGAATCCGCAGCAGCTCCGCAAGGATCGCGATGCCGACGCCGATGCCGACCAGCCCCCACGGCAAGGCCTGGTCGAGCACGCCGTCGATGACGAGCTTCATGAGCGTCGCCTGCGGCGCCGGCAGCTCGGCGGTGCCGAAGCCGAAAGTCTCGGCGAGCAGCAGCACGGCCATGCAGACGAACGCCGCCGCCGTCAGCACGCCGACAAGCTCGCCGACCTGCTGTCGGCGCGGCGTCGCGCCGAGCAGATAGCCGGTCTTGAGGTCCTGCGACATGTCGCCGGAGATCGAGGCGGCGATCGCCACCACGCAGCCGACCGTGAGCGCCGCGACCTTGCCGGATAGGTCGGTCCAGCCGAGCAGCAGGAAAATGCTCGCGGTGCCCAGCAGCGCGGCGATGGTCATGCCGCTCGTCGGGTTGCTGGTCACGCCGACCAGGCCGACGATGCGCGAAGCGACCGTGACGAAGAAGAATGCAAAGACGATCACGCACACAGCCGCGACGATTCGCACGCCGAGGCCGCCCACGTCGCCGAATATCGCGGGAATGCCGGCCAGCGCGCAGGCGAGCACGAGCAGGCCGATGCCGACGAACCGGAGTGACAGATCCTCGCCGGTGCGCGGGATGCTCACCGACTGCGCGGCGTCCGCGGCCCGCTCCCTGAGCTGCGCCGCGCCGATGCGAAAGCTCTGGATCATGACCGGCACGCTGCGCGCGAGCGTGATGATGCCGGCCGTGGCGACCGCGCCAGCGCCGATGTAGCGCACATAACGCGACCAGAGCTCGCTCGCCGACATATCGCGGATCAACTGCTCCGTCTCGGGGAACAGCGGCACGACGCGTGCGTCGCCCCAGATCGCGATCGACGGAATGATGACCAGCCAGGCGAGCAGGCCGCCGCCGACCATGACGGTCGCGATGCGCGGGCCGAGGATGTAGCCGACGCCGAACAGCGCCGCGGACAGGTCCATGCCGAGCTCGCCTTTTTTGAGAAACGGCACGCTGACGTGCGCCGAATCCGGGATCACGCGCACCCACGACGTCAAAAACTTGAAGAACGCGCCGCCCGCCAGCCCGAGGAACACGTTTTTCGCATGCCCGCCGCCGACATCGCTCGCCACCAGCACCTCGGCGCAGGCGGTGCCTTCCGGGTACGGCAGATTGCCGTGCTCGCGCTCGATCAGGAAGCGGCGCAGCGGGATCATGAACAGCACGCCGAGAATGCCGCCGCAGATTGCGAGCAATGTCATCTGCACCAGCGTCGGTGGCATGCCCCACATGAACAGCGCCGGCAGCGTGAAGATCACGCCGCTCGCGAGCGAGCTCGACGCCGAGCCGATCGTCTGCGACATGTTCGCTTCGAGGATCGTGCCCTCACGGCCGGTCGTGGCCAGCACGCGGAATACCGCGACGGTCATGACGGCGACGGGAATCGAGGTGCTGATCGTCAGCCCGGCACGCAGGCCGAGGTACGCATTCGCCGCGCCGAACACGATGCCGAACAGGATGCCGAGCACGAACGACTTCATCGAGTATTCGGCGATGCGCTCCTGAGCCGCAACGTACGGCTCGTAGCGCTGGCCTTCCGCGAGCACGACGTAGGCGGCCGGGCTCAAGCCTTGTTTTGCTGCCAACGCGGTCTCCTGCGGATAAACGCGGGGCAGTGTAGGGGGGCGTTTCAGCACGGGTCAACCGGGGAGACGTCACGTTTCAATCGTCTTCCCGGCATAAGCCGGGACCCAGAGATACATTTCTTTCTTATCTGGATCCCGGCTTTCGCCGGGACGACGGGGAGAGCTTGCGCTGGGAAGACGAGGGAGCTTTCGCGGGACGACGGGCGTTTCCGCACGGGTCAACCGGGGAGACGTCACGTTTCGATCGTCTTCCCGGCGTAAGCCGGGACCCAGAGATGCATTTCTTTCTTACTGGATCCCGGCTTTCGCCGGGAAGACGGGGAGAGCTTTCGCGGGACGACGGGGAGAGCTTGCGCCGGGAAGACGAGGGAGCTTTCGCGGGACGACGGGCGTTTCCGCACGGGTCAACCGGGGAGACGTCACGTTTCGATCGTCTTCCCGGCGTAAGCCGGGACCCAGAGATGCATTTCTTTC
>JBOIDB010000119.1:0-1667 GCA_050740235.1 Gammaproteobacteria bacterium
TCTCGGTTGCGGACTTGACGACCGACTCGGCTTCGAGCGCATTGCCGCGGAAGCTGCGCGTCTTGACCGGGAAGCCTTCCATTTCATTCACGTCCGCGAACGGGTTCCCGGACATGGCGAAATCGAAGCTGGCCGTGAACTGGGCGAGCACGTCCTCGTAGAAGTCGCTCATGCTGCCGACCACGCTCATGACCTCATCGCCGTCCGGGATGTTGCCGATGGGCGTGACGCACATCTCGCGCAGCTTGATGCCGTTTTCTTCCACTTCCCACCACACGCAGTCGAATCCGCTGACCTCGTCGGCGCGTTTGGTGTTGATCACTTCGGTCTGCGTCGGCGAGCCCGATTTGCCGGGCAGCTCGGCGCCCATCATCCTTTCGATCTGCGCCCGGTGCTCAGGCGGCATGCGTTCGAGCTGCTCGAGCAGCGGATTGATCGTCTTCGCGATGCTTTCGACGCTCTGCTTGTCGATGACCGTGTACGCGCGATCCGAATGGCTGATGGCCAGCATGGCATTTTCCCTGCCGCGGTAGACCATTCCGCCGTCCGCGTGACCCGTGATGGCGAGATTGCCGCCTTCAACGGCGATTTCCAGCGTTTGCGGCTCCTCGCCGGTGATAGCGGTCTCCATCTGGAACACCACCCCGGCCATGGCGGCCGGGCTCGACAGCAGACACGCCAGGGCGCTTGCAGCCTTGTTCATGAGGGAATTCCTGCGCGATTGCGGCGATACAGGATAGCAAACGGCGTCAGCGGCGTCAGACGCGACCGCGCCGCACCGGTCGAATGATTGGCCGTATAATCGCTTCCCGCGACGGTTCAGGCGCCACGCCCTCATGACTCGACCCGAAAACCTCGATCGGCCGCGCTTCGGCTCGTTCAGGGAGTTCTACCCTTTCTATCTCGCCGAGCACGCGAATCGCACGAACCGCCGTCTGCACTTTACCGGCACGCTGCTCCTGCTCGTTACGGCGCTGGTCGCAGCGCTCCTGGAGCGGCCGGCGTTGCTCTGGCTCCTGCCGGTCATCGGCTACGGCTTCGCCTGGCTCGGCCATTACGCGTTCGAGAAGAATCGGCCGGCGACGTTTCGGCACCCGTTCTACAGCCTGGCGGGCGATTTCGTCATGTTCCGGGACATGCTCACCGGGCGGATTCCGTTCTGACCGACTGCGCAGGGACGTGAACGGGACGCTCGAACGACGGCTGGCCGCGCTGGCCCGCCACGCGGCGGACGGCGGGCTCGCCGGCGGCCGCAAGGGACTCGAGAAAGAGTCGCTGCGCATCGAGCCGGGCGGCCGCATGTCGCGCCTGCCGCATCCCGCGGTGCTCGGCTCCGCGCTGACGCATCCGCACATCACGACGGACTTCTCCGAGGCCCTGATGGAGTTCGTCACGCCACCGTTCGGCGAAACCTGGGAAACGCTCCAGTTCCTCTGCGACATCCACCAGTTCGTCTACGAGAATCTCGGCGACGAGCTTTTGTGGGCGACGAGCATGCCGTGCCCGGTCGCCGGGGAGTCGAGCATACCGCTCGCCCATTACGGCGATTCCAATGTCGGCACCATGAAGACGGTATACCGGCGCGGCCTCGGCTATCGATACGGGCGCGCCATGCAGGCCATCTCCGGCGTTCACTTCAACTACTCGCTGCCGGAGCGGTTCTGGCC
>JBOIDB010000120.1:0-41891 GCA_050740235.1 Gammaproteobacteria bacterium
CCTGCGAAGCGCGCCCGGCGTGTGTGCTAAGCGAGAGCCTCGCCGTTCAGGAGCCGCTGCAGCACCTTGAGATCGAGATTGCCGCCGGAGACGATGCAGACGATCTTGCCCGCTCCGGCGCGGCCGGCGAGCGCGGCAGCAACGGGCGCGGCGCCCGCGCCTTCGGCGAGCACGCGCTGGCGCTCGAGCAGCAGGCGGATCGCCGCGGCCACCTCGTCGAGGTCGACCTGCAGCGAACCGTCGAGCAATTTTTTGGCGAGCGGCCACATCTCGGGCAGAACGCCTGCCGAGCCCATCGCGTCGACGAAGCTCGGCTTGTAATCGATCTTGACCGGCTCGCCAGCGGCAAGCGCAGCGGCAAAGGCGGGGCAGTGCTCTAGCTCGCAGGCGTAGACGCGCACTTCGGGCCGCTTCGCCTTGACCGCGGCGGCGATGCCGCAGCTCAAACCACCGCCGCCGTAGGGCACGATCACGGTGTCGAAGTCGGGGAGGTCTTCGAGCAGCTCGAGGCCGATCGTGCCGTTGCCGGCGATGACGGCTGCGTCGCCGACCGGATGCACGAACAGGCCCGGCATGCCGGGATCGTGCGAAACGACGATCTCCCACCAGCGCTCGCGCGGCACCTTGACCGTGCGCGCGCCGAGCCGGGCAATGGCGGCGAGCTTGGTCTCCGGCGCGGTATCCGGGACGATCACCGTGCAGGGCACACCGAGGCGGCGCGCATGCCACGCGACGCCCTGCGCCATATTACCGGCGCTCGCAGTGACGACGCCGGCCGAAAGCGTCGCGGTGTCGGCGAGCGCCATGGCGTTGCCCGCGCCGCGCAGCTTGAACGAGCCGATCGGCTGGAGGTTTTCGAGCTTGAGCCAGATTTCGGCGGGCGCATCGTCGATCGCGAGCTTTATCAGCGGCGTGCGGACGATCAGGTCATCGAGGCGCCGGCGGGCGGCTTCGATGTCGGCGAGGGTGATTTCCGGAAGCACCGGCGGATGATAACCGGGCCGAATGAATTCGGCCCTGCGAGGTTCGGCAGGGCCCGTTTCAACCGGCCGCGTAGCTTGGCCGAATGAATTCGGCCCTGCAGTAATGAATTCGGCCCTACACGCGAGCCGAGCCGCGACGCCGGCCGCGATCGACGAGCGCGGCACTCTTCTCTGCAATGCGCTCCAGCAGCGAGTTCCACGAGTCCACGAACGACCTCGCGCCGTCGCGCTGCAACTGGCTCGCGAGCGCGTCGATATCGACGCCGGCCTGCGCGAAACGCGCCAGCATCGCTTCGGCTTCGCCGCCGTCCTCGGCCATCACGCCATCGATCTCGCCGCGGTCGGCCAGGGCGAGCAGGGTTTTCTCGGGCATCGTGTTGATCGTATCGGGCGCCGCCAACGCTTCGATGTACAAAGTATCCGGTGCTTTCGGATCCTTCGTTCCCGTGCTGGCCCAGAGCAGACGTTGCGGGCGCGCGCCGGTGGCGGCGAGCTTGCGCCAGCGTGGTGATGCCAATAATTCGCGGTACGCGCGATAGGTGCGGCCGGCGATCGCGACGCCGAGCCGGTTGTGCAGCTCGGCCGGGACCTGGTCGTTCGCCGCCTTGTCCCAGCGGCTGACGAACAGCGAGGCGACCGAACCGACGCGCGGATCGAGGCCGGCGGCGATGCGGCGTTCGATGCCGCGCAGATAAGCCTCGGCGGCCGCGACGTACTGTTCGCGCGAGAACAGCAACGTCACGTTGATCGGCACGCCGGCGAAGATCGATGCTTCGATGGCGGGAATGCCTTCGGGCGTGCCGGGTATCTTGACGAACAGGTTCGGCCGATCCGCCTGCCGGTGAATCCACGCCGCGCGCTGGATGCTGCCCGACGTGTCGTACGCCAGCAACGGCGACAGCTCCATCGACACCCAGCCGTCGATGCCTTCGGTGCCATCGAACACCGGCCGGAACAGGTCGGCGGCGCGCCGCAGGTCTTCGAGGGCCAGCTCGACGAACAGCTCCTCGCCGGATTGCCCGGCTTTGGCCTTTTCGCTGATGGCATCGTCATAGGCGTCGCCGCCGCCGATCGCCTGATCGAAGATGGTCGGGTTCGAGGTCAGGCCGGTGACGGAAAACTCGTCGAAGTAGCGCTGCAGCGTGCCGTTCTCCAGCATTTCGCGCGTGATCGTGTCCAGCCACAGACTCTGGCCGAACTCGTGCAGTCGCCGCGTCCCGTTCATGCTTTAATCCTCCTCCTCCTCCTCGTTCGAGGCCGCCGCGCGCCACCGCTGCGACGGTAGAAAATCCGCCAGATCGAGAGTGAGCAGCTCGCCGATATGATCGATGCTCAGGTCGGGCGGCGGATCGAAGACGCTGCCGGCCGATTCGACCGCGTAGTGGCCCTGGCGCACGAATACCGTGGTCAGCTTCGCATCGAGGTCGCTCTTCATCGTCGCGAGCAGCCACGGTTTGTCATCGACCATCACGTAATGCGATGCCGGGTAGCGGCGCTGCATCTCCGGCAGCGTCCGCTCCTTGTGCAGGTAGATCAGGACCCGGCCTTCCACGGCATCCCAGATGCCGGACCGCTGGATCTTGCGCGGTTGGAACACCACGTCGCCGTCCGACAGCACGACCGGCCGGCCCAGCGTGCCGAGATGGGCGACGGCGTCGAGTGTGCGCGGGTACAGGCGATCGTCGAACGGATAGTCCAGCATGAACGCGGACATCTGCAGCAGGTCCGGATCGTCGTCGAGGCCGATGCGGAGCTTCTGCAGCGTCGTCAGATAATCGGCGTAACCCAGGTCGCCGCGCAGCCTCGCGTAGATCGCCCAGTAGCGGTCCCGCTGTACCGCACCCAGCGCCTGCTCCAGACGCTCGCCCAGGTCGGCCTTGAACCGGTCGTTGTCGAGCAGCGTATTGTCGACGTCGAGCAGGAACACCACGCCTTCGTCACTGGTCTTCTTCTTGTCGGCCGCCATGGCCGCGAACACTGCAACAACCGTACCAGACCGGGCTTGACCCGCCGGGCCCGGTGGCATCAATCTACGAATTTTTCGAGCGTCCCGCGGATGAGGCCTCGAGCAGAGGAGTTTGCGACATGATTTACCAGGGTGGATGTCATTGCGGGCGCATTGCGTTCGATGTCGAAGGGGATATCGAGAGCGTAATCGAGTGCAACTGCTCGATCTGCACCAAACGGGGCTCGCTGCTCTGGGCCGTGTCGCGCGACAAGCTGCAGCTCACGACCGACGAGAGCGATCTGGCCACGTACACGTTCCATACCGGCAAGATCAAGCATCGCTTCTGCCCGAACTGCGGTTGCGCGCCGTTCGCCGAAGGCACCGACAAGTCGGGCGAGCGGGCGGCGATGGTCAACGTGCGCTGCCTCGAGGGGGTCGACGTATCGGCGCTGCCGGTCGTGGCGTTCGACGGACGCAGCTACTGAACCAGGACGAGTTGAAGATTTACGGCGACCTGGCGGGCTGGTGGCCGCTGCTTTCGTCTCCGGACGACTACGTCGAGGAGGCCACGTTCTACGGCGAGGCGCTGGCGGAGGCTTGTCAGGGCCGCTGTGAGACGCTGCTCGAGCTCGGCAGCGGCGGCGGCAACAACGCTTCTCATCTCAAGAAACGGTTCCGCATGACGCTCGTCGAGCCCTCGCCGGGGATGCTGGCCCAGAGCCGCGCCCTGAACCCCGAGTGCGAGCATTTCGAAGGCGACATGCGCAGCTTCAGGCTCGAGCGTGAGTTCGACTGTGTCTTCATCCACGACGCCATCGTGTACATGCTCACCGAGTCCGACCTGCGGCAGGCGATCGCGACCGCGTTCGAACATTGCCGTCCCGGCGGCGCCGCGCTGTTCGCCCCGGATCACGTGCGGGAGAAATTCCGGCCGGGCATCGGGCACGGCGGTCACGATGGCGACGACGGCCGGGCGCTCCGCTACCTCGAATGGTGGACGGATCCCGATCCGGCCGATACGACCTATACCGTCGATTACGCGCTGATGCTGCGAGAGGCCGACGGATCCGTGCGCGTCGAGCACGACCGGCATGTCGAAGGCTTGTTCGCGCGCGCCGACTGGCTCCGCCTGCTCTCGGACGCCGGATTCGAGGCCGCCTGTCTGCCGTTCGATCATTCCGAACTGGATCCGTGCACGTACGAAGTGTTCGTCGGGCGAAAGCCGCGGTGACCTGAGCTCCGGACCCGATACGCACGCCCGAGTATCGGAGCAAGAATCGGATTGGAAGCGCCGCGGGCGCATCGGAAAATCCAATGATGACGCTCTATGACTATCTGCCTTCGCAGAACGGCTACAAGATCCGGCTGCTGCTGAGCCACCTCGGCCAGGATTATCGCACCGAGCCGGTCAGCATTTTCGAAGGCGAGGGCCAGCGTCCGGAGTATCTGGCGATCAATCCGACGGGCGCCGTTCCGGCCATCCGCCTCGATGACGGACGCGTGCTCGCGGAGTCGAACGCGATCCTGTCCTTCCTCGCCGAGGGTACGCGCTACTACCCCGACGATCGGTTTCTGCGCGCCAGGATCCAGCAGTGGATGTCCTTCGAGGCCGATTACGTCCAGGCGACGATGGGGAGTCTCAGGTACTGGGTCATGACCGGCAAGGCGGAGCGGCGGCCGGCGCAGCTCGTGGACGGCAAGCGCGCCGGGGGCATGAAGGCTATGAAGATTCTGAATCGGCAGTTCGCCGACCGCCCGTTCATTACCGGCGACGACTATACGATCGCCGACATCTCGCTGTTCGCATACGCGCATCTCGCGCCGGAAGCGGGCATCCCGCTCGACGACTATCCGCATTTCGTGAGGTGGGTGGAGCGCGTCCGCGGACAGCCGGGCTTCCTGGACGAGATTCATCCCTATTCGATCGATCCGCACTCCTGGAAGGAGCTGCCCTGAGGTCATCTACTCCGGATTGCGGAACGCCGGCGGAACGAACGCGGACTTGCCCGTGTTCTTCGGGAAGTTGAAGTCGACCAGGCGGCCGCTGCCGGGCGCGATCTGGTGCCAGTGATCGACATGAAAATCGATCTCGACGTAGCCGCAGGTCGGGATGTTGTCGATGCCGCCCTCGCTCAGGCGATTGGCCAGGTCCGTGAAGCTCGGGTTGTGGCCGACGAGCATGACGTGCGGCAGCTGGTCGTCGATGGCATGCACGATCTTGATCAGGTCGCGCGCGCTCGCCAGGTAGAGGCGATCGTCGCTGCGCAGGTCGCGCGCGGGGTAGGCGATTTCGAGCGCGATCAGGCGCGCGGTCTGCGTGGCGCGCCGCGCGGGGCTGGTGACGATCATCTCCGGATGCACGCCGTGCGCGGCCAGGCGTTTGCCCATCTCGGGGGCGTCGCGCAGGCCACGCGCCGCCAGCGGGCGATCGAAGTCGTCCAGGTCCGGGTCGTCGCGGCTGGATTTGGCGTGGCGGAGGAGGGAGAGTTTCAGCATGTTTTATTGAAGAATTCCGGGTCCCGCCCCGGCTTGCGCCGGGGTGACGCGCCGGGAAGACGGAACTTTATCATTCGCCGGGTCACGGAGATTCGCCTTTCGCCGGATGGCGCAACATTCATGTGTCCACCTGGACCTGGACGCGGCCTTCGATTACGCGGACCGGGAACGTGGGCACGTCCTCGTAGGCGGGCGGCGCCATTACGGCGCCGGTCCTGATGCAGAAACGGGCGCCGTGGCGCGGGCAGACGATCTCGTCGCCGATCACCGGCCCGCCGGTCAGCTCCTCGCCGTCGTGCGTGCAAACGTCCTCGATAGCGTAGAACTCGCCGTCGAGGTTGAATACCGCGATGACGATGTCGGCGATATCGACGACCTCGAAGCCGCCGGGCGCAATGTCTTCAGCCGCTGACACGTCGCACCACTCCGCGCTCAATACATCATCCCCGTCTGCAGGCGCGCCGCTTCGGACATCATCGACTGGTTCCACGGCGGATCGAACACGAGCTCGACATCGGCCTTCGCCACCGTTGGAATCAGCTCGATCTTCTCCTTCACGTCCTGCACGAGGATTTCGCCCATGCCGCAGCCGGGCGCGGTCAGCGTCATCCTGACGCGCACGTCGCGCTCGTCCTTCCCGCGCGTATGCACTTCGCATTCGTAGACAAGGCCGAGATCGACGATGTTGATCGGGATCTCCGGGTCGAAGCAGGTGCGCATCTGATCCCAGACCACTTTCTCGATGTCCGCGTCGCTGGCATGGGGCGGCACTTCCGGCGGCAGGACCGGCTCCTTGCCCAGCGCGTCGGCGTCGGCGCCTGTGATGCGCCACAGGTTACCCTCGACATAAACCGTGAAGCTGCCGCCGAGCGCCTGCGTGATGTAGCCGAGGGCGCCGGCCGGCAGCGTGACTTCGTCGCCGGCGGGGATGAGCACCGCCTTGCAGTCGCGCTGCAGCGTCACCGGCTCGCTGTTGTAACCGTACATGCCCGTTACTCCGTCGACACCTGCTCGACGTTGTCGAGCGCGGCCGTCACGGTGTGCCAGCTCAACGTTGCGCATTTGACGCGCGACGGATAATCCCGCACGCCGCCCAGCGCGGCAAGCTTGCCGAGGTCGGCGAGTTCCGCTTCGTCCGCGCCGCGCGTCAGGAGGGCGTGCACCTCGTCGAACAGCTCACGAGCCTCGGCCTCGGTCCGGCCCTTGAGCTTCTCGGTCATCAGCGAGGCGGAGGCGACCGAGATCGCGCATCCGGAGCCTTCGAAGGCGATGTCCTCGATGCGATCGCCGTTCATCCTCAAGTACACCTCGAGCTTGTCGCCGCAGAGCGGGTTGAAACCCTGCGCGCGCCGGTCCGCCGCTTCGAGCCGGCGGAAATTGCGCGGGCTGCGGTTGTGATCGACGATGACGTCACGGTACAGATCCTTGAGATCCATCAAGCGAACAGCTCGCGCGCGCGGCTCACCGAGTCCGCCAACCGCGCGGCTTCCTCGACGGTGTTGTAGAACGCGAACGAGGCGCGCGCGGTGGCCGGGACGCCGAAGTAGTCCATGACCGGCATGGCGCAGTGATGGCCCGTGCGGATGGCGATGCCGTCGGCGTCGACGATCGTTCCTACGTCGTGCGGATGCACGCCGTCGAGGACGAAGGCGAGTACGCTGGCCTTTTGCGCCGCCGTGCCGATCAGGCGCACGCCCCGTACTTCCCTGAGCAGGGCGGTCGCTTTCTCGAGCAGCTTTGCTTCGTAGGCGGCGATGCGTTCCATGCCGATGCCTTGCAGATAATCGATGGCAGCGCCGAGGCCGACGGCGCCCGAGATATTCGGCGTGCCGGCCTCGAAGCGGAACGGCAGGTCGTTGTAGACGGTGCCCTCGAAGCTCACCGACAGGATCAT
This sequence comes from Gammaproteobacteria bacterium, assembly GCA_050740235.1. GTDB lineage: Bacteria > Pseudomonadota > Gammaproteobacteria > Steroidobacterales > JACDCP01 > JACDCP01. The sequence goes on from JBOIDB010000120.1 coordinate 7,322, forward strand.
GTCGCCGCCGCCCTGCCACGGCGGCATTTCGCTGAGCAGGTCCTCCTTCGCGTACAGCACGCCGATGCCGGTCGGGCCGAACATCTTGTGACTCGAGAACGCGAAGAAGTCGCAGTCGAGGGCCTGCACATCCAGGGCCAGGTGCGGCGCGGCCTGCGCGCCGTCGAGCAGCACGGGGACGTTTTTCGCATGCGCCATCTCGATGATCCGGGACACCGGATTGACCGTGCCGAGCGCGTTCGAGACATAGCCGACGGCGACGAGCTTCGTGCGGGGACCGAGCAGGCGCTCGAAGGTGTCCATCTCCAGCTCGCCGCGCTCGTTGATCGGCACGATCCTGAGCAATGCTCCGGTCTGCTCGCAGAGGAGCTGCCACGGCACGATGTTCGAGTGGTGCTCCATGAGCGAGATGAGGATCTCGTCGCCGGGGCCGAACGATGAGCGGCCGAAGCTCTGCGCGACCAGGTTGATCCCTTCGGTGGTGCCGCGCGTGAACACGATCTCGCGCGTCGAGCGGGCATTGATGAAGCCGCGCACCTTCTCGCGCGCACCCTCGAAATCTGCCGTCGCGCGCTCGCTCAGCGTGTGCACGCCGCGGTGCACGTTCGCATGGTCGTGTTCCTCGTAGCAGCGCACGGCGTCGATGACCGCCTGCGGCCGCTGCGCGGACGCGGCGTTGTCGAGATAGGCGAGCGGCTGGCCGTTGACCTCCTGCCTCAGGATCGGGAAGTCGCGGCGGATGCGCTCGACGTCGAGCGGAACAGGGCGCGGCGCGTCCGACACGGCGAGACTGTCGCGAAGCAGTGTCATACGAACTCCCGCAGGCGCTCGGTGTCCGGCAGGCGCCCGATGACGATGTTCTCGAGATGGCGGCGGATCGGCTCGAGCCCGAAGCGGGCGATCACACCGTCCGCGAACGCGAAGGTCAGCAGGCCGCGCGCCATGTCGTCGCCGATGCCGCGCGAGCGCAGGTAGAAAAGCGCGTCCTCGTCGAGCTGGCCGATGGTCGCGCCGTGCGTGCACTTGACGTCGTCGGCGTAAATCTCGAGCTCGGGCTTGGTGTCGATCTCCGCCTGATCGGACAGCAGCAGGTTGCGGTTGGTCTGGTTCGCCTCGATCTTCTGCGCGTCCTCGTGCACGCGGATCTTGCCATTGAAGACGGCGCGCGCGCGGTCCCTGAGCACGCCGCGATAATCTTCGCTGCTGCGCGTGTGCGGTTTCAAATGTTCGATGCGCGTGTGGCTGTCCATGTGCTGGCGCCCGCCGGCGAGATACAGGCCGTTCAGCGTGACTTCCGCGCCTTCGCCGTCGAGCGCGACGTGGATGTCGTTGCGCGACAGATAACCGCCGAGATCGATATGCTGGCTGAACACCCGGCTGTCGCGGTCCTGCCGCACGTGCAGGCTGCCGATGTGGAAACCCTGTCGCGACTCGTCCTGGACCTTGTAGTGCTCGACGCAGGCGCCGGCGGCCGCGGCCAGCTCGGTGACCGTGTTCGTGAAGTTGGCCGCGTCGTCCACGCCGATGAAATGCTCGACGACCGTCAGGCTCGCGCCGGGTTCCGCGGTGATCAGCACGCGCGGGTGCGTCACGATCGGGTCGGCGCCAGGCGTGGAAACGAACAGCAGGTAGACCGGTTTGCCGGGCCGGGTGTCGCGGCCAGCGTGGATGAATGCGCCGTCGCGTAGAAAGGCGGTATTGAGCGCGGCGAAACGGTGCGCTTCGATGTCTGCATGACGCGCCAGTCCGCCCGTCGCGATGGTTGCGTTGGCCGGGCCGCGCGAAAGCAGGCTCGCGAGACTTTCGATGTGGACATCGTCACGATCGGGCGCGGGATCGGAAAGCGCTGGCGCAAAGGCGCCATTCACGAACACGAGCCGGTGACAGTCGAGGCCCGGAAACGCCGCCGCGTCGATGCGTTCGGCCGGCACGGCATCCGGCGCGGCCGGTGACAGCCGGAACTCGCGCTTCGCGAGCGGTCGCAGGCTGGTGTACTTCCAGTCTTCCTCGCGCGGCCCCGGAAAGCCGCGGCTTACGAAGCTGGACCACGCTTGCTCGCGCAGCCGACCGAGCAGGTCGTCGCCGGGCAGGGCGGTGCGCGCCTGCTCGAAGGCCTGCGCGTAAACGTCGACCGGGTCGTTACCGCGATTGGTCATGAGCGACGGATCTCTGAATGGATCGTCTTCCCGGCGAAAGCCGGCCGCTCTCGTCGCCCCGGCGAAAGCCGCCCGCTCTCGTCGCCCCGGCGAAAGCCGGGGTCCAGAATCTTCTTGTTCTTGTCTTACCGGGTTCCATCTCGGCTTTCGCCGGGACGACGGTGATCATGGAGTTGAAAGACTTCATGCGTTGGCCGCCTTACGGACCCAGTCGTAGCCGCGTTCCTCCAGCGTCACGGCCAGCGACTTGTCGCCGGAGCGCAGGATGCGGCCTTCCGACAGCACGTGGACGACGTCCGGCTCGACGTAATCGAGCAGCCGCTGATAGTGCGTCACGAGCACGATGGCACGCTCCGGCGAGCGCATGGCGTTGACGCCCGCGGCGACGACCTTCAGCGCGTCGATATCGAGCCCGGAGTCGGTCTCATCGAGGATCGCCAGCTTCGGCTCGAGCACGGACATCTGCAGGATCTCGTTGCGCTTCTTCTCGCCGCCGGAGAAGCCTTCGTTGACGCCGCGCTTGAGAAAGCTCTCGTCCATCTGCATGAGGCGCATTTTGTCCTTGATGAGCGCGAGGAATTCGAAGGCATCCACCTCCTGTTCGCCGCGGTGCTTGCGCAATGCATTAAGCGCGGCCTTCAACAGGTAGACGTTGTTGACGCCGGGAATCTCGACCGGGTACTGGAACGCGAGGAACACGCCTTCGCGCGCGCGCTCCTCGGGCGCAAGCGCGAGCAGGTCGCGGCCGAGATACTCGACGGTGCCCTGCGTGACTTCGTAGCTCTCGCGGCCGGCCAGCATCTGCGCGAGCGTGCTCTTGCCCGAGCCGTTCGGGCCCATGATGGCGTGCACCTCGCCGGCACTCACGTCGAGGTCGAGGCCGCGCAGGATCTCCTTGCCGTCGACTTTCACATGCAGGTTGTTAATTTCAAGCATATCAGTAGATTAAGCTACATAGTTAATTTAATGTATTGTATGACTGGATCCCGGCTTTCGCCGGGACGATGGTTATCCAACCGCGCCCTCCAGGCTGACGTTCAGCAAGTTCTGCGCTTCGACGGCGAACTCCATCGGCAGCTCCTTGAAGACGTCCTTGCAGAAGCCGTTGACGATCATGTTGACGGCATCTTCCTCCGAGAGCCCGCGGCTCAGGCAATAGAAAAGCTGCTCATCGCCGATCTTCGACGTCGTCGCCTCGTGCTCGACCTGCGCGGTCCGATTGCGCACCTCCATATACGGGAAAGTGTGCGCGCCGCAGCGGTCACCCATCAGCAGCGAATCGCACTGCGTGTAGTTGCGCGCGCGTTCCGCACTCGGCAGCACCTTGACCAGACCCCGGTACGCATTCTGCCCGCGGCCGGCGGAGATGCCCTTCGATACGATCGTGCTGCGCGTGTCCTTGCCGATGTGGATCATCTTGGTGCCGGTATCGGCCTGCTGGTAATTGTTGGTGACCGCCACCGAGTAAAACTCGCCGACGGAACGGTCGCCGCGCAGGATGCAGCTCGGGTATTTCCAGGTGATGGCCGAGCCGGTCTCGACCTGCGTCCAGGAGATCTTCGAGTCGTTGCCGCGGCAGTCGCCGCGCTTGGTGACGAAGTTGTAGACGCCGCCGCGGCCTTGCTCGTCACCCGGATACCAGTTCTGCACCGTCGAATACTTGATCTCGGCGCCTTCGAGCGCGACCAGCTCGACGACCGCCGCGTGAAGCTGGTTCTCGTCGCGCATTGGAGCTGTGCAGCCTTCGAGGTATGAAACGTGGCTCCCCTCGTCGGCGACGATCAGCGTGCGCTCGAACTGGCCTGTCTTCGCCTCGTTGATGCGGAAGTAAGTCGACAGCTCCATCGGGCAGCGCACGCCCTTCGGCACGTAGACGAACGAGCCGTCGGTAAAAACCGCCGAGTTGAGCGACGCGAAGAAGTTGTCGGTATAGGGCACCACCGAGCCGAGATACTGCTCGACGATCTCCGGGTGCTGCTGCACGGCCTGCGAGAACGGCAGGAAGATCACGCCGGCCTCGGCGAGCTTCTCTTTGAAGGTGGTCGCCACCGACACGCTGTCGAATACGGCATCCACGGCGACGCCCGCGAGCTTCGCCCGCTCGTGCAGCGGAATGCCGAGCTTCTCGTAGGTCTCGAGCAGCTTCGGATCCACCTCGTCGAGGCTCATCGGCGCATTCGGATCGCGCTTCGGCGCCGAGTAATAGGAGATGTCCTGATAGGAGATCGGCGGGTGGCGCACGTTCGCCCAGCCGGGCTCTTGCATGCTCAGCCAGTGCCGGTAGGCTTTGAGGCGCCATTCGAGCATGAATTCGGGCTCGTTCTTCTTCGCCGAGACGATGCGGATGACGTCCTCGTCGAGGCCCGGCGGCAACGTGTCCGATTCGATGACCGTCACGAAGCCGTGGCGGTACTTGCCGCGGATCAGTTGCTCGACGTTCTGCTGGTTGGTTGCCATGGTTCCGTAATCGAATCTAAAGCCCGGTGGGTTTCGCCGGCGTTGCCGCCTTGCCTGCGGCCGACGTCGTCAATTGAAATGCCGGCGGGCGGAACGCGGCCGGTCTGCCGAGCTCGGCCAGCGTGACCTCGCCGAGCGCGCGCCGGATCGCGCGGTTGATGCGCTGCCAGGCGTGGCTGGTCTTGCAGATCGCCTCCAGCTCGCAAAGGCTGTGGTCGGTGCTGCACTCCGTGATGCCGACCGGACCCTCCATCGCGTCGATGATGTCGGCCGCGCTGATACGCCCCGGGGCTCGCGCGAGCACGTAGCCGCCCTGCGCGCCGCGGAAGGAACTCACGAGGCCCGCGCGGGTCAGCGCCTTGAGCACCTTGCTGACGGTGGCCGGGGTCAGATGCGTGCACGCGGCCACCTCCGCCGCGCTGTGCAACGCATCGGGCGCGGTGGCCATGTGCGCCAGCACCACGGTCGCGTAATCGGTCAGTTTGCTCAGGCGCAACATCGCTCGGCACCTCGGTCGGTCAATGGGGACTATTTTAGTCCTGATTGAGGGGCAAGTGAAGCGCCATGCTGTAAACTATCGAGCCGGACGAGGCGGCACAGTCAATGTGGAGTTCCCGATGAATCTCGAGCAGCTCAATTCGGTCGCGAAGGCCATGGTGGCGAAGGGCAAAGGGATCCTCGCCGCGGACGAGAGTTCGCCGACGATCAAGAAGCGCTTCGACACGATCGATACGAAATCGACCGAGGAGAATCGCCGCAACTACCGCGAGATGCTGTTCACGACGCCCCATGCCGGCGATTTCATCAGCGGCGTCATTCTCTACGACGAAACCATTCGTCAGAGCACGCGCGACGGCGTGCCGTTCCCGAAATACCTGGCCGACCACGGCATGATCCCGGGCATCAAGGTCGACGAGGGCGCGAAGCCGCTCGCGGGCTTCCCCGGCGAGAAGATCACCGAGGGCCTGGACGGGCTGCGCCAACGGCTCGAAGAATACCGCGGCCTGGGCGCGAAGTTCGCCAAATGGCGCGCGGTCATAACGATCGGTAAAGACATCCCGACGGAATTCTGCCTGCGCGCCAACGCGCACGCGCTCGCGCGCTATGCGGCGCTCTGCCAGGAGGCCGACATCGTGCCGATCGTCGAGCCGGAGGTGCTCATGGACGGCGCGCATTCGATCGGGCGCTGCGACGAGGTCACGACGCGCACGCTCGAGCTGACTTTTTCCGAACTAAAAGCGCATCGCGTTGCCTGTGAAGGCATGATCCTGAAGCCGAACATGGTGATTTCAGGCACCGAGGCCCGCGATCGCGCGGGGCCGCGCGGCGTCGCGGAGGCGACCATTCGCGTTTTGAAGAATACCGTGCCGGCGGAGGTGCCGGGCATCGCGTTCCTCTCCGGCGGCCAGTCCGCGGAAGAGGCGACCGAGCACCTGAGCATCATGAACTCGCTCGGGCCGCATCCCTGGGAGCTGAGCTTCTCCTACGGCCGCGCCCTGCAGGCGCCGGCGCTCGACGCCTGGCACGGCAGGCAGGGCAACTTCGCCGCCGGCCAGCAGGCGTTTTTCAAGCGCGCGAAGCTCAACGGCCTCGCGCGGAGCGGCCGGTACGACAGCGCCATGGAGATGGATACCGCGGCTTAGCGTCCTGACCCGCGGGCAGGACGCGGCAAACGCCCACGCTCTGTCCGCGTATACTTCGATACAGACGACACACGCTCGCGCCGGGCTGGCGCGCTCGAGAGTTTTCCGATGTTCGATTTCCATCGAAAAGCCCGTCAGGCCGAGAAGGCCCCCCGGAGCGACAACGTCATCGAGATCCGGGGCCTGTGCTATTCGCGCGGCTCCAAGCGCATCTTCGAGGACGTGGACATCGACGTTAAGCGCGGCGAGGTCACGGCCATCATGGGGCCGAGCGGCACCGGCAAGACCACGCTGCTGCGGCTGATCACCGGGCAGCTGCTGCCGGATCGCGGCACGATCATCGTCGATGGCAAGGACGTCACCAAGCTGTCCCGCGAAGAGCTCTACGAGCTGCGCAAGAACATGGGCATGCTGTTCCAGAACGGCGCGCTGCTCACCGACCTGACTGTGTTCGAGAATTGCGCATTTCCGCTGCGCGAGCACACTGACCTGCCCGAACGGCTGATCCGCCACATCGTGCTGACCAAGCTGCACGCCGTCGGGTTGCGCGGAGCGTGGTCGCTGGTGCCGGCCGAGCTGTCGGGCGGCATGGCGCGGCGGGTGGCGCTCGCGCGGGCGATGGTCATGGATCCGTCGCTGCTCATTTACGACGAGCCTTTCGTCGGCCTCGACCCGATCTCCATGGGCGTGGTCGTGCGCCTGGTCCGGCGCATGAACGACGCGCTCGGCATCTCGAGCATCGTCGTGTCGCACGATGTCGACGAAATCGCTGCCGTCGCCGATACCAGCTACCTGATCTCGGACGGTCACGTGGCCGGCTACGGCACGCCGAGCGAGCTCGAACAGAACCGTAACGACGTCGTGCGCCAGTTCATGACCGGCATGGCCGACGGGCCGGTGCCGTTCCACTACCCGGGGCCGGATTACAGTGAGCAGTTGCTCGCGCGCGTCGAAAAATGAACGGCCTGATACGCGACCTCTGGTTCAATGCCAGGGAGTTTCTGCAGACCTTCGGCGCATCGCAACTCTTTCTCGTACGGCTCATCATGCTCACGCCGCGGGCCCTGCTTCGGCCCGGGCTGATCGTTCAGCAGGTGTACAACACCGGCGCGATGTCGCTGGTCATCATCATGGTGTCCGGCCTGTTCGTCGGCATGGTGCTCGGATTGCAGGGCGTCGACACTTTGTCGCGCTTCGGCTCGGAAGAGGCCGTCGGCACGTTCGCCGGCCTGTCGCTGATCAAGGAGCTCGGCCCGGTCGTGACGGCGCTGCTGTTCGCCGGGAGGGCCGGCACGGCCCTTGCATCGGAGATCGGCCTGATGCGCGCGACCGATCAGTTGTCGGGCATGGAGATGATGGCCGTCGACCCGATCAAGCGGATCGTCGTGCCGCGGTTCATCGGCGGCGTGATCTCGATGCCGCTGCTGGCGTCGATCTTCACGGGCGTCGGGCTCTTCGGCGCCTACTCCATCGCGGTGGTCGTAATGGGTGTGGACAAGGGCGAGTTCTGGTCGCAGATGCAGCCGAACGTCGATCTGGTCCGGGACGTCCTGAACGGCACGCTGAAGAGCTTCGTGTTCGGGGTCGCGGCGAGCATGCTGGCGGTCTTCGAAGGCTATAACGCCATCCCGACCGCCGAAGGCGTGGGGCGGGCCACGACGCGCACCGTGGTCATCACGGCGATCGTCGTGCTGATGCTCGACTTCATGCTGACCGCGTTCACTCTTTAGCAGGCCGTTGAGAAACCAGAGACGATTGCAAGAGGTTTCGAGTCATGCAACAAACTCGTGCAGTTGAGATCGGCACCGGGCTGTTCGTCTTCCTGGGCTTCGCCGCGCTGCTGTTCCTCGCGACGCAGACGACGAACCTCGAGGCGTACATCGGCGCGGACAGCTATTCGGTCACGGCGCATTTCGACAACGTCGGCGGCCTGAAGCCCCGCTCGCCGGTCTCCATGTCGGGCGTCACCATCGGGCGCGTCGAGAGGATCGCATTCGATCCCGAGCGGCTGAACGCAGTGGTGACGATGAACATCAGCTCGAAATACGACCAGATTCCCGAGGATTCCGACGCGAGCATCCTGACTGCGGGACTGCTCGGCGGCCAGTACATCGGCCTCGGCGCCGGCGGATCGGACCGGTATCTGGAGAACGGCGACGAGATCGAGTTCACGCAATCCGCCGTGGTGCTCGAGAATCTCCTGAGCAAGTATCTGTTCAGTCAGGGCTCGCAGGATTCAGAGGGTTCGCAGCGACGCGAAGATTCACAGGGACCGGAGGAGACAAGGTAATGGAACTACGCAAGCTGGCCGCGGGCCTGCTGATGCTGGCGCTGCTGCCGGCGGGCGCCGCCAGGGCTGATATGGCCGAGGAGCCGGAATCGGCTTCGCAGGAGCAGACGGCGGAGCAATCGGCCGCGGGGCCGAAGGAGCTCATCGAGCAGACCGCCAATCGGGTGCTCGAAAGCATGGAGGGGCGCCGCGACGAGCTGCGGGCGAAGCCGCAGGAGCTGTACGAGATCGTGGACGAGATCCTGCTGCCGCATTTCGACATAGAGTATGCGGCCCGGCTCATCCTCGCGCGCCACTGGCGGCGTGCCTCGGAAGAGCAGCGCGAGCGATTCCAGAACGCAATGTACCAGTCGCTCGTGCGCACCTATGCCGACGGGCTGCTCGATTTCACGACGGAGAAGATGACCGTGCAGGACGCGCGCAAGGAACGCGACGGCGATCGTGCAACCGTGCCGACGCAGGTCGTGCTCGATGACGGCACGCGCGCCCCGGTCGATTACATCCTGCACATGGACGACGGCCAGTGGAAGGTATTCGACGTGAAGATCGAAGGCCGGTCCTACGTGCTCAACTACCGCCGCCAGCTCGAGAACGATATCGAGCGCAGAGGCATCGAGACCGTGATCGCGGACCTCGAGAAGGACCCGGAGGCGCTCGAAGCCCTGGAGCCGGAGCAGGGGCAAGGACAGCGCTGATGGAGCACTTCGAGTTCGATTCGCACGGCGACGGCAGGTTCTCGATCCGCGGTCAGCTGACTTTCGAAACGGTCACCGACGCGCTCGAGATGAGCAAGGAGCTCTTCGAGGACTACGCGCGCATCGAGATCGACCTGTCCGGCGTGACGGAAAGCGACAGCGCCGGTCTCGCCCTGCTGCTCGAGTGGGTCAACTGGGCGAAGCATTATGTGCGCGAGATACGCTTCGTCGACATCCCGGCGCAGATGCGCGCCATCGCGGAGATCAGCGAGGTCGAGGATCTGCTGAAGGTCGGCGAGCGCTGGACGGGGCGGATCCTTCGCGAGGAGGACAAAGCCCGGGCCCGATAAAGCGCCGGCTATTCTTCGGCCGGTTCCTCGTCTTCGTAGTCGTCGTACTCGTCGTATTCGTCGTATTCGTCGTCGAGCGGCGGGTTGCCGTCGTGTATCACGTACTCTCGATTCTGGAGATAGGCCTCGCGCCGGAAAATGTAAGGATCGATCGCGTTCTCGATCGCCTCGTCGGGACCGATTAACCGCTCGCGCGTGGCGATGCCGAAGAGGATCTGCGCCTTGCCGGTCACGTTCGAGTCGTGATACTTGACCAGCGGCGTGAGCTGCGAGTCCGGATACTGCGCGATCCCGTCGCGCACCGTGCTCGGACCGAGGAACGGCACGACGATGTACGGTCCCGCAGGCACGCCCCAGCGGGCCAGCGTCTGGCCGAAATCCTCATCGTGCTTCGGAATCCCCGCGTCGGTCGCCGGGTCGAAGATGCCGCCGATGCCGAGCGTCGTGTTCATCACCAGGCGCCCGGTCTCCGACAGGGCCGGCACGAACTTCGCCTGCAACAGACTGTTGACGATGTCGATGGGCGTCAGAAGGTTGTCGAAGAAGTTGTTCACGCCCCTGCGCACCGGTCGCGGCGTGATCGTCTGATAGCCTTTGGCGACCGGCCGCAGCAGCCAGGTGTCGAAGACGTCGTTGAAGCCGTAAGTCACGCGGTTGATTTTCTCCAGCGGATCGCCGGGCTCGGCGCGATTATCGGCCCGCGTTGCGTCATCCTCGGCGGCGCCGTCCTCGCGGTCGGGAGCCGATGCGCAAGCGGCAAGAAGGCCGCAGGCAAGGATAAGCGCAGTGTTCCTGGCGATGCGCCGGAAACGCGCTGCGCGCTCCGGATCGAGGTCCGGGGCAGGCTTATTCCGGCCCGCGCACTGCAGGGCCGAATTGATTCGGCCAGGCCGGCTGAAGCCGGCCCTACGGGAAGTCATCGTTCGGATTCCGGCTCGGGCTCGTCGAAAACCGAACGCCGGCGTTTCTCAGGCATGTTCTCGCGAATGAGATCGAGCCGCGCCTGGAACCGCGCGCGCCGAACCTCGCCGAGGTCCGGCACCGCGAGGCCGAGCTGAAGCTGGTTCGCGGCCATCGGCAGATTGCCGTTCAACACGTGGTACTCCGACATGTAGTAATAGGCGTCCGCGGTATCGCCGGCGGCGCTCGCTGCCAGCGCGATCAGGCGGGCCTGGTCGGGCGTGGGCGGCACGTTGTTGAGCAGGTCGAGCAGCAGGCTGTGCGCGAGCTTCGGCTCGCCGAAGCGCATCAATGCCTGGCTGTAACGGATGGTCAGCGGCACGTTGCGCGGAAAGAGCGCGATCGCGTGCTCGAACGTTTCCATCGCCTCGCGCGGCTGCTTGGCCTGGATCTGCGCCTGACCGAGGGCGCTGTGAAATGCGATGATGTTCTGATTGCGGTCGCGAAGCTCCGTGAGAATGGGCACGGCTTCGGCGGAACGGCCGGCGAGCATCAGCGCGACCGCTTCGCCGTAGCGCAGCGCGTCCGGCGACCATTCCGAATTCTCGCTGCCCTGCAGATCCCGGAATTCCCGCAGCGCGGCGGTGGCGGTCTCCGCATCGAGCACGCGGATGCGCGCCCGCGTCAGCTCGTACTCGGGGCTGTCCTCGGCATCGACCTCGGGATATTTCGCGGCGCGCGCGCGCGATTCCGCGATGCGATCCGGCGGCGCCGGGTGCGTGAGTATGAACTCGGGGATCTGGCTCGTAGCAAGGCCCTGGCGGCGCGACATCGTCTCGAAGAACGCCGGCATGCCCTGCGGATCGAAACCGGCCGCGGCCAGGATGCCGATGCCGACGCGATCCGCCTCGGACTCGTTGCTACGCGTGAAATTGATCTGCTGCTGCAGCGCCGCGCCCTGGGTGACGGCAATCGCGCCCTGCAGAGCGTCGGCGCCCGCATCGGTCGCCGCGCCGATGAGGATCAGGGCCAGCAGCGCGGCCGTCGACACGAGCCCCGTCTTGCTGCTGGCCTCCACGCGCCGCGCGATGTGCCGCTGCGTGACGTGCGCGATCTCGTGCGCGAGCACGCCGGCGAGCTCGCTTTCGGTTTCGCTGGCCAGCACGAGGCCCGAGTTGACGCCGATGTAGCCGCCGGGCAGCGCGAAGGCATTGATGTGTGGATCGTCGACGACGAAGAACGTGAACTCGTAATTCGACTTCTGCGCCTGGCCGACCAGCCGGTCGCCGACTGTCTGCACGTACTCGGTGATCTCCGGGTCGTCGACGATCTGGTTCGCCTCGCGCAGCATGCGCATGATCTGCCGGCCGAGGCGCTCTTCGTCGTCGCGCCCCAGCGCGGCGCTGGACGGGCTGCCGATATCGGGCAGATCGTCCGTCTCGGGCGCCGCCCGCACGGGCACCGCGATGGTGACCGCGAGCAGCAGCGCGGCGAGAAATTTCAACGGCTTGGTCATGCGGGCGTGTCCCTTACGAGGTCAGACCGGCCGGCGGGGCAGGGGTTCGTTATTCTAGCAGGCTGTTGCAAAACTCTGTTTTTCAACGTCCTGCTAAAGGATATCCGACGCGTGGTCCGCGAGCCGCGAGCGCTCGCCGCGCATCAGCGTCACGTGCCCGGAATGCGTCCAGCCCCGGAAGCGGTTGACGACGTAGGTGAGCCCCGAGGTGGCCTCCGTGAGATAGGGCGTGTCGATCTGCGCGATGTTGCCGAGGCAGACCAGCTTGGTGCCGGGCCCGGCGCGGGTGATGAGCGCCTTCATCTGCTTGGGCGTCAGATTCTGCGCCTCGTCGATGATGATGTAGCGGTTCAGGAAAGTGCGCCCGCGCATGAAATTCAGCGAGCGGATCTTGATGCGGTTGCGCAGCAGGTCCTGCGTCGCGGCGCGCCCCCAGTCGCCGCCTTCCTCGTTGTGCGTGAGCACTTCGAGATTGTCCATGAGCGCGCCCATCCACGGCTCCATCTTCTCTTCCTCCGTGCCGGGCAGGAAGCCGATGTCCTCGCCGAGCGGCACGGTGACGCGCGTCATGATGATTTCCCGGAACCGGTTCGCATCCAGCGTCTGGGCGAGCCCGGCGGCGAGCGCCAGCAGCGTCTTGCCGGTGCCGGCCGCGCCGAGGACCGTGACGAAATCGGTCTGGGCGTCGAGCAGCAGGTTGAGCGCGAAGCTCTGCTCGCGGTTGCGCGCCGAGATGCCCCACACCGCGTTGCGATCGCTGCGGAAGTCGCGCGCCAGCTCGAGCACGGCCTCGCCGTTCTCGACGCGACGCACGACCGCCTCGAAATCCGTGCCGTCGGCGCGGTGAACGAACTGGTTCGGGTGCCAGCCGCTCACGTTCGGACCGCGCACGCGGTAGAACGTCCGTCCGTTCTCCTGCCAGGACTCGATATCGTCACCGTGGCTTTCCCAGAAGTCCTCGGCGAGCGCCTCGACGCCCGTGAACAGCACGTCGAGATCCTCGAGCGTCTTGTCGCTGAAATAGTCTTCGGCGTGCACGCCGAGGATCGCCGCCTTGATGCGCAGGTTGATGTCCTTGGAGACCAGCGTGACCGGCACCGACGGAAAGCGCGCCTGCAGGGCCAGCGTGCTGCTCAGGATCGAGTTGTCGGTGCCGTTGCCCGGCAGCAGCGCCGGCAGCGAAGGCTCGGCCGGACGCGTCTCGAAGAACAGCCGCCCGCCCGCGGTGCGATCGTTCTCGTTCTTGGCGCTGGGCAGCGCGATGCCGCGGTCGATCTCCTCCTTGCTCGCGTCCTGCATGAGCTCGTCGAGGAACCGGCTGACCTGCCGGCAGTTGCGCGCCGCTTCGGACACGCCTTTCTTGCCCGCGTCGAGCTCCTCGAGCACCACCATGGGGATGTGCACGTCATGCTCGTCGAAGCGGAACACGGCGGTCGGATCGTGCATCAGCACGTTGGTGTCGAGCACGAAGCTGCGACGCCCGTCGGGCTGGTCCTTCTTCATGTCAGGTTTGGAGCTCAAGCCTTGACGGGCTCGAGGATCGCATCGAGGTTGAGTTGGTCGCAGAAATCCATGAACTCTTCGCGCAAGGCCGCGATGCTCGTCTTGCCGGGAACGTTGGCCACCATCTGCACCGAGAACATCGGCGCGCCCGTGTGCGCCGCGGCGTAGCTGCGGGTATTGAGCTCGGCGATCTCGATATTGCGCGAGGCGAAGAAGCGCGCGAGATTGAACACGATGCCCGACTGGTCCATGCAGACGACGTCGACGGCGTAGGGCAGCAGCGGTTCCTCCGACTGGCGCTTCTCGGTGGGCCGCACGTGGATGGCCAGGCCGTCCTTGCGCCCCGCGCGCTCGAGCTCGCCCTCGAGCTTGGCCAGCGTATGCCAGTTGCCCGAGACGAGCAGCAGCATGGCGAATTCGGAGCCGAGCGCCGTCATGCGGCTTTCCACGATGTTGCCGCCGCAATCGAGCACGATGCGGCTCAGGTCGTGCACGACGCCCGGGCGATCGGGCCCGACCGCGGATATGACCATCAGTTTGTTCATCTGGGGATCGTCGTCGTCGGACGGGTTCGGCGATGCGGCGAAACAAGCAATTATACTGCCATCCGTCCGGCGGGCGAAAGGCTCGACCCTTGCGGTGACCGGCAGCCGCCCGTAACATCGCCGCCATTCGTCACTGCGGCTTTTCCCCGGATTTGCAGATGTTCAGCGGCAGCCTCGTGGCGCTCGTCACGCCCATGCGCGGCGACGGCGCCATCGATCACGCATGTTTCGAGCGGCTCGTCGAGCTTCATGCGGACGAGGGCACGAACGGGATCGTCGTGGCCGGGACGACCGGCGAATCGCCGACCCTGAGCACGGCGGAAAAGCTCGAGCTGTTTCGCGCGGCCGTCGAGCGTGCCCGCGGGCGCATGCCGATAATCGCCGGTACCGGCACGAATTCCACGGCGGCCAGCGTCGAATTGACGCGACAGGCGTCGGAAACCGGCGTCGATGCCGTGCTCGTCGTCACACCTTATTACAACAAGCCGACGCAGGAGGGGCTGTTCCGCCACTTCAGCGCCGTGGCGGATGCAGCGACCGTGCCGGTCCTTCTGTACAATGTGCCGGGCCGCACGGGCTGCGATCTGCTGCCGCCGACGGTCGCCCGGCTCGCGGCGCATTCGCGTATCGCGGGCATCAAGGAGGCGACCCCCGGCATCGAGCGCGCGCGGCAGATCCGCGAAGCCTGCGGCGGCGGGTTCGTCATATTGAGCGGCGACGACGCCACTGCCCTGGAGATGATTCTGGACGGCGGCCGGGGCGTGATCTCGGTGACGGCGAACGTCGCGCCGGCGTTGATGAGCGACATGTGCGATGCGGCGCTCACGGGCGATGCCGACGGAGCGCGCACCATCAATGCGCGGCTCGCGGACCTTCACGAGCTCCTGTTTGTCGAATCCAATCCGATTCCGGCGAAATGGGCGCTGGCGCGCCTGGGATTGATCCCGCCGGGCCTGCGGCTGCCGCTGACGCCGCTCGAAGCGCGGCACGAAGCGGCCGTCGAAGGCGCCATGCGGACTGCGGAGCTCGTGACAGCTTGAGATGACGGGAAGGGCGATGTGGAAAACTCTGCGCAATATCCTCGGCACCGTGCTTGCGGCGCTTGCGCTCGCCGCCTGCTCGGGCTATTCCTGCCGGGGACCGCAAGTGTACGAGTCCGCCCACAGCGTTCCGCCGCTCGTGATACCGGAGGATCTCGCCGAGACCGAGAACCCGACGAAGCTCATCATCCCGCGAGCCGAAGAAAGCGCGCCGGAGCGCGGGCCGGACGATCCCTGCCTGGATCAGCCGCCCGACTTCTTCGAGCCGGAGGCAGAGCTGCCGTGAGATGACGAAAATATCGGAGAGGTGGCCGAGCGGTCGAAGGCGCCTGACCGGAAATCAGGTATGCGGTAACACCGTATCGTGGGTTCGAATCCCACCCTCTCCGCCACTCAGATTTCAGGATGCGGATTACACAAACAGAATGAGGACTTTCCGGAAGTGAAAATTCGAACCCACGATCATGAACAATCGGGTTCGACAAATTCGCCGGGAGCGAATTTGAACGGCCGAAGGCCGGCCCGAAGGGCGAAGCACAGGGACGTGCAGTAATCCCACCTCTCCGCCACTCAAATCCCTGCCACCCAGGCCACCAACGTCAGCAAAGTGCCGATATAAGCCGCGCCCAGCACGATCACGCCAGGTTCCAACTCCGGTACTCGATTTTCGCCAGCCACTGTCATGCTCCTGTGAATGAATTGCCGCTCAAATGCCTCTTACCTACTCGTCGAATGAACAGGAGCATTTTCGACACGGCGGCGGCGCCCCGATGGATTTGAACCTTACCCGCCGCCCGGACATCAGACTCAGATTGCAGCTATCGGAAAGTGAAGGAAAAATCGCGATGACGCTCAAAATTTACCTGCTCGTTCCCGCGCTGGCCGCGGCCCTTGCCGGCTGTGACAGCCCTCCGACTTCCAGCGCCGCCCCGGCCGATGCTGCCACCGCGCAGCCGGCGCGGGGCGACAAGGCCGCCCGCCTCGACACGCTCTACGCGCAATACTGGGAGGAGTTTCTCGAGCTCAACCCGGTGGCTGCGACCTTCCAGGGCGACCCACGCTACAACGACCGGCTGCCGAACTTTCTGTCCGAGGACTACCGTCAGAAGACGCACGACTTCAACACGCGCTGGCTGGAGAAGGTCGAATCGATCGGCCCCGAAGGCCTGGAAGGTCAGGATCTGATCAGCTACCAGATCTTCGTGCGCGATGCGAAACAGGAGCTCGCCGCGGAGGAATTCCCGGACTGGCTGCTGCCCATCGACCAGTTCCGCAACCTCGCTGGCCTGACGGCGCAGTTCGGCTCCGGCACGAGCGCGCAGCCGTTCAAGACCGTCGACGACTACGCCGACTGGCGAAAGCGCGCTTCGCGCATCCCGGTGGTGTTCGATCAGGCCATCGCCAACATGAAGGAGGGTGTGGAGGCCGGCGTCGTACAGCCTGAGACCTTGATGGGCAATGTCGTCTCGCAGCTCGATGCGCTGATCAAGGACAAGCCCGAGGACACCCTTTTCTGGATGCCGATCGCGAACATGCCGGAATCGTTTTCCGACGAAGACCGTGAACGCATAACCGCAGAATACCGCGAGATGATCGGGCAGGAGCTGATGCCGGCTTACCGCGAGCTTCGCGAATACGTCGCCGGGGATTACATGCCGGAGACGCGCGAGACTTCGGGACTGGGCGCCCTGCCCAATGGCGAAGCGTGGTACGCGTTCAACGTGCAACGGTCTACGACCACCGACCTCACCCCGGCGCAGATCCACCAGATCGGCCTCGACGAGGTCGAACGCATCCATGGAGAGATCCGCGGCGTCATGGAGAAAGTCGGCTTCGAAGGCACGATGGGCGAATTCTTCGAGTTCATGCAGACCGATCCACAGTTTTCCTTCGATTCGGAGGAAGACCTGCTGACGTACTACCGCTCGCTCGAGGACAAGATCATGGCGGACATCCCCGAGCAGTTCTCGCTGACACCGAGAGCCGACTTCGAAATCCGCCCGGTCGAGCCGTTCCGCGCGGAATCGGCCGCGGGCGGCTCGTACATGCGCCCGAGCGAGGACGGCAGCCGGCCGGGCATCTTCTACGTCAATACGTTCGACCTGCCCACGCGCAAGACCTGGGACGCGGAGGATCTGTTCCTGCACGAGGCGATCCCCGGCCATCATTTCCAGCTCGCGCTGCAGCAGGAGCTCACCGGCGTGCCCGACTTCCGTCGCTTCGGCGGCGAAACCGCGTTCAGCGAAGGCTGGGGGCTTTACGCGGAGTCGCTGGGAAAGGAGCTGGGCGTCTACACCGATCCGTACAGCTACTTCGGCTACCTGCAGAACGAGTTGTGGCGCGCGATCCGGCTGGTCGTCGACACGGGCCTGCACAGCAAGGGCTGGACCCGCGATCAGGTGATCGAATACATGCTGGAGAACTCGGCCGAGAGCGAGACGCAGGCCACGGCGGAAGCCGAGCGCTACATGGCGATCCCCGGCCAGGCGCTGGCGTACAAGATCGGCGCGCTCAAGATCAGTGAATTGCGCGACGAGGCCGAGCAGGCGCTGGGCGAGCAGTTCGACGTGCGCGAGTTTCACGCCGTCGTGCTCGAGGACGGCTCGGTGCCGCTGGATATCCTTGAAGGCAAGGTGGACCGCTGGATCGCGAGCGAGAAAGGCTAGAGAGACCTGTATCGCCAGATATCGATGCGGTAAACGTTTCGGCTCACTCAGACGAAGGAAAATATCGATGAAATCTGCGCTTGCCAGCGTGCTGGCCTTATCCGTGACCGCCACTGTCTGCGCCGCCGCACCGGCGGCCGAATCGCCCGCCGCCGACAGCCGGGAAAGCGAGACCAATCCGTTTTTCACGGAAAGCCCGCTGCCGCTTCAGTATCCGCGCTTCGACGAGATCGAGGACCGTCACTTCGCCCCGGCGTTCGATCACGGGATGGCCGAGCAGCTCGAGGAGATCGAAGCGATCGCCGGCAATCCGGAGCCGGCCACTTTCGACAACACCATCGTGGCGCTGGAGGAATCCGGTCAGCTTCTGTATCGCGCCTACAATGTATTCGGGAACCTGAATGGAGCCGACACCAACGACGAGCGCAAGGCGATCGAGGCCGAGTACGCGCCGAAGCTGTCCGCCCACCAGGATGCGATCGCGCTGAACCCCGAGCTGTTTGCGCGCATCGAGACGCTTTACGGGACGCGCAACGACCTGGGCATCGACGCGGAAGCCGTGCGTCTGATCGAGCGCTACTACACGGACTTCGTCCGCGCCGGCGCGAAACTCCCGGAGGCCGAAAAGGAGCGGTTGAAGGCGATCAACACCGAGCTGGCGAAGCTGGACACCGAGTTCAGCCAGAACGTGCGGGCCGAAGTCAACGCATCGGCGATCGTCGTCGACAGCAGGGAAAAGCTCGCCGGCCAGTCCCCGCAGGCGATTGCCGCCGCCGCCGAAGCCGCCAGGGCGCGCGACCTGAAAGATCGGTACGTGATCGCGCTGCAGAACACCACCAGCCAGCCGCCCAATACCTATCTCCAGAGCCGCGAGCTGCGCGAACGCATCCACGAAGCTTCAATCTCGCGCGGCAGCCGCGGTAACGAGTACGACAACAGGTCGATCGTCTCGCGGGTGATGGGGCTACGCGCCGAGCGCGCGGTGATGCTCGGCTACCCGAATTTTGCCGCATACGTGCTCGCCGACGAGACCGCGAAGACACCGCAGGCCGTCGACGCGATGTTGTCGAAGCTGGCCCCGGCCGCCGTGGCGAATGCGAAGCGCGAAGGCGCCGATCTTCAGGCCATGATCGACCAGGAACAGGCCGCCGCGGGTCAGCCGTCGTTCGAGCTCATGCCCTGGGACTGGGCGTACTACACGGAGAAGGTGCGTCAGGCCAGGTACGACTTCGACGAGGCCGAGCTCAAGCCGTACTTCGAGATGATGAACGTGCTGAAGAACGGCGTGTTCTACGCAGCCAACAAGGAGTACGGCCTTACCTTCGAGCAGCGCACGGATCTGCCCGTTTATCACGCCGATGTCATGGTCTTCGACGTGTTCGATGCCGACGGCGAGCAGCTCGCGATTTTCATAGCCGACATGTACGCGCGCGAGTCCAAGCGCGGCGGCGCGTGGATGAACGAGTACGTATCGCAATCCGAGCTGCTGGGCACGAAGCCGGTCGTCGCCAATCACCTCAACATCCCCAAGCCTTCCGAAGGCGAGCCGACGCTGCTGACCTGGGATGAAGTGACGACGATGTTCCACGAGTTCGGCCATGCGCTGCACGGCATGTTCTCGGACGTGAAGTATCCGTATTTCTCCGGCACGAGCGTGCCGCGAGACTTCGTCGAGTTTCCGTCGCAGGTCAACGAGATGTGGGCCGACTGGCCATCGGTCCTGGCGAACTACGCAAAGCACTACGAGACCGGCGAACCGATGCCGCAGGCACTGCTCGACAAGGTGCTGGCCGCCGAAAAGTTCAACCAGGGATTCGAGACGACCGAGTACCTGGCGGCGGCCATGCTCGACCAGAGCTGGCACCGGCTCACCGCCGACAAGGTGCCGGACGCAGACGGCGTCATGGCGTTCGAGGCCGAGGCGCTCGAGGCCAACGGCACCGACTACGAGCCCGTGCCGCCGCGCTACCGTACGCCGTACTTCAGCCACATCATGGGCGGTTATGCGGCCGGCTATTATTCGTACATCTGGTCGGAAGTGCTGGACGCGAACACCGTGCAATGGATCAAGGAGCACGGCGGCCTGACGCGCGAGAACGGCGACCGATTCCGCGAAACCCTGCTGTCGCAGGGCGGCAGCACGGACGCATTGCAGTTGTTCCGCAACTTCACCGGCCACGAGCCGAGGATCGAGCCGCTTCTCGAGCGCCGGGGGCTCATCACGCCGGTCGCCGATGACGCCGCAGTGCCGGATGAGCCGGATGCGCCTGCCCCGGACGCGCCGCCGCCGAACGACTGAGCAAAGCACCCGCGCACGGCGGGGCAAACACGCATCTCGACTTCACGGGCCGGTCATTCGACCGGCCCGTTCGCATTCGGGCGAAATAGCTGGCATGCCTCGTGCATGGGGGTTTGACCTCAGCGGGCCCCGGGTCCGGAGAGAGCGAATCTTCCTTCGCAAGAACAAGAATCAGAATGCGGATACGACAATGACCACACTCTTCGGCATCCTGCTCGCCCTGGTCGGCCTGGTGCTCGGCATCGGCGGTGCATGGCTCATTACGCTCGGCGGCTCCTGGTACTACCTGCTCGCTGGAGCCGGCATGGTGATCGCCGGCGTTCAAGTGACGCGTCGTCGCATGTCCGGCGCCTGGTGGTTTGCAGCGGTGCTCATCGGCACCGTGTTGTGGACGATATGGGAAGCGGGACTCGACTACTGGCGGTGGATACCACGCCTCGGCCTGATCGTTTTTCTCGCGTTCATCCTCGCACTCCTGCTGCCGAGGCTTGCCGGCGTACCCTCGAAGGCTGTGTCGAGGACGCTCGCTGTCCTGTTCGTGCTCGTCTTCGTGGCGGCGTTCGCGCTCGCGTTCGTTCCCCATGGTGTTACCCACGGAGTTGCGAGCGTCGTGCGAGATGAGCCGGCGCTCCTGCAGTTGCCGCCCGTCGACAGCGCCATCGTGCAGCCGGCCAACGCGCCCGCGGAGGGTGACTGGCCGGCCTGGGGCCGCAGCCACGCCGCGATGCGATTTTCGCCGCTGACGCAAATCACCCGTGACAATGTAGAGAATCTGCAACGCGCCTGGGTCTATCACACCGGCGACCTGCCCGAGGAACGATGGGGCGCCGAGACGACGCCGCTGAAGATCGACGACACGCTCTATCTCTGCTCGGGGACCAACATCCTGATCGCGCTCGATGCGCGCACTGGGGAGCAGCGCTGGCGCTACGACCCCGAGGTTCCGGACGAGAACATTCCGTATACCGCCGCCTGTCGCGGCGTCGCGTATTACGAAGTTCCCGCTGCCGGCGCCGAGCGTGCTGCCGACGCGGAAGTCGGCGCCGACGCCGGTGCCGAAGCTGCTGCCGATGCGGACACCGGCACGGATACGAACGCCGAGGAAGGCGATGAAATCGGCCCGGATGCCACAACACCAGGCCGCGCCGCCGCGGCCCGTGAGCCGACCTGCTCGCCGCGGATCATCGAAGGCACGCTCGACGGCCGCCTCATCGCCGTCGACGCGCAGACCGGCACCCCCTGCGCCGGTTTCGGCGACAACGGACAGATCGATATCACGCGAGGCATGGGCCAGGTCCTGCCCGGCATGGTATCGATCACGGCGCCGCCGACGATCGTGCGCGGCGTGGTGGTCACCGGCCACCAGGTGCTGGACGGCCAACGACGGGATGCGCCGTCCGGCGTGATTCAGGGTTACGACGCCGTCACCGGCGAGCTGCGCTGGGCCTGGGACATGGCGCGTCCGGATCTCGGCGCCTTGCCGCCCGCGGGCGAGACCTACACGCGCGGCACGCCCAACATGTGGACGACGGCCTCGGCCGATGAGCAGCTCGGCCTCGTTTACCTGCCCATGGGCAACTCCGCCGTGGATTACTGGAGCGGCATGCGCACGCCGCCCGAGAACGAATACTCGACCTCACTGGTCGCGCTCGACGTGACGACGGGCAAGCCGGCCTGGCATTTCCAGACCGTGCACGTCGACGTCTGGGACTACGATCTCGGCGCGCAGGCCACGCTCGTCGATTTTCCGGGGGACGGCGGAGCCGTTCCCGCCATCATCCTGCCCACCAAGCAGGGCGACATGTACGTGCTGGACCGGCGCACGGGCGAACCCCTGTTCGGCGTCGAGGAACGTCCGGTGCCCCAGGGCGGGGTCGAGCCGGAGAACCGCTCGCCGACACAGCCTTTCTCGCTCTACCACACCCTGCAGAAACCGGGCCTGACCGAGCGGGACATGTGGGGCATCACGCCGTTCGACCAACTGTACTGCCGCATCCGGTTCCGTGAGTCGAGCTACGAAGGGATGTACACGCCGCCTACGATGGAGACGCATTTCGTGCAGTACACGGGCTACAACGGCGGCTCGGACTGGGGCGGCATCGCCGTCGATCCGCAGCGCGGCGTGATCATCGCCAATTACAACGACATGCCGAATCACAACGAGCTGGTGACGCGCGAGGAGGCGAATCGCCGGGGTTATGCGCCTCGCCACGCCACCAAAGGGGAACCGGGCGGCGCCGAAGGAGCCGGCGATCCCCAGATGGGGACGCCGTACGCTGTCAACGTCAATGCCGGCTGGATGGTTCCATTCACCGGCCTGCTCTGCAAAGAGCCCCCGTACGGCGGCATTCGCGCCATCGATCTCGCGACAGGTCGCACGATCTGGGACCGTCCGTTCGGCACGGCGCGCGCAAATGGGCCGTTCGGCATCCCCTCGCTGCTGCCGATCGAGATCGGCACGCCAAACAACGGCGGCTCGGTCGTGACGGCGAGCGGCCTGGTCTTCATCGCCGCGTCGACTGACAACCTGATCCGGGCCATCGACATCGAAACCGGCGAGACGATCTGGAAGGACGTCCTGCCGGCCGGCGGTCAGGCCAATCCGATGGTCTACGAGCTGGATGGCCGCGAATATCTGGTCATCATGGCCGGCGGCCACCATTTCATGATGACGCCGATCGGCGATCACGTGATCGCCTATGCATTGCCGTAGCGGGCGCTGCGACTATCTCTCGCCCCACCATTCGATGAATTCGTCGAATTCGATGGCGTTGTCGTCGTCGCTGTCGATCTCGTCGAAGCCGACCCGCGCTTCCGCCGCACTGACGTTCGCCTCGAGGTCCCTGAGCATGTTGACGAACTCTGCGAAATCGAGTCTCCCGTCTCCATTCGAATCGTTGTACCGGAAGCTCTCGCTGAGCTCACCCATTCTTTCAGGGGACGACAACATAGGGCACTCCTCGATGAGTCGGACGCAACCGCCCGGCTCCTTGCCGGGACTCGCGCATCTATTGTGCCGTTGATCGAGCCAGCTTGGAACCGGTTGCGATGACACCGGATCGGGATGCGGCAGCACGAGGGAATTCTGGTGCTGGTTGGACGCGCTACCGGGCGCGGATATCATGCTCGCCGATGACGACGATCCCCGACCATGTCGATTGAAGATCGCAACCGGCTGGATCGGCCCGTCGATCCGGAATTCGATCATGTGCTGGGTCCCGGGCACGCGCAGATCACCCTCGTCGAATACGGCAGCTATGCCTGCCCGCACTGCCGCGCGGCCAACGAGCGGATCGCCGAGATCCGGGACCAGTTCGGCGATCGGCTCAGATACGTATTCCGGCACCGGCCGCTGATCGGCAACGAGCTCGCGCGGCGCGCCGCCGAGCTGGTCGAGCTGGCAAAAACACCGGAGCAGTTCTGGGAAGCGCATATCGCGCTGATGACCCGCTCCACGAATCTGACCGAAGAGGATTTGCAGGCGGTCTCTGCCGGGCTGGGCTTTCCGCTCGCGGAAAGCGGGCAAGCCCGCGCTGCCGCTCGCGATGCAGCGGCGCGCGTGGATGCCGATGTCGGAAGCGCCAGGGCGAGCGGCGTCATCCTGACGCCGACCTTCTTCATCAACGGCCGGCGCTACGACGGTCCCTGGGACGAAGTCTCGTTCGCCGACGCGATGCTGGGCTCTTTCGGTCATCGCGTGCGCGCGGCGGCCCTCGACTTCATGAGCTGGGCGCCGTCGGCCGGCGTCCTGCTGCTGCTCGCCTCGGTGCTGGCGGTCGTGCTGACGAACTCTCCATTCGGGCCGCGCTTCGCCGCGTTCTGGCAACAGAGCTTCGGCCTTGCCCTGGGCGGCGGCAGTTTCGAGATGTCGCTAATCAAGTGGGTGAACAACGGCCTCCTGAGCATCTTCTTTCTGGTCGTCGGCCTGGAGATCAAGCGGGAATTCACCGTCGGTCATCTGTCGAGCCGCAGGCTCGCGGCGCTGCCGATCGCCGCGGCGATCGGCGGCATGGTCGTTCCCGCGCTCCTGTACGCCCTCGTCGTGCCGGCGGGTCCGTGGGCTCACGGGTGGGGTGTGCCGATGGCGACCGATACGGCTTTCGCCGTGGCGCTGATCGCCATGATGGGCAGCCGCGTGCCGATCGAGCTGCGCGTATTCCTCATCGCGGCCACCATCGTCGACGATATCGGCGCGATCGCTGTCGTGGCGATGTTCTATTCGGGCGCCCTGGACATGGGCTTTCTTACGGCCGCCATTGCAATCACGGGCCTGCTCTGGCTGCTCAACCGCGCCGGAGTTTACCGGGTGGCCCCCTACGCTGCGCTGGGGCTGGCGCTCTGGGTCTGCATTTACGAGGGCGGCATCCACGCCACGCTGGCCGGCGTGATCCTCGCGCTGTTCATCCCCACCCGGCAGCCGCCGAATTACCCGGCGCTGATGGCGCAGGCGGATGCGTTGATCGCCGCCGAAGCGCAACGCGGCGCCGAAGTTCTGGGGCACAGGTTGTCCACACCGACGCTTCGCGCGCTCGATGCGATTCACGATCGGCTGGAATCACCCGCCGGCCGTGTCCTGCGGCAGGTCGAGATCCGTTCGAGCTACGTGGTGCTGCCGGTTTTCGCGCTGGCCAATGCAGGCGTCGTCATCACGGGAGGGATACTTGAGGCTCATGGCCCCCTGTTCGCCGCGATCGTGCTCGGACTGGTGATCGGCAAGCCGGTCGGCATGCTTTTCGCTTCGATACTTGCCGTGCGGCTCGGGCTCGCGACGAAGCCGGAGGATTATTCCTGGGCGCAGGTCGCCGGCGCCGGAGCTCTCTCCGGCATCGGCTTCACGATGTCGCTGTTCATCGCGAGCGAGGCTTTTCCGCTGGCGGAGGATTTTGCGGCCGCGAAGATCGCCGTGTTCGCGGCATCGGTCCTGTCGGCCTTCATCGGCGTCGCGATCCTGTGGCGGGCCGGCACGATAGAAAAGAGCGAGGTCGACGAGCTCGCGGCCGAGGCGTGATCCGCTGATCAGCCGACCCGGACGGCGAGCATCGAGACCGATCCGCCGTCGATGCCTTCGACGGGGAACGTGATCGGCTCGTCCAACTTCTGTTGCGCGATGACGTAGAGCAGGGGCAGGTAGTGCTCGGGCGTTGGAATGGACATCGATGCGTCGCGCCCCAGGCTTTCGTAGTCGATGAGCGGTGCGTGATCGCGCGCGAGCAACAGTCGCCGGGCGAGGTCCTCGAAGCGGCTTGCCCAGTCGTACGGCTCCGGGACGTGCCGGCCCCAACCGTAGGCGTGCAGATTGTGCACGATGTTGCCGCTGCCCATGACGAGAATGCCCTCGTCCCTGAGCGGCGCAAGGCGCCTCGCGAGCTCGTAATGAAAAGAGGCTGGCCGGGTCTCGTCGATGCTGAGCTGCACGACGGGCACGTCCGCATCGGGATAAACGTGGCATAAAACCGACCAGGTCCCATGGTCCAGGCCCCAGCTTTCATCCTGCCTGACAGGTGTCGTGTCGAGCAGTTTGCCGATGCGTAGCGCGAGCGTCGCGTCGCCACGCGCGGGATAGTCGACCGCGTACAGCGCCTGGGGAAAACCGCCGAAGTCGTGGATCGTGCGCGGCTCGTCCATGGCTGTCACCGCAGTCTCGGCGATATACCAGTGCGCCGACACCGCCACGATCGCCTCGGGCTTCGGGATCGAGGCGCCGATGTCGCGCCAGGCTTCCGTCCAGGCGTTCGGCTGAATGGCGTTCAGCGGATTGCCGTGTCCGAAGAAAATCGCCGGCATACGCACGCTCATGATTGCTTTCCTCCATTCGGTCCGAAGCTCACAACAACCACTCGATCGGCAGGACCGACATGAATTGCACGGCGGCACGTTGCCAGAAAGTCGTGCCGGGCTCTTCGTCGTACCGCACGAGCTTCCCGTCGCGTTGTTCGGTCCAATACAGCTCCCCGGACTCGGACAATTTCACTGCGTACGTGCTCTGGGGGATACGCCTGTCGAGGACGGCGTCTATGCCCTCGGCCAGCGCCGGGCTGTATATGACGAAGCCCATCTCGGTATTCAGATTGATCGAGCGCGGATCGAAATTGAACGAGCCGATGAAGACGCGCGAGCGATCCACCGAGAAGGTCTTTGCATGCAGGCTCGTGCCAGAGCTGCCCATCGGACCGGCGCGAGGGCTTTTGCCTTCGCTGCCGGGCGATGAGAGTCGCACTTCGTAAAGCGATATGCCGGCTTCGAGCAGCGGCTCGCGCCGTTTGGCATAGCCGGAATGCACCGCGTCCACGTCCGTGGCCTCCAGGGCGTTGACGAGCACCCTGATCTGCACGCCTCGTTCAGCCATATCGACGAACCAGTCGACGCCCGCGGCGGTGGGCACGAAGTAGGGCGACACCAGATCCAGTTCAGCTTGCGGTTCGCCGATGATCTCCCTCAGCTTACTGGGCAACTGCGTTTCGGGCGGAGCCCGGCCGAGCCCCTTGGCGGGGTCATCGCTGACCATGCGTGTCGGCGCCCATGTCAATTCCACGGTGCCCTCGATCAGCTCACGCACGAACTCGGAATTGCGAACCGCGTTCATGTATTCGGCGGCAGCGGAGTCCCGCTCGATCTGCGACGCGGCGGCCGACAATTCCGCGAGCCTTTCGGGATCGGCGGCCGGCAGCAGCCGGTCGACCGGATACGACGACTCGCTGGCCCAGTATCGGTCGAAGTCCTCCGAAACGTCCTCGACGACGGGACCGATGGCCAGCACATCCAGGTCGGCGAACAGCACGCCGTCCGTGGCGCCGAAATATTCGTCGCCGACGTTGCGGCCGCCGATGATCGTCGCCTGGTTGTCGGCAGTGAACGACTTGTTGTGCATGCGCCTGTTCACGCGGAAGAAGTCGATCAGGAAATTGATCGCGCGCGGATTGCGGATCACGAAGGGGTTGAACAGCCGGACTTCGATGTTCGCATGTGAATCGAGCGCGGCGAGGGTCGAATCGAGCCCGGACGTGTTGTTATCGTCCAGCAGCAGCCGCACGCGGACGCCCCGGTCGGCCGCAACGCGCAGAGCCTCGAACAACAGGGTGCCGGTCGTATCTTTGCGCCAGATGTAATACTGCGCATCGAGCGATCGATCCGCGGCGGCCGCCAGCAGCCACCGCGCGGCGAATGCGTCACGCGCCTCCTGCAGTGCGTAAATGCCCGATGTCTCCGGATTCGCCTCGACCATGGGGGCAACAGCGAGCCCGAGCCGGGTGTCCCCGGTGTCGACGATGGCGGTCGACGTGCTGCGGTTTTCCAGCGGAGGCAGGGTGCCGCAGGCCCGAAGCAGCAAAAGCGCGCCCAGGCAAAGCGCCAGGACGCCGAGCGCGAGGACTTTACGATTCATTTAGAGCGGGGCCGGCTTCCAATGTGACGCCTCATTCGTCATCATCCATGGTTTTCCATCGTACCCGAAGGGGGCGGGTCTGGTTATGCAAGGAGATCTACGTGGCCAAATACCAGATCGCCGCCGTGGTCGGCAGCCTTCGCCGCGAATCGTTCAACCGCAAGCTGGCCAACGGGCTGATGAAGCTTGCTCCACCGGAATTCTCGTTCGAGCAGCTCAGGATCGATGACCTGCCGCTCTACAACCAGGACGACGATGACAACCAGGCCGAGCCCGTCAAGCGACTGAAGGGCGAAATCAAGGCCGCGCACGGTCTCCTGTTCGTCACGCCCGAGTACAACCGTTCGATGCCCGGTGTGCTCAAGAATGCGCTCGATCACGCCTCGCGGCCGTACGGGCAGAACGCCTGGGCCGGAAAGCCGGCGGGGGTGCTCGGCGCATCGCCCGGCGCCATCGGCACGGCCGTGGCCCAGCAGCACCTTCGCAACAGCCTTGCGTATCTGGACGTGCCGACGCTCGGCCAGCCCGAGGCGTTCATCCGGGTGACCGACGATCTGTTCGACGGCGACGGCAGTATCGGTAACGCGAGCGCCCGGAAGTTCCTCCGGAAATGGATGGACCGGTACGTGGATTGGGTGAAGAAACATGCTGCATGACGTGCGGAAGCATTCGACTGCCATGAAATTCAACGTCGCTCAAAAGCTGATTCGATCGCATCTCGCCGGCGGCGAGATGAAGCCCGGCACGCCCATCGAGATCAGCATCGACCAGACCCTGACGCAGGATGCCACCGGCACGCTCGTCATGCTTTCGCTCGAAGCGATCGGTCTCCATCGCGTCAAAACCGACGTCAGCGTTCAATACGTCGACCACAATCTGCTGCAGATCGACAACCTGAACCCGGACGATCACCTGTTCCTGGACAGCGCCTGCCGCCGCTTCGGCGTGTGGTATTCACGCCCCGGCAACGGGGTCAGTCATCCAGTGCACATGCAACGTTTCGGCAAGCCCGGCGCGTCGCTGCTCGGCGCCGACAGCCATACGCCGGCCGGCGGCTCGCTGGGCATGCTGGCGATCGGCGCGGGCGGGCTTGACGTGGCGCTCGCGATGTCCGGCGAGCCGTTCCAGACCGCCATGCCGGGCATCTTTGGCGTCAGGCTCACCGGCGAGCTCCCCGACTGGGTCAGCGCGAAGGACGTGATTCTCGAAATGCTGCGCCGGTACGGCGTATCGGGCGGCGTCGGCAAAATCATCGAGTACCACGGCCCCGGGCTGCGCGCGCTCACGGCGATGGATCGTCACGTCATCGCCAACATGGGCGCCGAGCTCGGCGCGACCACGACCGTCTTTCCGGCGGACGAAGAGGTGAGGCGTTTCCTCGAGAGCGAGGGCAGACGCGAAGACTGGACTGAGATCAGAGCGGACGAGGGGTGCGACTATGATCAGCAAGACGAGATCGACCTGTCGCAGCTCGAGCCGCTGATCGCGAAGCCCTCGAGCCCCGGCAACGTAGTGCCGGTGAAGGAGATCGAGGGCGCCGACATCTATCAGGCCTACATCGGATCTTCGGCCAATCCCGGCTGGCGCGACTTTGCCGTGGCGGCGGAAATCGTGCGCGGCAAGACCGTGCCGAACCCTGTCTCGTTCGACATCAACCCGACGTCGCGGCAACTCGTCGAAACGCTGATCGCCGACGGGCATCTCGGCATGCTGGTGGCGGCCGGCGCGCGCATTCATCAGGCCGGCTGCAACGGCTGCATCGGCATGGGCCAGGCGCCCGCGATCGGGCGCAACTCGCTGCGTACGACGCCGCGAAATTTCCCGGGGCGTTCGGGAACCCGTGAAGACTCGGTGTTCCTGTGCTCGCCGGAAACCGCCGCCGCCTCGGCGTTGACGGGCAGGATCACCGATCCGCGCTCGCTCGGCATGCCCTGTCCGCGCCTCGGCTACCCCGACAAGACCGTGGCGAAAATGGAGCTGTTCGTGCCGCCGTTGCCGCCGGAGACATCGAGCAAGGTCGAGCTGGTCAAGGGACCGAATATCCGCTCGCTCCCCCAGTTCGATCCGCTGCCCGAGACGCTCGAGCTGCCGATCATACTGAAGATGGGAGACGACGTGTCGACCGACGAGATCATGCCGGCGGGCGCGAGGGTGCTGCCGTATCGCTCGAACATTCAGAAGATCGACGACTTCTCGTTCGAGCGGATCGACACCGGTTATCTGCAGCGCGCGCGTGCCGTGCGCGGCAGCACGGGGCACTCGGTCATCGCGGGCGCCAACTACGGCCAGGGTTCGTCCCGCGAGCATGCTGCGATAGCGCCGCGGAATCTTGGATTGCGCATGGTGCTCGTCAAGAGCTTCGCGCGCATCCACCGCCAGAACCTGGTCAATTACGGCGTGCTGCCGCTAGTGTTCGCCGATCCGCGGGATTACGACAAGCTGGACATGGGTGACGTGCTTTTCGCCCGCAATCTGCGGCGCACGCTGGAGAACGGCGACGACATCACGCTCGAAGGCAAGTCCGCCGGTGTAGCCATTGCCACGCGCCACGACCTCACGCCCAGGCAGATCGAAGCGGTCCTTGCCGGCGGCCTCATCAACTGGCGCCGAAACGCCTTGGCGGCGCCGGGTTCCTGAGGGGGAGCCTGAACAGCGCGTGCCTTGGCGTGAAGGCCTGAACAGTGGGGGCCTTCTCGAAAACGCTGTGAATACTTCCCTGCACGCTCCGGGGGCGACTTCCCTGTCGCCCACGGTTTCGAGAAGGCCCCCACCGTTCAGGCTTTAAATTGAAGGTCGTCGCGAAACGGAGGCGATGCCCCGTCGTCCACGGTTTCGATAAGGCTCGCGCTGGTCAGGCTCTACGGTGCCGCTGTTCAGGCGCAGCGTGGACGCGAGCCTGTGGCTGATGTGGAACGAGCACGGCGGCGCCCTCGAGCTGCCCGGACCGCAGCGCCGCCAGCGCTTCGTTGGCTTCGTGCAGCGGATAGGCTCGCGTAACGGTGCGAATCGGCACCTGCGGGGCGCGCTCGAGAAACTCCGTGCCGTCGCGCCGCTGCAGGTTCGCCACCGAGCGTAGCATGCGCTCCTCCCACAGCAGTGCGTAAGGGAAAGCTGGTATCTCCGACATATGAATGCCGGCGGCGACGACGGCGCCGCCCTTGTCGACAGCACGCAGCGCCTCGACAACCAGGCCTCCGACCGGCGCGAACAGCAGCGCGGCATCCAGCTTATGCGGAGGCTTTTCGTCGGACGCGCCGGCCCAGGCCGCGCCCATGCGCCGCGCAAAAGCCTGGCCGGCCGCATCGCCCTCGCGCGTGAATGCATACACGTCGACGCCGTCGGCAACGGCGAGCTGCGCGATCAGATGCGCCGCTGCGCCGAAGCCGTAGATGCCGAGCCGGCGCAGCGGAAAGGCCAGCGATTCCCGGGCAAATCGATAAGCACGGAAGCCGATCAGACCTGCGCAGAGCAGCGGCGCCGCCTCGACGGCTGAGTAGCCCGCAGGAATCGGAAAGCAGTAGCGGGCGTCGGCAAGCGTGTACTCGGCGTAGCCGCCGTCGATCGTGTAACCGGTGAAACGCGCGCGCGAGCACAGGTTCTCGGCGCCGCGCCGGCAGTAACGGCACCGCCCGCAGGTCCAGCCGAGCCACGGCACGCCGACGCGCGCGTCGGGCGCCAAGCCTGCGACACCTTCGCCGGCACGCACGATCTCGCCGACGATTTCGTGGCCCGGCACGAGCGGCAGCTTCGGGTGCGGGAGCTCGCCGTCGACGATGTGCAGATCGGTGCGGCAGACGCCGCAGGCGAGCACGCGCAGCAGGACTTCGCCGGCGGACGGCTCGGGAACCGCCAGCTCGCGGTGCTCGAGCGGCGCGCCGGGCTTCGCGAGCATCATCGCCTGCATCTTGTGCGGCACTCTCTCGTCCTGTTCGGCCGATGTCACGTCGGGCATGCCGGAATGATACGATTGTCGCCGGAGCCCCGATTCGATCGCGCGGTCGCTCGTTGCCCGGTAATGGTGTCCCGCGTCGGTCCCCCCGCGACGATCAGCCGTAAACCCCGTCAGGCCCGGAAGGGAGCAGCGGTAGCGGTGACATCGGGCGCCGGGGTGCGGCTGGCGCGGGGCGCCTCCATTCGAACGTAATGTTAGAGTAGGCATGGTGAGGTTTCGAGCTTCATGAGTTATCTGGCTCTCGCGCGCAAATGGCGGCCGCGCCGGTTCGACGAAATGGTCGGCCAGGAGCACGTGCTGCGCGCGCTGGTCAACGCGCTCGACCATGAGCGCCTGCACCATGCTTACCTGTTCGCCGGCACGCGCGGCGTCGGCAAAACGACGATCGCGCGCATTTTTGCCAAATGCCTGAATTGCGAGCGCGGCGTGAGCTCGACGCCCTGCGGCGAATGCGCGGCCTGCCGCGAGATCGACGAAGGCCGCTTCGTCGACCTGCTCGAAGTCGACGCCGCCTCGCGCACCAAGGTTGACGACACGCGGGAGCTGCTCGAGAACGTGCAGTACCGTCCCGCGCGCGGCCGCTACAAGGTGTATCTCATCGACGAGGTGCACATGCTGTCGAAGCACTCCTTCAATGCGCTGCTCAAGACGCTCGAGGAGCCGCCGCCGCACGTCAAGTTCCTGCTCGCGACCACCGACCCGCAGAAGCTGCCGGTCACCGTGCTGTCGCGCTGCCTGCAGTTCAGTTTGAAGCGCTTGCCGGTAGATTTGATCGAAGGACGCCTGCGGGAGATCTGCGAGGCGGAGAGTATCGCTGCCGAGCCGGCCGCGCTCATGCAGCTTGCGCGCGCGGCGGACGGCAGCCTGCGCGACGCGCTGAGTTTGCTCGACCAGGCCGTTGCTTACGGCGCTGGCAAGCTGAGCGCCGACGAGGTCGCCGCGATGCTCGGCAGCCTCGATCAGGCGCAGGTCGAACGCTTCGTGGAAGCGCTCTGCGACAACGACGGCGCCCGCCTGCTCGACGAGGTAGCGCGCATCGCGGAGCAGGCGCCGGATTACGCGGAGGTGCTCGATGCGCTGGCGACGCTGCTGCAGCGGATTGCGCTCGTGCAGGCCGTGCCGGATCTCGAAAGCGACGAGCGTTTCGATGCCGAGGCGGTCGGCCGTCTCGCCGGCCGCCTCGAGCCCGAGGACACGCAGCTTTTCTACCAGATCGCGATTCTCGGACGGCGCGATCTCGGCGACGCGCCGGATCCCCGCAGCGGATTCGAGATGACCTTGCTGCGCATGCTCGCGTTTCGCCCGGCGGGCGCGGCGGAGAGCGAGGCCGTGACGGCGGCGCCGCGGAAGGCGAAATCGCCGCGCAAGGAACGACCGGTGGCTACCGCCGGCGCCTCGGATGCGCAAACCGAGTGGACCGAGCTGCTCGCGAAGCTGGATCTGCGCGGTGGCGTGCGCCAGCTCGCCGCTCACAGCCTGTGCGTTCGGCACGACGATGACACGTGGAAATTGCTGCTCGATCCGGAGGACGCTCACCTGCTCACCGAGCAGCTCAGGCGACGGTTCCTGCAGGCGCTCGAGGACGAGGCGGGCAGGCCCGTTCGACTCGAATACCGCATCGGCAAGCTGGAAGGCGAAACCGTGGCGCGGCGCAATGCGCGGCAGGCCGACGAGCGGCTCGAAGCGGCGCGGGCTTCGATCGACGAGGATCCGAACGTGCGCGCTCTCAAGGAGACTTTCGGCGCCCGCGTGCAACCGGAGTCGGTCAAGCCGGTCAACTAGGGAGAGACAGCGATGAAGGGCGGCATCGATCAGCTCATGAAGCAGGCGCAGGCGATGCAGGAGAACATGCAGCGCGCGCAGGAAGAGCTGGCGCGGACGGAAGTCACGGGCGAGGCGGGCGGCGGCATGGTCAAGGTGCGCATGACCTGCCGGCACGAGGTCAAGCGCGTAACGCTCGAGGATACGCTCGTGTCCGACGACCGCGAAATGATCGAGGACCTGCTGGCCGCGGCCGTGAACGACGCCGTGCGAAAGGTCGAGACCACGATCCAGGACAAATTCTCCGGCATGGCATCCGGCATGGGGTTGCCGCCCGGTCTCAAGCTGCCTTTCTAGACTACGTGCATTTTTCCCCGCTCGTCGCGCGCCTCATCGAGACCCTGCGCTGCCTGCCGGGTGTCGGTCCGAAATCGGCACAGCGCATGGCGTTCCATCTGCTCGAGCGCGATCGCGACGGCGCGCGCGAATTGTCGCGGGCGCTCGCCGAGGCCGCCGAGCGGGTCGGTCATTGCGCGTGCTGCCGGATGTTCGCAGAGACCGAGCTGTGCGCGATCTGTGCCTCGGGAAGCCGCGATGCGGGCATGATCTGCGTGGTCGAATCGCCCGCCGACGTAGCGGCGATCGAACAGTCGGCCGGCTATTCGGGCCGCTATTTCGTGCTGATGGGGCATTTGTCGCCGCTCGACGGCATCGGCCCGGACGAGCTTTCGCTGGACGTCCTGGAGAAACAGCTTGCCGGCGGCGGAGTGCGCGAGCTCATCCTCGCGACCAATCCGACCGTCGAGGGCGAAGCGACGGCGCACTACATCGCCGAGCTGGCCGATCGCCACGGCGTTGCCGCTACGCGAATCGCGCACGGCGTGCCGATCGGTGGCGAGCTGGAGTACGTCGACGGCGGAACCTTGTCGCACGCGTTCGCCGGGCGGCGCGCATTGCGATGAGCAGCGCAGCGGGAGAGCCATCATGAAGGATTGTATTTTCTGCCGCATCGCGTCGGGCGATCTCGAGACAACTCTCGTGCACGAGGACGAGGATCTCGTGGCCTTTCGCGATCTGAATCCGCAGGCGCCGACCCATGTCCTCCTGATCCCGCGGCGTCATATCGCCACCGTCAACGATCTCGAGGAAGCCGACGCGAAACTCGTCGGCAAGCTCACGCTCGCCGCGAAGCGCATCGCGCGGGGTGAAGGACTCGCGGAAGACGGCTATCGCCTCGTCCTCAACTGTAACCGCGGAGCGGGGCAGAGCGTGTTCCACATCCACCTGCACCTGCTGGGCGGCCGGCCGATGACCTGGCCGCCGGGATAAATGGGGACATGCCTGATTTCTCATGAGAAATCAGGCATGTCCCCATTTATCCCGGCGGCCAGGTCATCGGCCGGCCGCCCAGCAGGT
>JBOIDB010000121.1:0-4406 GCA_050740235.1 Gammaproteobacteria bacterium
GCTTGCCGGGCTTACCTTCGAGGGAGTCGAGCAGCGCCGTCTCCTCGCCGCAGATGTACGCGCCGGCGCCGACGAACGTGTGCAGGTCGAAGTCGATGCCGGACTTGCGGATGTTCTTGCCGAGGAGGCCGGCCTCGTATGCTTCCTCGAGCGCTGCCTCGAAGCGCGGAATCGGCTCACCCAGGAACTCTCCGCGGATGTAGTTGTAGCCGACTGTCGCGTTCATCGCGTAGCCGCCGATCGCCATGCCCTCGATGAGAGCATGCGGGTTGTAGCGCAGGATGTCGCGGTCGTGGCAGGTGCCCGGCTCGCTCTCGTCCGAATTGCAGACGAGATATTTCTGCCCCGGCGCGTTGCGCGGCATGAAGCTCCACTTCAGGCCGGTCGGAAACCCCGCGCCGCCGCGCCCGCGCAGGCCGGACGCCTTGATCTCCTCGATGATCGCATCAGGCGGCATGCGCTCGCGCAGAATCCGCTCGAGCGCTTCATACCCGCCCACCTTGCGATAGGTTTCGAGCGCGTAAGGCCGGTCATGCCCGAGCGTGCTGAAGGAGACCAGATTGAATTGCAGTTCAGTCATTCGAGTGCGTCCAGGATCTCGTCTACTTTCTCCGGCGTCAGGTGTTCGTGATACACGTGATCGACCATCATCATCGGCGCATTGACGCAGGCGGCGAGACATTCCTCCTCGCGCTTGAGATAGAAGCGGCCGTCCGGCGTGCTCTCGCCCGTCCGGATGCCGAGCTTCTTCTCGATGTGCGCGACGATCTCGTCCGAGCCGCAGAGCATGCAGGAGATGTTCGTGCAGACGGAGATGCTGTGCCGGCCGACCGGCTTCGTCTCGAACATCGAATAGAACGTCGCGATTTCGTAAACCTGGATCGGCGGCAGTTCCAGGTAGTCCGCGACGGCGTCCATGAGCTCCGTCGTGAGCCAGCCGCCATTCTCGTGCTGCACCTCGCGCAAGGCCGCGATGGTCGCCGAGCGCTGGCGCCCCTCGGGAAACTTCGCCACCCAGCGGTCGATCTCCGCCCGCGCGTGCTCCGAAAGCAGCTTGTCCGGGTGCTGCCCTGTCACCGGTCGATCTCGCCGAAGACGATGTCCTGGGTGCCGATCACGGCGACCACGTCCGCCAGCATGTGCCCCACCACCATCTCGTTCATGGCCGCGAGATGCGCGAACCCGGGCGCCCGAACCTTGACCCGATAGGGCTTGTTGGCGCCGTCCGAGATCAGGTACACGCCGAGCTCACCCTTCGGCCCTTCGATGGCGGCATACGACTCGCCTTCCGGCACGCAATAGCCTTCCGTGTACAGCTTGAAGTGATGAATCAGCGATTCCATGTCGTCCTTCATGATCATGCGCGCGGGCGGCGTGATCTTGTGATCGCCGATCATGGTCGGGCCGGGATGCTCGCGCAGCCAGTCGATGCACTGCCGGATGATGCTGTTGGACTGACGCATCTCCTCCACGCGCACGAGATAGCGGTCGTAGCAATCGCCGTTGACGCCGACCGGCACATCGAAATCCATGCGGTCGTAGACCGCATAAGGCCGCTTCTTGCGCAAATCCCATTCGACGCCCGAGCCGCGCAGCATCGGCCCGGAGAAACCGAGCTGCATCGCGCGCTCCGGCGACACGACGCCGATGTTGACCGTGCGCTGCTTCCAGATGCGATTGTCGGTCAGCAGCTCCTCGTAGTCGTCGACGCGCGCCGGGAACCGGTCCGTGAACGATTCGATGAAGTCGAGCAGCGAGCCCTCGCGATTGCGATTGATGCGATCCACCTCCGAACGGCTGCGGATCTTCGAAGGCTGGTATTTCGGCATTTCCGCCGGCAGATCGCGATAGACGCCTCCCGGCCGATAATAAGTCGCATGCATGCGCGTCCCGGACACGGCCTCGTAACAATCGAGCAGATCCTCGCGCTCGCGGAAGCAGTACAGGAATACGGTCATGGCGCCGATGTCGAGGCCGTGCGACCCCAGCCACATCAGGTGGTTCAGGATGCGCGTGATCTCATCGAACATGACCCGGATGTACTGCGCGCGTTCGGGGGGCCGGATACCGAGCAGCTTTTCGATCGCCAGCACGTAGGCGTGCTCGTTGCACATCATGGAGACGTAATCGAGCCGGTCCATGTAGCCGATCGTCTGGTTGAACGGCTTGCTCTCGGCGAGCTTCTCGGTGGCCCGGTGCAGCAGGCCGATGTGCGGATCGGCCTTGACGATCATCTCGCCGTCCATTTCCAGCACGAGTCGCAGAACGCCGTGCGCCGCCGGGTGCTGCGGGCCGAAGTTCATCGTGTAGTTCTGGATCTCAGGCACCGGGCGTCGGCTCTTTGAGCGCGGCCTCGTAGCGGCTGTCTTCACGGATGATCTTGGGCACGAGCGTGCGCGGCTCGATGCTGACCGGCTGATAGACGACGCGGCCCCGCTCGGGGTCGTAGCGCACTTCCACGTTGCCGATGAGCGGAAAGTCTTTACGGAACGGATGTCCGATGAATCCGTAATCGGTCAGGATGCGCCGCAGATCGGGATGGCCCTCGAACAGGATGCCGAACAGGTCGAACGCCTCGCGCTCGAACCAGTCGGCAGAGCTCCAGATATCGACGACGCTGTCCATGACCGGAGCGGCATCGTCCGCGCAGTAGCTGCGCAGCCGCAGGCGATGGTTGTGCCGGATCGACAACAGGTGATAGACGGCCGCGAAACGCGGCTTGCCGTGCCGCGAGGGCAGATCGTCCGGCATCGGCGTTTCCATCGCCGTCGGGTGCTCGAGCGGCCGCTCGGCCCAGGCCACGTCGCGCCTGGCGACGCCCCGGCTGAATCCGGTTTCGGTGGCGCGATAGCCGGTCCATTCCGTGGCGCCGTAGTCGAGATAGTCGACGCCGCAGACGTCCATGAGCATCTCGAAGCCGAGCTCGTCGCGCAGTGCCAGGCAGACGGCCCGCAGATCCGCGCGGGCGACCTCGAACGTCAGCTCGCCGCAGGTCGACGCTACGCGGGACAGCGTATCGCCGAACCGCTCTCCGATCCGAGCGGCCAGTGTCTCGGCGCGTTTGCTCACGATTGGAAGCTCATCGAGCGATCGTATGCGTGCGGCGGATTTTCTTCTGCAGCTGGATGACGCCGTACAGCAGCGCCTCGGCCGTCGGCGGGCAGCCCGGCACGTAAACGTCCACCGGCACGACGCGGTCGCAGCCGCGCACCACCGCATAGGAATAATGGTAGTAGCCGCCGCCGTTCGCGCACGAGCCCATGGAAATCACCCAGCGCGGTTCCGGCATCTGGTCGTAGACCTTGCGCAGCGCCGGCGCCATTTTGTTCACCAGCGTGCCGGCGACGATCATGAGATCCGACTGGCGCGGGCTGCCGCGGAAGATCACGCCGAAACGGTCGAGGTCGTAGCGCGCCGCCGCGGCATGCATCATTTCCACGGCGCAGCAGGCCAGGCCGAAGGACATCGGCCAGAGCGAGCCCGTGCGCGCCCAGTTGATGACTGCATCGAGGCTCGTCACGGCAAAGCCGCGATGAACCGGCGCGGGCGCCGCTTCGGCCGCTAATCCCATTCGAGCGCTCCCTGCTTCCACTCGTAGATGAAACCGATCACGAGAATGGCGAGGAATATACCCATCGCTATGAGGCCGAACAGCCCGACGGCGTCGAGCGACACGGCCCACGGAAAGAGAAACGCGATCTCGAGATCGAAGATGATGAACAGGATCGCAACGAGGTAGTAGCGCACGTCGAATTTCATGCGCGAGTCCTCGAACGCCTCGAAGCCGCATTCATAGGGCGACAGCTTCTCCGCGTCCTTGCTGCCGCGGCCGAATACGAAGCCGAGCACCAGCAGCGCCGTGCCGAGCGCGCCCGACACGAGGAGAAAAATCAATACCGGCAGATAGTTTTCCAGCATTCAGATCACAGATAACAGAAAGAAGAAAAGTCTCGCCGTATCCAGTCCATCTCTCGGTCTCGTCCTCTTCCTGTTATCCGTCGTCCGTTTTCTGATCGATTGGTGCCGATGGCCGGACTCGAACCGGCACGGCTTGCGCCACTGCCCCCTCAAGACAGCGTGTCTACCAATTCCACCACATCGGCTATCCAGTCAACGGATGACAGAAAGAATCACTAACGACCGGTTTCGTTACCTCGGCCCGCATCGGGCTGTGGAGTGGTCTCTGCTTCGTCCCCGGATGCTTCGCGGTTCGTGCCCGGCTCCGGCAAGGCCTGCAGCTCTTCCTCGGCCCCCGGCTCCGGCAAGGCCGGCAGCTCTTCCTCGGCCCCCGGCTCTGGCGCGACGGAACGCTCCGCCGGCTCTTCGGTCGTCACCGCCTCGTTCAGCAGACTGCGCGGCTCCTCGGGCCGCGCGCCGAGAAACGCGAGGCTCAGGCTGGTCACGAA
>JBOIDB010000122.1:0-36553 GCA_050740235.1 Gammaproteobacteria bacterium
GTCGACAGCAGGATGGCGAA
This sequence comes from Gammaproteobacteria bacterium, assembly GCA_050740235.1. Classification (GTDB taxonomy): domain Bacteria; phylum Pseudomonadota; class Gammaproteobacteria; order Steroidobacterales; family JACDCP01; genus JACDCP01. Next base: position 21 of record JBOIDB010000122.1, read on the forward strand.
AGTGAAAAGCTCGACCAGGCCGCGCGTGTAGTTCGTTGCCACGAGGATCGTGACCAGCGTCGCCGACACGATGAGACTGAATACCGGAGCGCCGCGCGGCGTGATGCGACTGAACTGGCGCGGAAAAATATCGTCGCGCGCGGCAGCGAGCGGAATCTGCCCGGAATTGAGGATCCAGCCGTTCAGGGCGCCGAAGCAGGAGATCACCGCGCCCGCCGCCACCGCGTAACCCGCCCAGCTTCCCCAGATGCTGCTGGCCGCGAGCGCGAACGGCGCCTGTGATTCGGCGAGCGTCGACGGCGCGACGATTCCCATTACCGCGGCCGTCGTGGAGATGTAAACGATTGCCGCCACGACGGTGCCGAGCACGGTCGCGCGCGGAATCGTGCGACTCGGGTCGTCCACGTCGTCCGCGGGAATGGTCGCGGACTCGAGGCCGAGGAATGCCCACAGCGTCAGCGCGGCCGTGGCGGTGACGGCCGAAAAGTCGGATGTGCCGCTGACGTTGAAGGGCAGGAAATTGTCCGCATCGAACCAGGCGAATCCCAGCGTGCCGAGGGCCACGAGCGGGATGAGCTTGAGAATCGTCGTCGTCACCTGCACGCGACCGGCGGCGGAGACGCCGCGCGCATTGACGAGTGACAACAGCCAGATCGCCGCCACCGCCGTGCCGCCGGCGAGCGCGCCGTTCGTCCCGAGCACCGGAACGAATACGGTCAGATAGCTGACCATCGCGACGGCGATCGCGGCATTGCCGCACAGGATCGAGATCCAGTAGCCCCAGGCGATCAGGAATCCCGCGAATTCGCCGAAGCCATGCCGCGCATACGTGTAAGGTCCGCCCGCGCGCGGCACCATGCGGCTCAGGCGGGCGAATACCAATGCGATGAGCACGGCGCCGCCGGCCGTGACGATCCACCCGAGGATGCTGATGGCGCCGAAGGAAGCCAGCGAAGCCGGCAACAGGAAAATACCGGAGCCGATCATGTTGCCGATGACGAGCGCGGCGCACGTCCAGATGCCGACTTTGCGGCGTTCAGGCGCAAACATCGGGCGAATGTATCAGAGTCGCGCAGCCGGTGTCCCGTGGAGCCCGCTGCAGCGCGAAGTCGCGTGCAACTTACCTGTTGTTTCGTAATTCCACGTGGCGCGAGTAGGCAAGCGTCATGGGCGTGACCTGGATGGTCACCGTCGCGACATTCGAATTCGCCAGCCCGTCGTCGACCTGAAACGAGAAACGATCCGTGCCGGTCAGGACGCCCGTGTACGTGAAGCTGCCGCTGGCAGTGTTGTCGATACGCAGATTGCCCAGGCTCGGCGCGGCGACCACCCTGAAAAACAACCGGTCGCCGTCGTCGTCCACGGCCTGCATGAAGCCGCTGATCGGCAGGTTCACGGTCGCGACCGTCGAGCTGTCGATCGCTCTCGGCGCGCGATTGCCGGGCCCGGGATCGAACGGATCGAACAGGCCGTTGCGCGACCCGCTGCTGCAGCTCACGAAAGTGGATCCGCAGAGGATCAACCAGGCGAACAGGAACAGTGGCAGAAGGCGCACGCGCATAGGTATCGGGAACCGATCGGCCTTCATGGAACGGGCCGCTGATACATTCGACAGGGCTCCGGCGATTTGGTTTTCGTGCAGAAAGAGCATTGTAGGGCGGAATTCATTCCGCCATCATCCGCGCATGCAAACCGACGAACGGCGCGCCCTGGAGATGCTCAGGGCCCGCGGACGGCCGGCGCCGCTCGACGAGGCGCAGCGCCGCGACTGGCAGGAGCGCTTCAATCGAGTGCCGGCCATGGTCGACTTCGGGCTGCGCATCGACCTCGACGACCCCCGGATCGTCCGCACCGAGCTGCCTGCGATCGCCGACCGCCATCGCGGCGGGCTCGGCACCGCCGCGGTGAACGGCGCCGTGCTCGCCGCCATGTTCGATTGCGCGCTCGGCGTCGCGGGCGGGCTGCAGTTTCCCGGCCGGCGGTCGGGGACCTGCGAATTGTCCATCAAGTTCCTGCGGCCGGCCCCGGGACCCTGCGTGACGGCCTATGCCATTACGATCAAGAAGGCGACACAGCTTGCCTTCACCGAGAGCGAGCTGTATTCCGGCGGCCGGCTGTGCGCCGTCGCGAGCGGCATCGTCTCGCTCGCGCACGCGCCGATCGAGGCCGGGCCAGGCATTGAACGCTTCGGTCCGCCGGGCGTCTAAGGTTCGTATACGCGCGAGACCGTGGATCACCTCGGCAAGCGCCCTTGAATAAGGGACGCATCAACCGCATGTGATCAGGCCTCGCGTGATTTCATTTGCGTTGAAGCATGGAGGTTGGAATTTTATGACACACGTTAAGCATGCGTTGCTGGCCGCCTGCGCGGCGGTGCTTGCCGCGTGCGCGACCGAGCCCGTAACCGTGAGTTCGAGCGAGCCGCATGGCATCGTCGATGTCGGCAATTCGCAGTTCGCGAATGACATTCATCCCGTCGTGCTCCAGGAAATCGACGGGCGCCAGGTGGCCGGCACCGCGTCCGACGAAATACCGCCGAACGTCTCCGCGGTCGTCGTCGAAGGCAATTTTGCGCTGGACCCCCAGCGCGCGTTCTACCTGAGCCCGGGCCCGCACCGGCTTCGCCTGACCGCCATCATCCGCGAGGACCTCGCGCTCACGCTGCCGAGCACCCGGCGGCTCGATGACCCGGGCGGCGGCCTGCTTGCGCTCAACGTGGCGGAAGGCCAGCGCTACCTGATCGGCGCGAAAGTCGACAGCGCCCGGCCGGATCAGTGGGAGCCGGTCGTGTACGCGGTTGACGAGATCCCCGGCTATGAATCGGGCTTCGAGGACCTCGACGACAGTTTGCCGGGCGACTGAAGCCGACCGCGAGGATCGACTGGCCTGAGACTTGCATGGCCCGCCCCCGGAACAGCATACCGGGAGAGTCGATCCATGAACCCCTACTATCGCGCCGGCGCGGCGGGCCTCGCCTGCGCCGGCATTCTGCTCGCGGGCTGCGCGGAAACGCCGAGCTTGGTTCGCGCCGACCGGCCGCACGGTGCAATCGCTGCGCCGAGCGCGCCGGAGGACGATCGCGTGAGTGCCGTCGTTCTTCTGGAGATCGATGACGAGAACCTGCAGAGTCGATATGCAGAGCTGCCTGATTTCGAAGATGCGGACGCCGGCGATCAGCGCGCGACGCTCGATCAGCGGAATACATTCATCGTGAGTCCCGGTACCCACGTCATTCGCGCCGCGGCGATCGTAGACGAGTATTACGATCCGGTGGATGCCGACGCGAGCTTCTACACCCGTGAATACGACCTCGACGAAACGGGCACGGTGACCGTAGATGTCGGCGAAGGCAAGATCTACTACATCGGCGCGCGGCTCGAGCCCGGCGAGACCGGTGAATGGGACCCGGTGGTTTACGCGCAGGGCGAGATCACGGACTACGCGATCCCCAGCACGCAACGCTGAGAGCAGGAACGGCCGTTGCCTGCATCAGGACTCCGCAGGCTTCCCGTCCGGAAAGAGGATCTTCTCGGCGGTCGTGATCATCATCGGGTGATAGCCTGATTTCGCCTGCGCGTACGCGCGCAGCGCGAATGCGCGGCCTTCATCCGTCTTGACGAGCTCCTTGTACAGATCCTCGATGAGCTTGCGGCGGCCGATGGCGATCAGGAAATCCTCCAGGCGCCCGTAAGCGGGCTCATATCGGTTGCGGACGGAGATCTCGAGCCAGCTGCTGGCGATCTCGGCATTGCGGGAGCCGGTGAGCGCGAACGCTTCGTCGAGCGCCGCGAGCCGTGTGCGGTCGAGCTCATTCGGCAGATTGTTGAGGAAGTGCAGCCACTCATGCACGGTCCAGGCCGCTGTGTCGATATCGTCCGCGGCCAGCTCCCCTTCGAGCCATCTCCCCCGCACCACATCGATCTTCGCGAAAGCATCCGAGCGGGGCAGCACGGCGCCATCCGGCAATCCGGGCTCGTATACCCATCGCCTCACATCAGCCAGCTCGACGATACCGGGAGCGGTCTGCAGCAGGTGCTCGTCGAGCCAGGCGAGAAACCGCTCGGTGGTCATGCTCCGGAATGCGAAGTTCTCGAAGTACTCGCGCAGAAAACGGTCGAAGGCATCGCGGCCGAAGCGATGCTCGAGATACACGAGCAGCAGCCTGCCTTTTTCGTACGGCACGTCGTTGAACACATCGTCGGGGTCGCGGCCGCGCAGATCGACCGCCAGCATCTCGTCCTGCGGTCCTACCTTCCCGAATTCCTCGACGAGCGACTGATAGCCCAGCGTATCCTCCATGCGCTTGCGATCGAGCCCGTAGACGACTTCCATGATGCGCGACTCGACATATACGGTGAAGCCTTCGTTGAGCCAGAGGTCGCGCCACGTCGCGTTGGTGACCAGGTTGCCCGACCATGAGTGCGCGAGCTCGTGAGCGATCAGAGCGACGAGGCTCTTGTCGCCGGCAATGACCGTCGGCGTGATGAACGACAGCCGCGGGTTCTCCATGCCGCCGAACGGAAAGCTCGGCGGGAGGATGAGCAGATCGTAGCGGCCCCAGCGGTACGGGCCGAACAGCCCTTCCGTCGTCTCGAGCATACGTTCGGTGTCCGCGAACTCGGCGGCGGCCGCGTCCACGACCGACGGTTCCGCGTATACGCCAGTGCGTTCGCCCATCGGCTCGAACACGAGATCGCCAACCGCGAGCGCGACCAGGTACGACGGGATCGGCTGGGGCATGTCGAATCTGTATTCGCCGTCGCGCTGCGTGCCGGGCTCGGCAGCAGCGCTCATCACCGCAAGCAGCCCGGGCGGCGTGCGAATCGTAGCCGCGTAGGACATGCGCACCTGCGGCGTATCCTGCAGCGGTATCCAGCTTCGCGCGTGGATGGCCTGCGACTGCGTGAACAGGAACGGATGCCGGCCGCCTGCGGTCTGCGCAGGCGTCAGCCACTGCAGGCCCGAAGCCGCCGGGCTGGTCCGGTAGTGCACGCGCACGGCGTCGGCACGTTCCGGTATCTCGATGGTCAGCGGCCGGCCGAGATATTCGACCGGCTCGCCGAGCGCGAATCTCGTCGCGTGCCATACGCCATCGCCGGCCGTCGTCTCCACGCGCTCGATATGCAGGTCCCGCGTGTCCAGCACCAGCTCGCGCGCTTCCGGATCGAGGTGCTCGATCGCCAGCTCGGCGTAGCCGCGCAGCACGCGCTGTCCGAAGTCGACGTCGAGATCGAGCTTCAGATGCTTTACGCGCAGCTCTTCGGGATTGGCGAACGAATGATAATCGTGGCCCGGAGTCGGTGCGCCTTCCAGGTCGCCGGTTCCCGCCTGTTCAGGGTCCGGGCTCATGCAGGCGCCGAGCGCGAGCGCGGTGAAGACAATAAGGGGTCCGCCCCGCTTCCTGCTTCCGCTCCACAAGCGTGGAAGTAACGCAGCGAACCCTCGCACCGCGTTTCAGTCGGCCGCCGATGCGCTGCCGCCGGCCGGGGGCGCCGCGAACGGTTCGTGCTCGACCGTGTTCCGCACCGGCAGCGCGCGGGCCAGCACGGTATCGGGATCCACGTGTCCCTCGGTCACCGGAACGGGAAAACCGCGGCCCGCTTCGATCAGGGCGGCGACGCGATCCCAGTCGATCCGGGACGGCTCGTCACCGGCGGCGGCAACCATGTCGGCCAGCAGCGGCTCGAGACGCGGGGCGTGATCGGTCGTGTCCTCCTCGAGCGGACGGTGGGCGTCAAGGTAAAGCTGACCGTCGCGCCAGCCGAGCGGGTACGGCTCGTTGACGATGCGCACCGGCGTGCCGATCGGCGTGATCTCGTACAGACGCTCGATATCCTCCGGATACAGCCGGATACAACCGTGGCTGACGCGCATGCCGACGCCGTCCGGCCGGTTCGTGCCGTGAATCAAGTACCCGGGCAGTCCGAGAGCGAGCACGCGATGGCCAAGCGGGTTGTCCGGGCCGGGCGGCACCTTTGCAGGCAGCGGGTCGCCCATCTCGGCATGCTCCTTGCGCACCGAGGCCGGCACCCACCAGACCGGATCGCGCGCCTTCGCCGTCACGGCCGTCGCGCCGATGGGCGTGTTCCAGCCAACGCGACCGATGCCGATCGGATGCGTGTACACGACGGGCGTCTCGCCCGGCTCGACATCCGGAAAGTAAAACAACCGCCGGGTTGCGATGTTGAGAACGATGCCTTTTCGCGCGCCGGCCGGCAGCACGAACTGGGTCGGCAACACGATCGGCGTGCCCTCACCGGGCAGCCATGGGTTGACGCCGGGATTCGCGGACACGATCTCGTCGTAACCGAGACCGTATGCGCGCGCGAAATCGAGCAGCGTATCCTCGTGGCGCGCCACGGCGACCTGTATCGCACCGACCACATCGCCGGTGTAAGGGCTGAGCTCGAATCGGCTCGTGGCCAGCGGAGGCGCGCGCAGCGTGTCCGTATCGTCGGCCGCGGGCGGCTCGACAGGAGCATCGGCCCGCAGCCGGTCCAGCGCCGCGCAGCCGCCCAGACCGGACAGCGCAACGCAGAGGACGATGGTTCTGCTGTACGCAGCCCTCATGAGCGGCACCTTACCAGATGCTGACGCGCTCGTCGGGCGCCAGGTACATGTCGTCACCCTGTTCGACGCTGAAAGCCTCATAAAAAGCCGGCATGTTCGGCAGAATGCCGTTCACGCGGTACTCGCTCGGCGAATGTGGGTCCGTGAGGAGCCGCTGGCGCAGCTCGTCATCGCGATACTTGCGCCGCCAGATCTGCGACCAGCCCATGAAGAAGCGCTGATCGCCCGTGAATCCGTCGATGACCGGCGCCTCCCGGCCGTTCAGGGACAGCTTCCAGGCGCGATACGCCATGGTCAGTCCGGCCAGGTCACCGATGTTTTCACCGAGGGTCAGTCCGCCCTGCACGTTCATGCCCTCGATGGGCGCGAACGCATCGTACTGGGCGACCAGCCCCTGCGCGCGCGCCTTGAACTCTTCGAGGTCCGCCGGCGTCCACCAGTCGCGAAGGTTGCCGTCGCCGTCGGACTTGCTCCCCTGGTCGTCGAAGCCGTGGCTGAACTCGTGGCCGATGACCGCGCCGATGCCGCCGTAGTTGACGGCGTCGTTCGCCTCGACGTCGAAGAATGGCGGCTGAAGGATCGCGGCCGGGAACACGACCTCGTTCATGCCCGAGTTGTAATACGCGTTCACGGTCTGCGGCGTCATGAACCACTCCTCGCGGTCCACCGGACTGCCGAGCTTGTCGATCATGCGCTGATACTCGACGGCGCTCGAGCGGACCATGTTTCCGGCGAGGTCATCCACGGCGACCTTCAGCATGGAGTAGTCATCCCACCTGGTCGGGTAGCCGATCTTCGGCGTGAACTTGGCGAGCTTGGCCTGCGCTTCCTGTTTCGTCTCCTCGCTCATCCAGTCGAGGTCCGCGATAGACATCTCGAAGGCCCGGTGCAGGTTGGCCACCATCTCGTCCATGCGTTGCTTCGCCTCGGGCCTGAAATGCGCTTCGACGTAGAGCTTGCCGATGGCGTCGCCGAGCACGGCGTTGGCTGCCTGCACGCCGCGCTTCCAGCGCGGCTGGTTCTCTTCCGTTCCGCTCAGGGTGCGACCCTGGAATTCGAAGTTGGCGGTGACGAAAGGCTCGCTCAGATAAGGCGCGTACGTGTCCAGCAGATGGAACGTGAAGTACGACTTCCAGTCCTCGAGCGGCACTTCCTTCATGGCCGTCGCCAGCGCCTCGAAATAGCTCGGCTGGCGGATGATGACCTCGTCCGTGTCGGCGATCCCTGCCGCATTCAGGAATGCATCCCATTCGAAGCCGGGCGTCAGCTCCTTCGCGCTCGCGAGAGTGTGCTTGTTGTAGGTCTTGTCCCGGTCGCGATTGGCGATCTGCGTCCAGCTCGCTTCAGCGAGCCGCGTCTCCAGCGCCATGATCTTTTGTGCTTGCCCGGCGCCATCTTCGGCGCCCGCGAGCGAGAGCAGATTCTCGATGTACTCCAGATAGGCGGCGCGAATCTGGGCGAAGCGCTCGCCCTCGTCGCTGTAGTAATCGCGATCGGGCAAGCCCAGACCGTTCTGGGTCAGGTAACCGATGTATTCGAGCGAGTTCTTGGCGTCCTGATTGACGAAGAACGCGAACGGGCGCGCCGTGCCGAGCTTCTGGCTGTAGCCCGCATACGCAGCAAGCTCGCCCGGCGTATCGATGCCCTCGATCCTCTCGAGCTCGCCGCGCAGCGGCTCGATGCCGGCCTCCTCGACGGCCGTGGTGTTCATGAAGCTCGCGTAGAACTTGCCGATTTTCTGCAGCTCGGAGTCGCCGTTCGTGCCTTCGGCCTGCTCCTCGCGGGCGATCACCTCGGCCGCCGTATCCGATTGCCGGGTCGCCTGCGTTTCATCTTCCATATAAGGTTGCGCGGCATTCTCGATGATCTCGCGCTGATTGCTTTCCGCCTCGTCCTGAAGCTCGGTGAATGCGCCGTAGTTGGACTTGTCCGGCGGAATGGGCGTGCCCTCGAGCCATTTGCCGTTCACGTACAGATAGAAGTTGTCCTGCGGCGACACCGTCGCGTCGAAGTAGTTGGTGTCGATGCCGAGCCCGAGCGGCGTTGCCGCCGCGTCCGCCCCGACCGTCGAGGTCTGCTCGTCGTCCTGCTGGCCGCAGCCCGCAACCAGGAACGCCGCACTCAGGCACATCAGTATTCTTTGCATCTTGATCCTCTACCCGTGTGGATTTCCGAGAACGCCGGCCGGGACGATCCCGGCCTGGATTTCGGCGGGACAGTATAGAACCTATCTCATGATTCCGCGTGAGCCGCGTTGTCACTCAGTCGCCCGCAGGCAAGGCGCCCGGCGCAGGCCGTATCCGACATACGGTCAAGGCGGGCAACGCAGTATCCGGGCGACTGAGTGGCAACCCTTCGGGACGGGGCCAGATTCGCCCACAGCGGCGTTACTCGTCGTTTATTTGCAATGAGCAAATCGCGCTCCTCGCGCCTTGCTGTGAACGAATCTGGCCGCCGTCGCGGCCACGCGGAATCATGAGATAGGTTCTAGCCTGCCTCATGACCCTGCGCGATCCGCCACGCCGTACCACCGCCCGCGCCGCGGGCGGTCGATGATGCCATCGCTGGTCATGAAGCGGATGGGCAGCGATTGCGTCTGGCCCCAGGTATCGGCCCGATAGACGCCGAAATGCAGGTGCGGCATGGTCGAGTTGCCCGTGTTGCCGGACAGGCCGATCTGCTGGCCGCGCCGGACGGTATCGCCGACTTCGACGAGCGCGCCGCCCTCGTCGAGGTGGTAGTACTCGCCGGTAGTGCCGTCCGCATGCAGGATGACGATGAAATTGGCGTACCGGCCGCAGCCATCGGCGAAGCACGACCGGTCGTTGGACTCCTCGAGACGCGCGACGACGCCTTCTCGCGCCGCGAACACGGGGGTCCCTACCGGCACGTCGAAGTCGACCGTGAACTCCTCGAGGCCGTTGTGCGTGAAGCCGCTGTCGAATCCCTGCAGCACGCGAAAGCTGCGATCGCCGGCCAGCGGCAGACGATAGACATAGTCGTCGTCGTGACGCGGCGACAGGTTGCCGACAGCCCAGTCGTAATCGTAACGGTAACGCCAGCCGCGGTCCTCATCGATACGCGACAGGCGCATGAACCGTATGCGCTCATGGCCCGCCACGGTCCGCGTCGCAGGATTTCCCCCGCCCGCCCGCAGATTGCGCGTGCGGGCGCGGACGGTGACGGTCACCGAATACGGCTGCAGATTGCGCGCAAAGATATCGATGTGGTCGTCACGCTCGACCGCTTCGATACAGACCCATTCGGCCGAGCAGGAGCGGCCCGCGTCGGCCGGGCCGGCACGGAACAGCGCAACGGCAGCGAAAGCCGCAATGACGATGGGAGATGCCCGGCGCATGAAATCAATGAGACCACGCCAACGCGCGCGGGTTCGCCGCATCGTCGGATGCGCAATCGCGACGGGAGCGCTGCGCTGGTCAGGCCTGCGGCCTGGAACGCAAACGCAAGGTATGGCAGCCGGGGATCGGGCCGAAAGCCGTTGCCGGGATCGGTCGCGGTTCAGTGCAACCGGGACCAGTGCAGAACCGTGACAGCTTTCGCGTCGATATCGAAGTTGCGGGCGAGCAGCCGCTCGATCTCCGGCAGGCCGAGTATCCTCTCGGTACGCTGCGTGACCTCGATAACGCCGCTGTATTCGCAAGGGCCAGTGGCGTTCGATTCCGCAACGAGGAATTGCGTGTAGTACTTGATGCCCATGGGGCCGAGCGTAAGGATCGCGCCGGCCGCGGTCTGTGAGCCGCTGCACAATTTGAGGCATCGACAGGCCGGGGATGCCGCCGTTCACGCCCCGCCGACCGGTCAGGGCCGGCCGCAATCCGGCCGTGCGCCGGCCCGCTCGTACAGATTCATGGCGTGAGGCATGCGCCCGCTGAGGCTTTCGATGCGGGTCGCGCTGGCCGGATGCGTCGACAGGAACTCGGGCGGCTGCGAGCCGCCGGCCTCGGCCATGTTCTGCCACAGCTCGACGCTCGCGCGCGGATCGAAACCCGCTTCCGCCATGAGGTCCAGGCCGATCAGGTCCGCCTCGCTCTCCTGCTCGCGGTTGAACGGCAAGAGAATTCCCACTTGGGCGCCGAGCCCGAGCAGACCGAAGAGTTGTTGTTGCGCCGGCGTCGAAGCGCCCGCGGCGATCTGCCCGAGCTGCAGCGCCGTTTGCGTCGCAAACTGCGTCGACACTCTCTCGTTCGCGTGCTGCGAAAGAACGTGCGCGACCTCGTGGCCGATCACGGCGGCAAGCTGATTCTGGTTGTCGGCGACACCGAGCAGGCCCTCGTACACGCCGATTTTCCTGCCGGGCAATGCGAAGGCGTTCACGGCATCGTCCTCGAAGACGCTCACTTCCCAGCCCTCGCCCTCCGAGCCCGGCAATTCAGCGGTGATGGCATCGGCGATGCACTCCACGTAGCGATTGACGCCGCGACTGTCGTCCACCGGCGTCTCCTGCCGGATCTGCTGCCACGCCGTGACGCCCATCTGATCGAGCTGCTCGTCGGAAAGCAGGATGAGCTGTTCGCGGCCGAGCGGCGAGGTGGCGCAGGCGGCGGCGATTGCGGACGCGGCGAGCAGGATGAACACGAGCTTGTTATTCATGGAACGACTCTCCTTGTGCCTTCCCTGTTCCCGGCGCTCAGGGAGCGAGCGTGTGCAGCACGACTTCCGGCGGGCAGTTGAGCCGCACGTCGATCAGGGATGCGCCGGCGCCCGCCGATGTGAAACCCTGGAGCTTGCCCTGGGTCCATGCGCCGGAGCAGAAGCGGCGCGGGCAACGGGCATTGTATAGGAGTGGAATTTGGCCCGGCAATCGGATCTGGCCGCCGTGCGTATGGCCGCAGAACATGGCGTCGAAGCCTGCGGCGGCCGCCTCCGCGTAAATCTCGGGCGAATGCGCGAGCAGAATCGACACCGCTGCCGGCGGTATCCCGGCGCGCGCCCGCCGCACGTCGGCGAGCCTGAAGAAGTGCGGATCATCGACGCCGGCCAGCCAGATGCGTTCCCCTGCGCGTTCGATCGAGGTCGATTCGTTCAACAGCACCCGCACGTCCAGGTCCTCGAGCACGGGGGCAATGCGCAGCGAGTCGTGATTGCCCAGCACCGCGTAGACGGGCGCGTCGAGTCCGGCACGCAAGCGCTCGAAAGCGCGCAGCGCGGGTTCCGAAGGGCCGTGCGTGCCGTATCGATAGTCGCCGGTCAGTACGGCGATGTCGTATTCCAGGCCCGCGACCAGGCGAATCAGCGTCTGCGGCAGCTCGTCGTTCATGTCCAGATGCAGATCGGTGAGCTGCAGGATCCTGTAGCCGCGAAAGGCTTCGGGCAGGCCGGCGATGGGCACCTGGCGGCGGATGACGCGAACGGCGAGCGCATTGCGCCGGCCGCGCTCGTAAATACCGGCCAGCCTGAGCGCGGTGCGCAGGGCGGTTTCAGAGAAAAGCCACTTTTCGATCGGACGGAGGAAGAGCCGCGTTCCGAGCGCAGGCTGCGGTCCCAGGGCCTCCATCTTCAGGCGCGTCTCGACATGCGCCGGATCCAGCCGCCCCGAGAGCAGCTCGCGAAGCTCGTCGTCGCCGGGAACCGGCCGCATCAGGCAATGCGCGTTACGACGGAGAGCTCGAAGAGCTCCGATACGGCCGTCGCGCAATCCGTCAACGCCTGCCCCGCTTGCGATCGACCTCCGCGCGTTTCATGGCGAGCCAGTCGTCGCGACTTACGTGGGTCGCGTCGCCTTCGGCCTGGCGGCGCTCCATTTCCGCGTCGCGAAACTCGCAGAAATCGGCATAGGCTTCCAGCTCGCCCTTGAGCTCGCGGGCGACGAGCTCGACCATGACTGCATCGTCGAGTTGTCCCAGACCCGGGATGTGGTCCGGAATGAGATCCTCCGGATCGGCGAAGTAGGCCAGCGCATGCATGACGCGGGTCACCTCTTCTTCCGGCAGGCGCCATTCCTTGTCGCGCACCATGGCCAGCATGGTTTCGAGCTTTTTTAGCGTGCGTGCGACGAATTTCGGCACGTTATGTGAAGCGGCTTTCTTCAGCAGGTCGTCGGCCGCCTGCAGGATTTCGTGATACGGCCTGACTCGCGCGCGCTCGCGGGTTTCCCGCAAGATATGGCGGAAATACTTCAGATGCTCGTCGCTGAGCTCAAAGTGCATGTCCAAGGGCATGGCGGCGTCTCCGGGACTCGATTGGAGCCTACGCTGCGGCCCCATGAGGGGTCAATCGCCGCCCCGTGACCCGGTTCGTTGGAAAAGCCTCCCGCCTGTGCTACACAACTTTGACGGGGGGTGCCATCGAGCCTATGAAATTTGCCATCATCATCATCTTGCTGCTGATTTTTGCCGGCGTCGTCCTGGCGCGGCTGCGGACAGGCCCGCGGCATCCGTCCGGCGCGCGGAGATCCACCCCGCATTCACCCTACCGCAGCGTATCGGTCAGCACGGGTCTCAATGCCTGCCGCGCCGCCGAGACGATCCGCGAGCAACGGTTTCTGCCCGCCGATGCGCCGCGCCTGCCGCTGCGGGGCTGCGACGAGAAACGCTGCACGTGCCGGTACGAGCACCACGCGGACCGACGCGCCGAGGATCGGCGCGATCCGTTCAGCCGCTTCGCCGGATTCAAGCCGACGCCCGTGTACGACGACAAGCGCCGCGGCTGGGACAGGAGACGGCAGCGCGAATGAAGTCGCGCCGATCTTTTTTTCAACAATCCTGCCAGCGCACTTGCGCCGTAAGCCCGACGTTGTTCTTCTCGAGCACGCGATCGGCGCGATAGCTCGAACGCACCAGCGGTCCGGAAACGACCTCCAGAAATCCCTTGCCGAGGCCCAGCTCGCGATAAGCCTCGAATTCCGTCGGCGGCACGAAACGCACTACCGGCAGGTGATTGGGCGTCGGCTGCAGGTACTGGCCGAAGGTCACGATGTCGACGTCGGCCGCGCGCAGATCGTCGAGTGTCTCGCCGATCTCGTCCGGCGTCTCCCCGAGGCCCAGCATGAGGCTGGTCTTGGTCAGCACGCCGCGTCGATGCCGCCTGGCGTGCGCCAGCACATCGATCGTCTGCTCGTATCCGGCACGCGGGTCGCGCACGGGGTGCGTCAGCCGGCGTACGGTCTCGACGTTTTGCGCGAACACTTCGATACCGGAATCGACGACGCACTCGACGGCTGCGCGGTCACCGCGGAAATCCGGCGTCAACGCCTCTACGGCGGTATGCGGATTGACTTCCTTGATCGCGCGCACGCAGGCCGCGTAGTGGGCAGCGCCACCGTCCGGAAGATCGTCCCGGTCGACCGAGGTCAGCACGACGTACTTCAGATTCATGAGCCGCACCGACTCGGCGGTCTGCGCCGGCTCGTCCGCGTCGAGCCGGCCGTGGGGATTGCCGGTATCGACGGCGCAGAAACGACAGGCGCGCGTGCAGACCGAACCCATCAGCATGATCGTGGCCGTGCCGTGCGACCAGCATTCACCGATGTTCGGGCACATCGCCTCCTCGCACACCGTCGCCAGGCGATGCTCGCGAACGTTCTTCTTCACCGCGCTGTAGGCCGGGCCTCCCGGCATGCGCGCCTTGAGCCACGGCGGCTTGCGGCCGGCCGGCTGCGGCGCCGCCTTCGGGTTGCGTTTGATGCCGTGCCTGATCGCCGTGATGCCCGCTTCGTTGCGGAACTTCTCGCCGCTGCGGACGATGGGTATGCCTTTGAATTCGCTCACCGAACCTCAACCCGCGCCGCGGTGGAAAACCCGCCAGATGCGCCCGCTGTTGTCCTCGGAGATATACAACGAGCCGTCCGGCCCCAGCGCGAGGCCGCTCGGACGGTATGCGACCTTGCCGTCGCCGCGCAAGGCTTCGTCGGTCGCGAAGCCTTCGGCAAACGTTTCGTATTCACCGGTGGCGACGCCGTTCTCGAAGGGCACGAAGACGATCCTGTAGCCTTCCTGCGGCAACGGCGCCCGGTTCCATGAGCCGTGAAAGGCGACGAAGGCGCCGCCGCGATAACGCTCGGGGAACTGCTCGCCCGTATAGAACACCAGGTCGTTAGGCGCCCAATGCCCGGGGAACGCGACCTCGGGATCGCGCAGCTCGCCGCAGCGATCGCTTTCGCGGCCGTCGCCGCCGTATTCGGGTGCGGTCACGTGCTTTTTCTGCCGATGATCGTAATAGCAGTATGGCCAGCCGTAGTCTCCGCCCTCCACGATCTGCAGAAACTCCTCGGCGGGCAGGCCGGCGCTGTCCTCGACGGAGTAGAGCCTGGGCCAGAGCTCGTGGAGCTGGTCGCGGCCGTGCGGCACCGCATAGAGCTTGCCGTTGTGCCATTCGATCGCGACCGAGTTGCGCAGCCCCGTCGCGAAGCGCTCACCGTCTTCCTCCTGCGACTGGCCGATCGCGTCGGCGGCGAATCGCCAGATCCCCGCCTGACGCTCGAGCTGCGGACAGGGATCCAGGCCGCGGGAGCCGGGCCTGCGATCCTCCCGCTGGCACACATTGGAGGGCGCCCCGACGTTGACGTACAGGTGATTCTCAGCGTCGATGGCGAGCGACTTCGTCGCATGGCTGCGCTGTTCCGGGAAGCCGTTGACGACCGTCTCGGGCTCGCCGTCCGGCGCGAGCGCGCCTTCGCCGAGCCTGAAGCGCAGCACGCGATCATCCGGCGCGAAATACAAATAGTCCTCGTGCAACAGGATGCCCGTGCCTTCCCGGTCGTAGAAACGATCGATCTCGTCGGCGCGCCCGTCGCCGTCCGTGTCGCGCAACGCGATCGCGCCGCCGTCGTTGTCGCGCAAGGCGACGTAGATATCGCCGTCACCGTCTACCGCCAGGTGCCGCGCCGCGCCGAGATCGTCGGCGACGACCAGCGCGCAGAAACCCGCGGGCAGCTCCAGGCCGCCGTTGTCGGGATCACACTCGGGGTCCGCGACGGCCTGCACAGCGGCCGGCATCCAGCCGAACGCGGCGCAAAGCACGCAGATTCCGGCGCTTCCGTTCATGGCGCTACTCCTTGAAATGCTGCCGCAATGATAACCGATGCGCCTGAGAGGCCGCTCGATGGCCATCCGTCGTCGCGAAATGCGCGAAAAAGTGCTTGAATGCGCCCCTACCCGTATCGATCCTGAGGAATCACCATGCGATCGGAGCATCGGTCCGCCCTCGCGCTGTGCCTTTGCCTGCTGCTGCCGGCCACAGCCGGCGCGCAAGAGCTCAGGGAGAACCTGTTCGCCGATGCGACCGCGGCATACCGGGCAGCCCGCGAAGCGCAGGCCGACCGGCTGTCGCCGCGCAACTACCGCAGCGCCATCGAGGCTTATCAGGAAGCGGAGAACCGGTACGATCGCGGCGGCAACGTGGAGCGCGTGCGCGAGAGCCTTGCCGAAGCCGAGCAATATTTCGGACGTGCCGCGCAAACGGCGGAGCTCGCCCGTGAAGCGCTCGCCTCGCTGATCGATGCGCGCGACGACGCGGAGATAGCGGGTGCGCCGGGTTTCTCGGCCGAGCTCTGGGAGGACGCGGAAGAAAGATTCGAGGTCGCCGCGATCGAGCTGGAGCGCGGCGACAGGAAGCTCGCCGACCGGCGCGCGGCGGAGGCTGAAGCCGTCTATCGCGACGCGGAGCTCCTGTCGATCAAGGCGAACTACCTGAGCGACACGCGCGATCTGCTGCGGCAGGCGGACGAGCAAAGGGTCGAGCGCTACGCGCCGAAGACGCTCGCGAAAGCGGAAGCCCTGCTCGCGGAGGCGGAGCGGGCGATTACCGAGGACCGATACGATACCGACCGTCCCCGCGGGCTCGCGCAGGAAGCGCAGTACGAAGTGCGCCACGCCATTTATCTCGCAGAGTACCTGCGCAAGGCCGGTAACGACGACTGGACCGTGGAGGACGTCGTGCTGGATTGGGAACAGCCGCTCCAGCGGCTCGCCGCCGGCCTCGACGTGCGTATCGAGCTGGACGAGGGTTACGCGCCGGCCACCGACAGCCTGGTCGCGGACATCGAGGACCTGCGCGCCGAATCGCAGCGGCTCGGGCAGGAGGTCGAGCAATCACGCCGGCGCATCGTCGGCCTGGAAGACGAGATTCGCGAGCTCGATGCGCGCCTGGGCGGCGCTTCCGAGGAACGTCAGGAGCTCGTGCAGCGGCTCGCGGCGCAGGCGCGCGTCCGCGAGCAGTTCGCGCAGATCGAAGGCATGTTCGAGCGCTCGGAGGCCCAGGTCTTCCGCCAGGCGGACGACGTCTATATCCGGCTCTCCGCCCTGAGTTTCGACTCCGGCCGCGCAACGATCGATCCCGGCAACTTCGGCCTGTTGACCAAGCTCGAGCGTGCCATCCAGGTGTTTCCCGACGCCCATCTCGTCATCGAGGGCCACACGGATTCGTACGGCGGCGACGCCGAGAACTTCGAGCTGTCGCAGCGCCGCGCCGAAGCCGTCCGGCAGTACCTGCTGGCAAACGCGCGCCTGGACCCCGCGCGCATATCGTCGGTCGGCTACGGCGAAACGCGGCCGGTCGCGAACAACGAGACTGCGGACGGCCGGGCGAAGAATCGGCGCATCGACGTGCGCATACAACCGCAGCTCGAATCCGCGTAGGGTCGAATTCATTCGGCCAACCGCGCCGGCAAAGCCGGCCCGGCCGAAGTCCCTGACAGGATGTGAAAAACAGAGTTTTTTCGACGGCCTGCTAAGCCCTGCGAAGCCAGTCCGCGATAGCACGGCCCGTCACCGCGTTGACCAGGTAACCGTAATCGCGATGCACGTTCAGACCGTCGTCATTGCGGAAGTAGTTGTAGACGCCCTCGGTCTCGTCACGGAGCTCCTCGACCAGGTCGAGCTCGAGCATCGGCGCATAGTCGTCGCGTAGCCTCCGATCCAACGCGCGGAGCTCGCCGGCCGCCGCGATATTGATCCAGCGGCGCACGTTGCCCGGATATCGGTCCCGCCCTTGTCCGAGCGCGCCGCGCAGCCGGCGCTGGATGAATCTCACGCCCAGCGGGCTGCCGAGGGTGAGAAACAGGTCGACGCGCCACGCGTCCGGATTTCGGCGGTCGCGCTCCCACAGCGTGTCGTACGAAATGACCGAGCCCAGGCTGTGGCCGATCAGCAGCACGCGCGCCTGATCGCGCGCCGCCTCGTCGAGGGCGTGACGGAGCAGGCTCCGCACACTCGCCGCCACGCCGTCGTCGTTCTCGAAATAACGCCGCGAGGCCTCGAGCGTCGCGCGAATCTCCGGATCAGGCAGGAAGTGCACGAGGAACGGCATCAGGTCGCCGAGCGAATAGATCAGCCAGGCGACGCGCGTGCGCCATGAGTGGGCTTCCTGGATGTCCAGCTCGGACGGGCCGGGCGTGGCGATCAGACGATCGATCCAGCGCCTGTCGCGCTCGAGGTCGTCGTGCCGTCCGTAGTAGAGGAAGTTCCAGGGAACCAGCCGAAAACAGTCACGTCGCTGCGCGAGATCCGCGCCGAGGGTGGCGTCCACGCGACGCACGCCTTCGACGAGACAGCGCCACAGCTCGACGCGGTACTCCTCGGTCGGCGGCTTCGGGCTCTGGCCCGGCACGAAAACGATGATCTCGCGAGAAATCGGGGTCGGACTCCTGTATCGATCTCGCGATCAGGCGAACAAGCTGGTCGAAATATCGATGTGCCGCATCTTACGGTGCTGCGGCAGCCGATAGAAGCGCCGCAGCTCCGCCATCAAACCGCTCCTGCGGCGCACGCCCAGGAAACGGCTGTTCAGATGCCGGCAATAGCGGCCGGCATAGCGATTGGCGCGGCGATAACGCTCGAGCCCTTCACCGTCGAGCGACGCATCGAAGCTCGGACGCTCGAAAAGCCACGAGTGCAAAGTCGCCGGGACGGCGGCGCCCACCTGCCGGCCGAGCAGGAACAAGGTGGCGACGTACTTGTCGACTTCCGCCTGCAGCTCGAGCTCCAGCAGGCTCACGCTGCGGTCATGGGCAGCGCTGCGCGCCACGTAAAGGAAATGGCTGACGCCTTCGAGGGCGATCCAGAAGTTGGCCAGATTGCCGTCGTGCAGTTTCTCCGTCGGATCGTCCGCGTCCAGCTCCTCGAGCACTCGCGGGTCGACGTAGAGCGCCAGGTCGAGGCCGTCGCCGTTCTCCGCCACGAGCAGCTTTTCACGGACGGCGCGCGCGGCCACCGATGAATCGAGCCTCTGCGCCAGCTTCGCGTCGGTGATCAGGAAGTCCGTGACCTCGTGCGCAGGCTCGATCTCGTAAATGCGTTCCAGCAGCCGCTGCAGCCTGGCGAGCACCATCAGTTCGTCTTCCGCCCCTGCAGGGCTTCCAGCGGATAGACGCCGAGCTTGCGCAGGCGCTCCGCGGCGCGGCGGCTGCCGGTGCTGAGCCAGATCTCGTAGATCCGCAGCACGTCGCTGTCCGAGGCGGTGCGCGCGGCGTCGCTGACCTCGCCGAGCACGCGCACGACGAGCTGGAACTTGCGCGCCAGCTCTTCGAAGACCGCGCCGATCGCGCGCCCGCGTGCTGTCTTGCGCACGCTCTCGTGCAGCGTGCCGTAGGCGTTGCCGCCCATGGCTATGTAATAGTCGACGGGCACCGACCGCCGGGCGAGGCTCTCCGCGAAAAAGCCGGCGATGAACAGGGCGACGTCGCCGATCCGTTGCAGCACCACGTTGCGTTCCTGCGCCGTGCGGGACTCCAGCGCATCGTTGAGCATCGCCGCCAGCGGCCGCAGCTGCACGCCCTCGGGCGTACGCTCGTAAAGCTCCTCGGAACGCGCGAACAGCGTCAGCATGTTCACGACGTAGTGCGCGGTATGATCGTCGATGCGGACGCGCTGGCTGGCCAGAGCATCGTCGATGGAGTCCCGGAAGAACTCGCGAAGGTTCGCGATCGGGATGACGCGCTCGTTGCGGGTGTCGACTACCATATGTAATCTGCCTCCCCGTCGTCGCTGCCGTGGTCCCTCACTCCATTAGATACCGACCCCGGCCGGAGATTCCGTGACCCGTGTCGACAATATATTGCCCTGAGATCGGCGCTCTGTGAACGCTTTCACGATTTCGTCATGACCGCGTACCGGAAAAAGGGTCAGATCTATTTTCTCAAAGCGGCACTCCGAATGAAGCATGAAGGCGAATGAAAAATAGATCTGACCCCTTTTTCCGACCATGACCGCGTACTGGGTGTTCGTTGCAGCGGCCGCGGTCGTCATCGTTGCATTGATCGCTCAGCCGTTGTGGCGCGCAAGGCAGCGGCGTCGCCGGATGGGCGGCGAGTTTCCGGCACACTGGCGCGAGCTGCTCGAGCGAAAACTGCCGCTCTATGCGCGAATGCCCGCGGCGCTGAAGCCGCGGCTGCACGGTCTCGTCAACGCGTTCATCGCCGAGAAGCGGTTCGTCGGTTGTGCCGGACAGGTCGTCGACGATGAGGTTCGGCTGCTGATCGCCGCGCAGGCCTGCCTGCTGGTGCTGAATCGCGAGCTCGGATTCTTCGACGAGCTCGAGAGCATCCTGGTGTATCCGTCCTCGTTTCTCGTCGACGAAGAGTACGCGGATACGACAGGCGTCGTGACCAGCGCGCGCCACGAGTTGCTCGGGCGCGCCTGGGACGCTCACCAGATCATCCTTTCATGGGAAGACGTGGTCGAGGACAGCGCGGCCGAGCATCCCGACCAGAACGTCGTGCTGCACGAGTTCGCGCACCAGCTCGATCAGGCAGGCGGTTCCGGCGACGGCGCGCCGAGCCTGCGCAGCCCGACCCGTTACGCGCGCTGGTCGGCCGTCCTGCAGTCAGCCTACGAAACCTTGCTGGAACAGATCGAGCGGGGCGCGACGCCGTTCATGGACGAGTACGGCGCCTCCGATCCGGCCGAGTTCTTCGCCGTGGCAACCGAGACCTTCTTCATCGAGCCGCGCCATCTCGAGCGCGCGCAGCCGGCGCTGTACGGCGAGCTCGAAGCTTTCTACGGTGTGGACCCCGCAAGCTGGTGAGCGAACGAGAACGGGGACGCTCTTCGCAGGCCGGGATTAAGTGCAGCGTTCCGGCAATCGCCGCCGGCCTACGAGGCGTTCTTCCGCTCCGCAATCCAGTCCGTGATGCGCGTTTCCAGAACATCGAGCGGAAGGGCTCCGCTGCCGAGCACCTCGTCGTGGAACGCGCGAACGTCGAAGCTCTCGCCGAGCTCGTTCTTCGCGCGCTCGCGCAGCTCCTTGAACTTGAGCTCGCCGATCTTGTAGGCGAGCGCCTGTCCGGGGCTGACGATATACCGGTCGATCTCGACGACGATGTCGTGCTCGGTCTTGGCCGAGTTCTCCATGAAGAAGTCGATCGCCTGCTGCCGGCTCCAGCCGAGCGAGTGGATTCCGGTATCGACGACGAGACGTATCGCGCGCCACATTTCGTACGTCAGCTGGCCGAAACGTGAATAGGGATCGCCGTAGAAACCCATCTCGTCGCCCAGGCTCTCGGCGTACAGTCCCCAGCCCTCGACGTAAGCCGTGAAGCCACCGAAGCGCCGGAACCACGGCAAGCCTTCCAGCTCCTGCTGGATCGAGATCTGCAGATGATGCCCCGGCACCGCTTCATGCAGCGTCAGCGCTTCCATCTCCCATTTCGGCCGCGTCTCCAGCGCGTAGGTGTTGGCGAAGAACTCGCCGGGCCGGCCGGCCTCGATCGAGCCGCCCTGGTAGTAGGCCGTGGTCTGCGATTTTTCCGCGTAGGCGGGCACCGGCACGACGCCGTACGGCAGCCGTGGCAGGTGCCCGAACAGCTTGATGAGCTCCGGGTCCGCGCGCTTGGCGATATCGCGGTATCCCTCGAGCAGCTCGCCGGCGTCCTCGAAGAAGAACTGCGGATCGGTGCGCAGGAACGTCTTGAATTCCTCGAAGCTGCCGTCGAAGCCGCTGGCTTCGATCACCTCGTCCATCTCGGCGCGAATGCGGCGCACCTCGCTCAGGCCGAGCTCGTGGATCTCCTTCGGCTGCATGTCCGTGGTCGTCATCTGGCGCACGAGCATCGCGTACCAGTCCTGACCGTCGGGCAAATCCTTCATCGCGATCGAGCGTCGCGCCTGCGGCACGTAGGTCTCGGCCAGATAGGCCTGCAGCTTACCGAACGCCGGCCGCACCTCGTCCTCGAAAGCCTGCGCGGCGGCGTCGCGAAGACGTTCGCGCTCCGACTGCTCGATGCCCTCCGGCATCTCCGCGAATGGAACCAGCATCGGGCTTTCGAACGGGTCGTCGACCAACAGGTTGCCGACCTGCTGCGGCACTTCGCGCAGGGTGACCGCGGGCGGCGTGATGCCGCGTTCGAGCCCTTCCTCGAGCAGCACGAGTGTCTCCTCGACGGCCTGCGGAACGCCGCGCAGGCGCGCAAGAATGTTCTCGTACTCGTCGACGTTCGTCGCCGGCATCAAGGCAAGCACCTGAGCCAGGTTCTGCTGCACGCCGCTCAACTGATCGACAGCCAGATACTCTCCGGGGAAGCGCTGCTGATCCACGCTGTCCTCGATCTGGCGCAGCATCAGATCGTAGTTCAACCGTTCCTCGTCGCTCTCGAGCGCCGAGCGATCGAGCGACCGGACGATGCGGAGCGCCCGTTCCGTGTCCTCGTCGCGGCGCGCAATGGCTTCGAGCGAGTTGTCGGCCCAGCGGTCCTGGCCGCGCGGATCGCCGACGTAGGTCGCGAACGCGGGGAATTCGAGCATCGAGTAGTCGTAGTACAGCTCGGTCAGGGCTTCGAGCCGTTCGCTTTCGCTCAGATCATCCGCATTGCTTGCGATATCGTTCTCGCGCTCGAGCAAGGCTTCGCGCTCGGCCGCGTAATCGGCCAATGCCGCGGGCGCGGCCGCCGCCAGGAGCGCGCACAGCAGAAGTCTACGCATGGGTTGTCCTTTTCTTGTCGTGAACCGGAGTGTGGGCGCGGTTTGTATCAGTCGCCGATACGGCCCATTGCCGGCTCCGCGGCGACAGGGAGGAACGTCGCGCGCCGGCAACCTAACAGGATGTTGAAAAAGCCATCCATGGCTTTTTCACCTTTGCGATCCGAAAAGTGTGATTTTCGGATCGCAAGCATTTTCAATAACTTGCAGTTCTTGAAAATGGCGATGCATCCATGCATCGCTTAACAGGCTGCCGAAAAACAGAGTTTTTCAACAGCCTGCTAACCGGGCAGCCGGACTTGATCGGTGGCGGCGCAGGTATATTGCCGTTCCAGGGCAACCGATTGCCGCGGAAATCCGTCGTGCATGAACGCGCCGCCGAAAAGGAGCGACCCGGCGACGAGCAAGCACCAATACACGCGTGCCATTTGGACCTCTCCAGGAACCCTCTTCCCATGCAGACTGCGCCGGCCGGCGGTAGTTCCAGGCGCGATTACCCGGAAGGCGGCGCAAGACCGAACTTTCCAACGGCCTGCCGGCCGATGCGATAATGCCGCGCCCCGGCAATACGGACGCGCATGCTGAGCCCGGACAGCGACATCACATTTCTCGGCCCGCAGAGCCGGCAACCGACCGTGCACACCGTGCTGGGCGCGGACGACGCACCCGTTTGCGTCATCTCCGCCGGCTGGCGCGAGCGTGAGGGCGAGCTCGAGGAGCTCGAGCGCCTCGAAGGCATGGCCGGGCGACAAGTCGAGGATTTGCGTCTCTACCGGCGGATCGACGACGCATTCAGCCGCGACCGGGAGCTTTTTGCCGCCCACCGACAGCGCCAGACGCGTCTGAAGCAGGCGCAGCGGCTCTATCGCCTGCGATTGGGGCACGCCCTGCGCGCCGCCCGTGAGCTGTTCGCGAGCGACGACGGCGACCTGCTGGCCGCGGAACGGCGTTCGGCGATGGCGGCGTTGCGCACTCTCGACCGGCACCACCTGCGCCGCATTCGCAGGATTCACGAGGCGTTCGCGCAACGCTGGCGGCCCGCCGAGCGGGATGCGATAGCGGCCCACGTCGCCGAGCTCAAAGCCGCGATCGAGCGCTCGTCTGCCGTGCTCATCGCGGGCGGGCATGTCGGCGTGCTGCTGAGCCGTATGCGCTTGCTGGGCGTGCCGGGGCTGATCACCGGCAGGCGCGTCGTGGCGTGGTCTGCCGGCGCCATGGCGCTGGCCGAGCGGGTCGTACTGTTTCACGATCACCCGCCCCAGGGAGCCGGCGACCCGGAGGTGCTCGACGCTGGCTTCGGGCTCGTGCGCGGCGTCGTGGCGCTGCCTCATGCGCACGCGCGACTGCGGCTCGACGATGAGCGCCGCGTCGCCTTGTTCGCGCGTCGCTTCGCCCCTTCGCTTTGCCTGGCTCTGGAACCGCACACGTTGCTGCGCTGGCGCAATGGCGAGCTGGTCGAGGCGCAATCCGCCGGCCGGCTGCATCGGAAAGGCAGCGTGCAGAGCCTCGCCGCATGACGGAGGCGGTCAACGGCGTCGAGCGTCTGCTCAGCGCGCAGGACATCGAAGATTTCCTGGCGTCGAACGATTTCCCGCTCGTCGAGCCCGACGGCGTGACCTTCGTCTATCGCGGCGCGGCCGATGCCGTGTTCCTGCGCATGTGGATCTACGGGCTGCCCGCGAAGCAGCCGCTCGAGCGCGTCGGCGAGGGTGATCTCTGGATCCTGTTCCTCGACCTGCCCGTGAACTCGCGCATCGAGTACAAGTTCGAGGTCAGCAAGGGCGGCGACAGCCAATGGATCGTCGATCCGCTCAACCCGCACGTCGCCACCGACCCTTACGGCGCGAACTCGGTGCTGCGCAGCTTCGGCTACGAGCGGCCGCCCTGGACGTTGCCGGACAGGGAAGCCCGCCGCGGCGTGCTCGCGCAGATCGACGTGCCGAGCCGGTTGTTCGGCGGTATCCGGCGCGTCGGCGTATACGTGCCCGCACGATTCCGACGGTTGCGACGCTACCCGCTCCTCATCGCGCACGACGGCGAGGACTTCCTCCGCTACGCGGACTTGCAGGTGGTGCTCGACAACCTGATCCATCGCCTGGAGATCCCGCCGATGATCGTGGCGCTCACGCAGGCCGACGACCGGCTCGCCGAATACGCCGGCGACGATCGGCACGCCGGCTTTCTCGCGACCGAGCTGCTGCCGCGCCTGCAGGAAGAGTTCCCGCTGCTCGAGGAGCCGGCTTCGCGCGGCCTGATGGGCGCAAGCTTCGGCGCGGTCGCCTCGCTGCATGCCGCATGGCGTCATCCCGGCACGTTCGGGCGGTTGATGCTGGCTTCGGGCTCGTTCGCCTTCAGCGACATCGGGCGGCACAAGCGCGGCCCGGTGTTCGATCCCGTGGTGGAGTTCGTCAACGCGTTCCGGAAATCGCCGGGATCGCCTGCCGAGCGCCTGTTCCTCTGTTGCGGCATCTACGAGTCGCTGATCTACGAGAACCGCTCGCTGGTGCCCTTGCTGCAGGAACACGGCATGCAGGTGCGATACGAGGAGGTGCGCGACGGCCACAACTGGGACAACTGGCGGGACCGCCTGCAGGCCGGGCTGACCTGGCTGTTTCCCGGACCGCTGTGGATGGTCTATGAATGAAATGGGGACATGCCTGATTTCCTGAATGGCGATGCGCTTACGGCGAGCAGGCGGCCGGGAATCAGGAATGTCCCCGTTTCATGCATAATTGAGGCATGGCCGATATAACAAAAACGATCGGGCTCTCGCTCGGCGCGGACATCTGCTGGCCTATCTGCTACGAGGCGATGCTGGAAAGGCTCGACCTGGCCATTCCGTCCGGGCGCGACGTGCTTCGATTCCGGACCGAGCGCGTCACCATCGAGCCGTTCGACCTGCGCCAGCCGTGCCGCTACGACGTCGTCATCGACCGGCTCACGCACTGGTACCACACGAGCCGCGAATGGATCAAAAAGGCGATCATTCTCGACGGGCTGTACGTCTTCAATAATCCATGGACGCTGCAGTCCATGGAAAAGCAGACCACCTACTGCGCCATGATGAAGCTCGGCCTGCCGGTACCGGATACCTGGCTGGTGCCACCGAAGTCCTACGAGCACAGCGACGACCTGCAACCGACGTTGCGCCAATACGCGCGCTTCTTCGACCTGGGGCTGATCGGCAAGACACTGGGCTATCCCCTGTTCATGAAGCCTTACGACGGCGGCGGCTGGGTGGGCGTGAACAAGATCGACGACGAGAAGGCCCTGCGCGCGGCCTACGAGGAAAGCGGCAAACGGGTCATGAACCTGCAGGCCGGCGTATTTCCGCACGACCGCTTCGTGCGCTGCCTCGGGCTCGGGCCGCAGGTAAGATTCATCAACTACGATCCCGCCGCCCCATTGCACGACCGCTATCGCCTCGACCGCGACTTCATGAGCGCCGACGAAGCCGGGCTGGTCGAGGACATGACGCTGACGATCAACACGTTCTTCGGCTGGGACTTCAACTCCTGCGAGGTGTTGCGCAAGAACGGCGTCTGGTATCCGATCGATTTCGCGAATGCCTGCCCGGACTCACAGGTCACGTCGCTGCATTACCACTTCCCGTGGCTGATCCTCGCCAACCTGCGCTGGTCGATCTTCTGCGCGGCCACCGACCGGCCGATGCGGATGAGCTTCGACTGGGCGCCGTATTTCGAGATCGCCGAACGCGATCTGCCGTATCGCGAACGCCTTCGCGCCTATGCGGCCGTCGCGCGCGAACGCCTCGACGCGGAAGCGTTCGAAGTCTTCTGCACCGAACACCTGGCGCATCTGGAAGACGTGGCTCGTGAGTTCTTCGCTTCCGAGGAAGCCCGGGATGCGGTGCGCCGGAAAGTGACGGCCCTGTTTCCGGCCCGCGAGATCGACGAGTTCACCGAGCTGTTCTTCGGCCGCATCCAGCGGTGGCGCACGGAATCGGCCGCGCCGGCCAGCCTGGAGGCGCAAGCGTGAAGGAGGCCTTCCGCTGGCGCTCCCAGCGTCTCGCCCAGCACGTCGCGCTCGTGCGCTGGGGGCACTTCGGCGCGCCCGTGCTGATATTCCCCACCGCGGGCGGCGATGCCGAGGAGATCGAGCGTTTTCATCTCATCGGCGCGCTCAACGAGCTCATCGAAGCGGGGCGCATCAAGGTCTATTCCATCGACAGCACTGCCGGGCGCGCCTGGCTCACCGGCGTCGAATCCCCCGAATACTGCTCGCGCCTGCAGAACGTGTTCGACGCTTTCGTTTACAAGGAAGTCGTGCCGCTGATCCGCAGGGACTGCAACTCCTCCGAGATCGAGATCGTGACTGCCGGCGCATCGATCGGGGCTTTCAACGCGTTGGCGAGCCTCTGCCGGCACCCCGACGCGTTCCGGCTGGCGATCGGCATGAGCGGCACCTTCGATCTGTCGAAATACCTGCAGGGACGCTTCAACCAGGATTTCTACTTCTCGTCGCCGCTGCACTACCTGCCGGGGCTCGAGGGGCCGCAGCTCGACATGCTGCGCAGGCGTTTCGTCGTGCTGCCGACCGGCGAAGGCCGCTGGGAGGATCCCGGCGAATCCTGGCGCATGGCGCAGGTGCTCGGCTCGAAGGGCGTGCCGAACCGCGTCGATCCGTGGGGCCCGCAGTGGGACCACAACTGGGTCACCTGGCGCGAGATGCTGCCGAAGTATCTGGGCGAGTTGAGCTGATATCGCCGCCGAGCGTACGGCTGAAGACCTCTTCGAGGCGTGCCTCAGTGGGATCCCGCACCGTTTTCTCGATTCGGAACAGTGCCTTGCGCCCGGCCAGCTCCAGCGTCGCGATCTGATTGTCGAACCACGGCTCTGGATGCAGCAGACCCCAGTCGAGCGGCGGCGCCTTGACGCCGGCCGCGCGTGCGAGGGTTTTCCAGACCAGCGTCCAGCCACGCCGCCAGCCCGCCCGGACGATGTATCGCTCGAGCTTGTCGAGCGAGTTGCGCATCGGTGAGCAGGTGGCCTGGTAGATAGCGCTCGACACCGCTGCGCCGTCGCGAAACGCGATTTCGGCCAGGTACGCGTGATGCACGTCGCCCGACATGAGCACTATGGTCGCCGGCGCCTTGCCCCGCTCACCGCTGCCGACGGATTTCAGAAGCCTGCCGAGCGCGATGAATGACCGGCCGAAGGCGCTCCAGTGCTCGAGGTCGAGCTTGCGCCGGATTTTCTCCCCGATTCGGGCCGTCCGCCGGCCCCATGCGCCCGAACAAACCGCCTCGCTCCAGGCCTCGAGATAGTGCACGCCCGGACCCGGAATGTACGGCAGCGAGGTGGCCAGCAGCAGGTGATCGAATTCCCCCTCGGCACGCCCTTCGATCCAGGTCCACTCCGCGTCGTCGATCATGAGCCGCCGAGTCTCGTCGAGCATGCGGCCGGCGCGTGAATCCATGACGATCAGCCGAACGCGGCCGAAGTCCCGATACACGCTCCACCGGCAGGTATCCGGATCGCGATCGGCGCGATGCGCGAAATCGCGCAGGTAGGGGCCGGCATCTTCGAGCTGTCTGACCTGTGCGAACTGCTCGTCCTCCTCGAGCTCCCGCGGCGACAGATTGCCGACGTGCTGATAGATCCAGTAAGACATGAAGCCGCCGACGATGCGCTCTTCCCACCAGGGACGCTCGCGCATTTCCTCCACCCACGAGGCTGAAATGTTCCAGTCGTCGTTGATGTCGTGATCGTCGAAAATCATGACGCTCGGCACAGTGGATAACAGCCAGCGCGTCACCGGCTCGCCCCAGCTTTCCCGGTAGAGGCGGGTATATTCCTCGAAGTTTGCGATCTCCTCGCCCGGCGGCTGCCGCGTGTCGCGACGCTCGCGGAGGAAGCCGAGCGTCTCGGGCGAAACCTCGTCCGCGTACATCTGGTCGCCGAGCATGAGCAGCGCGTCCGGCCAATGCTCCTCATCCTGTTCGAGCATGCGCCGGGTCAGCGCGTACAGCGCGTCCACCTCGCGTCCGCGCTCGTCCTCGTCTTTCGTGAGCGTGTACGGCGGCTCGTGCGGCACGCAGACGCGGCATGAGCCGAACGCCAGGCGCAAGGTCGCCTCCGGGGCCGGCGTGCGGATCACGCTCGGCGGGAAAGGCGAATCCTCAAGCGGCCAGACTTCGCTGCCGTCGAGAGTCACCGAGTATTCGATGCGCGTGCCCGCGTCGAGGCGGGTGATTCGCACGAGCGCGTAATGATGGCCCTGCACGCAAAACGTTCGGGCCGTGTGCCCGAGCACGCCGACTTCGCACGCCGCGTCGGTTTCCACCCAGACGGTCGCATCGTTGGGACCGACATAACGCAGCAGCGGGCCGAGGACGAGAGCGGCCACGCGTCTCAGGCGGCGATCAGACGCAGGTCGGTGGCGATCTCGTCGGCGATCCGCGTCGTGGTCGCCAGATCGGCGTGGCGCAGCATGATGAAGCCGTCGGACACCAGCGTCTGGCGCCAGTCCCGGCGCGGCGCGCCAACGGGCAACAGCGCGTTCCAGACGATGGTGTCGCCGTGGCGCCGCCTGATGCGCTCGAACCCCTCGATGACGCGTATGCGGCCCATGCCCTGTGCGCGCTTGTATATGGTGGCCACGTTGTAGAGCCGCCGGATATCGGCATCGAAACGCCGCACGGTGACGGCGCGCGCCCATTCCCGGAACACGTCGAAGTCGCAGGCATAGTTCATCTGCTCGACCTGATGGGCACCCGGCGGACGCGCGCCGATCTCGCCGAACACGACCTCGCCGTCCGCTTTCCGATACCACTCCATGTGCGTGAAGCCCGTCTCGAAGCCGAGCGCCTCGATGACCTGCCGGCCCATCGCGATGCCTCCGGCCAGCGCGCGGTCTTCCACGTCGCGGAGCGCGATCACCTGCGGGCTGATCCATTCGTTGGAACGCGCGATGAGCGGCCGCGGCCGGTACCAGGCGATATTGAAGTAGGCGATGCGACCTTCGATCGTTACCGTATCGAAGGTGTATTCCTCGCCTTCCACGAACTCCTCGACGCTGACCATGGGCACGTGCCGCAGCCGCGGCAGCACCGCCCGAAGCTGGTCGGCGTCGTCGACGCGCCAGGTATCGGCGGACCCCGCTCCGGCGATCGGCTTCAGAATGAGCGGATAACCGATGCTTTCGGCGGCTTCCCAGCACGCCGCGATGCTCGTCGCCGGGAAATGACGCGGGGTCCGAATGCCGGCCGCGTCGAGCACGTTCTTCATTTTCTCCTTGTCGCGGAACGGCACGACTTGATCGACGCGCATGCCGGGCGCGCCCAGCGCCTCGCGAAGCCGGGCGGCGAGGACCATGCCGGGCTCCCACAGGCATTCCACGCGGTCGAGTGAACGACCGCGCAGCCAGTTCCGGAGCTGCGCGGCAACGCTCGACTCGTCCCAAAGCGAGTGCACGTGCAGGTAACCGGAGAGCGCGTGGCGCACCATCTCGGGCAGGGCCTGCGGATGCTGGTCGCCGACGCCGAGCACCTTCGCGCCGACTTCCGCGAGGCCGCGCGTGAAGTGCGGCATGTCGGCCGGATAGCCCGGAGAAATGATGAGCACGAGCATGGCGGCTAGTGTAAGTTGAAATCGGGTACACACCCACATTGGTCGCGTCGCCCGATGCTGGGATATAGTCCCGGCCTGGAAAGAAGCCGAACGCGGTCCTGCCCCGATTGTCCCTTCCCCGCACATGACGCCGCTCAGGATTTGTCTTGCGAGCTCCGAGCTCGCGCCGTTCGCCAAGACCGGCGGCCTTGCCGACGTGTCGGCTGCGCTCGGACGCTACCTGCACGGGGCCGGCCACGACGTGCGGATGTTCCTGCCACTCTACTCGAGCATCGATATTTCCGGGCTGCAGCTGCAGCCCATGAACTCCATCCGGGGCGTGCCGCTGGCGCTCGGCAGCCGCGAGTTCCGTTTCTCGGTCCTGCGCGCGCATCCCGAAGACGGCCCGGAAGTCAATTTCGTGCACTGCCCTGCGCTGTTCGATCGGCCCGGCCTGTACACGCCGGGCGACGACGAGCATCTGCGTTTTCTCCTGCTTTCCCGCGCGGTGATCGAGAGCTGCCAGCGCATGGGCTGGTCGCCGCATGTTTTTCACTGCAACGACTGGCACACGGCGCTGATTCCGCTCTTTCTGCGCACGCTGTATGCCTGGGACCGGCTGTTCGCGCGTTCGCGCACGTTGTTGACGCTGCACAATGTCGGCTATCAGGGCATATTCCCCGCGGCCGTCCTCGCCGACACCGGCCTCGAGCATTCGGCGCACCTGCTGCATCAGGACGACCTGTCGGCCGGACGCATCAATTTCCTGAAGACGGGCGTGCTCTACGCCGATGCGCTCTCGACGGTGAGCCCGACACATGCACAGGAGATCCAGACCGACGCCTATGGCATGGGTTTGCAGGACCTGCTGCGCGCGCGGCGCTCGAGCCTCGTCGGCATTTTGAACGGCGTCGATTACGGCGAATGGGATCCGCGCGCCGACCCGCACCTGCGCTTCCACTATTCGGCGAGCAACCTCTCCGGCAAGGAGAAGAACAAGCGGGTTCTGCTGCAAAGCCTCGGCCTTCCGTATGACCGCCGGACGCCGGTTATCGGGCTCGTGTCGCGGCTCATGTACCAGAAGGGCATCGATCTGATCGCCGAATCGCTCCCCGCGCTGTTGCGGCAACGCGAACTGAGCTTCGTCGCTCTCGGCAGCGGAGAAGCGAAGTACGAGCGATTCCTGGAGCTGCTGCAGCGGCACTATCCCGGCCGGGTCTGCTTCTATCGCGGCTTTCATACGCCGTTCGCGCATCTCGTCGAGGCCGGCAGCGATTTTTTTCTCATGCCGTCGCTGTACGAGCCCTGCGGACTGAATCAGATGTACAGCTTGCGCTACGGCACGGTGCCGATCGTGCGGAGAACCGGCGGCCTCGCGGACACGGTCGACCAGTTCGATCCGCGCACCGGCAACGGCACCGGCATCGTGTTCAACGACTACGACGCCGCCGCGCTGAACTGGGCTTTGAATTTGGCGCTGGACCTGTTCGCTCAAAGGCGCAGGTGGCGCAAGCTGCAGCGCAACGGCATGGCGCAGGATTTTTCCTGGGATCGGCAGGGCGCGTTGTATGTGGAATTGTACCGTCGCCTTGTGACGTAGGGCCGGGTTCAACCGGCCAACAGCGACCCGCCGGATGAATTCGGCCCGCAAAGCTTGCCTGAGGTCCGTCAATGAACGTCATCTTCGTCGAACCGGCCTTTCCCCATAACCAGCGTGAGTTCGTGCGCGCGCTCGCGGACGTCGGCGCGAACGTCATCGGCATCGGCGAACGACCGATCGGATTCCTCGACGATCAGTTGAAGCGGTGGCTTGCCGCTTACGAGCAGGTCCGTTCCGTCGTGCACGAGCCTTCATTGCTGGAAGCGGTGCGCGCAATCCAGTCGCGGGTGTGGGTCGATCGGCTGGAAGCCACGGTAGAGGCGCACATCATGCCCGCGGCGCGCGTGCGCGAGGCGCGCGGCATACCGGGCACGTCGGTGCGCACTGCGTATCTCTGCCGCGACAAACCGGCGATGAAGCAGGTGCTCCGCGAAGCCGGCGTGCCCTGCGCGCAGTCGACCAGTGCCGAAACGCCGGAGGAAGCGCGTGAGTTCGCGGCGCGCGTCGGCTACCCGCTGATCATCAAGCCGCGCGCCGCCGCGGGCGCATCCGGCACTTTCAAGGTAGACGACGATCGTGAGCTCGAGGCGGCCGTGCTTGCTTCGGGCCTCGATCGCGGCCTGTCCATTGCCGTCGAGGAGTTCATCGAAGGGCACGAGGGCTTCATCGACACTCTTTCGGTCCGCGGCGAGGTCATGCACGAGTTCATCACCCACTATTATCCGAACGTGCTCGAGGCGATGCGCACGCGCTGGATCTCGCCGCAGATGGTGGCCACGAATCGCATCGACGCGCAGGGCTACGACGAGGTCAAGGCGATGACGCGCAAGGTCATCCGGCTGTTCGATATCGGCACCTCCGCGACACACATGGAATGGTTCTATGGGCCGAAGGGCCTCAAGTTCTCGGAGATCGGCTGCCGGCCGCCCGGGGTCGGGCATTGGGACGTGTACAACGCGGCCAACGAGTTCGACCTTTATCGCGAGTGGGCCATGGCGATCGTGCATGGCCGCCCGGACCGCTCGCCGTCCCGGCGTTTTTCCTGCGGCATGATCGCGCTCCGGCCGGAGCGCGATGGTCGGATATCGGGTTACTCAGGGGTCGACGAGATCAGCCGCCGCTTCGGCGAATGCATCGCCGCGGCGCATCTGCCCGAGCCGGGCACACCGACGCAGCCCGTCGAAGCCGGCTACATGGCCAACGCCTGGATGCGCGTCCGGCATCCCGACTACGACGAGCTGCGCCGCATCATGAACACGATCGGCGAGACCGTGCGCGTCCATGCGCACTGATGGGACGCGCAAGCCGTTTTCCGGCGAAGACATGCCGGCCCCCCGCATCAAGTGCGGGGTCATGCCGGTCTACCCGCCGCGCGCTTCGTCCAGCTCGGCGATCGGGAACGCCTCGGCGAATTCGACGACAGCGTCGAGGTCGACGTCATACGACTCGAAGGTCAGCGCACCGCCGCTGTCGAGGGTTACCGTCACCGTGCTGGTGTTGCCCTCGGAGTTCGCCACCGCGGTGTGCTTGTCGATGCGCATCTTTTTGCCGGCGGACATCATGCCCATTTCGGCGAGCCCGCCGAAGAAGCCCATGCCGCCGCCGCCCGCGCCGCCCATGAGGCTCACGGAAATCGCCTGTTCGCCTTTGGTGTAGCGCGCCTCGGTCACGGCGATGCCCATTGCCTCGTTCTGGTCCAGCGAATCGCGTTTCCATCCCGCGACTTCGCCGGCAAAAACCTCGCCCACTTCGCCCTGCTTGATCTGCTCCAGCGCTTCGACGCACCAGCGGGCTTCCTCGAGCGCGCCGTCGATATCGCCGCCCTGGTACAGCTCGACGATGCCGCCGCAGCTCTCGCCGGGATCCTCCTGAGCTTGAGCGGCGCCGAAGCAAAGCACGCCGGCGACTAAAAGACACGTATTCTTCATCGTATTCTCTCCCTGGTTATTGGAATTACCCGCCAACGGAACATTATCCCAGAGCCGATTCTGTCGTAGCAATACGCGGGCCTGCTAGCCCGCCTTGATCCGCTCGCAGCTCTCGACCAACGCGCGCTGCTGCCCGGCAAGCTCGTCCGGCACCTCGTCCCAGTGGAACCGCCAGGTCCAGTTGCCCTCGTCCGTGCCGGGCGTGTTCAGCCTTGCCGCCGAACCGAGCCTGAGAAGATCCTGCATAGGTACGATCGAAAGCTGCGCCACGGATGCATGCGCGACCTCGATCAGGTCATCCGGCATGCGAATCTCGTCGCGCCCGAGCCAGGCGCGCACGCGCCGGCGGGCATTCTCGTCCAGCCCGTTCCACCAGCCGACCGTCGTATCGTTGTCGTGCGTGCCCGTGTACACGACGGCGTCGCGCACATGGTTGCGTGGCAGGTGCGGGTTGTCGGGCCCGCTGTCGAAAGCGAACTGCAGGACACGCATCCCGGGAAGGCCGAGCTCATCGCGCAGCGCCGCGACCTCGGGCGTGATGGTGCCGAGATCCTCCGCTACCAGCCTGCCGTGGCCGCAATGCGCGTGGATCGCTTCGAACAGCGCGCGCCCGGGCACTTCGACCCAACGGCCCTGTCTTGCGGTGGGAGACTCCGCCGGGATTTCCCAGCAGGCCTGCAAACCGCGGAAGTGATCGATACGCAGCAGGTCGAAACGCGCGAGCTGAGCCGCCACGCGGTCGACCCACCAGGCGAATCCGTCGTCCTCCAGGCGAGTCCAGTCGTAAAGCGGATTGCCCCAGCGCTGGCCCTCGGCGGAGAAATAATCCGGCGGGACGCCTGCCACGACCGCCGGCCGGCCGTCCGGCAACAGCCTGAAATACTCGCGATGCACCCAGACGTCTGCGCTGTTCAGGGCGGCGAAAACCGGCACGTCGCCGAACAACAGCACTCCGCGTTCCCGCGCGTACGTGCGCAGCGCCCGCCATTGCGTCTCGAACCGGAATTGCGCGCGGCGAGTCTGCTCGATCGCCGGATCCAATGCGCGGCGCGCGCGTTTCAGCGCCGCCGGCCGGCGATCGCGCAAGGGCTCCGGCCAGTTGCACCACGGTTTCCCGCCTTGCGCTTCGCCGATCGCCTCGAACAACGCATAGTCCTCGAGCCAGTCCCGTTCGGCCGCGCAAAAAGCGTCATAGCGCGCTTCGTGCGCAGTGCCGGTCGCGAGATCCACGTCCGGGTCGAGGAATCGAGGATCGCCAGCATGACTCGATCGGGAATGATAGGGAGATTTTCCCGGCCCGATCGGCAACATCTGCCAGATGCCGAATCCGGCCGCCGAGAGGAGATCGACGAAGCGGCGCGCGTCCGCGCCGAGCGTGCCCTGCGCCTGTGCGCCGGGCAGCGACGCGACGTGCAACAGAACGCCTGCGCGCCGCGTGGTGAGCGGCAGATCCACCTGCTGCGTGCTCAGACGGGCTGCGGGGCCTGGCCCAGCATGTCCGGAGTGACGAGGATGACGCCCTTTTCGGTCACGTGATAACGCTCGGCATCCCCCGCACGGTCTTCGCCGATGACGGTTCCGTCCTCGAGCGTGCAATGCTCGTCGATGACGGCGTTGGTGACGCGGCAACGCTCTCCTATCCGCACGCCCGGTAACACCACGGCGTGGCGCAGCACCGAGCGTGCCTCCAGCGTGACGCTCGAGAAAAGCAACGAATTGTGGACGCGCGCGCCGGAGATGATGCAGCCGCCGGATACCATCGAGTTGATCGCCATGCCCGTGCGCTCTCCGTCGTCGAGCACGAACTTCGCCGGCGGAAGCTGCTCCTGGTAGGTCCAGATCGGCCAGCGCTCGTCGTAGATATTGAGCTCGGGCTTGACGTGCACGAGCTCCATGTTGGCTTCGAAGTATGCGTCGACGTTGCCGACGTCGCGCCAGTAGTTCTGCGCGCGAGTTTTTGCATCCTGGAAGGAATAGGCGAATACCCGGCACTTCTCGATCGAGCCCGGAAGGATGTCCTTGCCGAAGTCGTGATGCGAGGCGGGGTCGGTGGCGTCGGCGCGGAGCGTGCTGTCGAGGAAATCCAGATCGAAGACGTAGATACCCATGGAGGCGAGCGCGATGCCTTCCCGTCCCGGTATCGGTTTCGGCTGCTCGGGTTTCTCGTCGAACTCGACGACGCGGCTGTCCTCGTCTACGGTCAACACGCCGAATTCGCGCGCGCGCGCGCGCGGTACCTCCACGACTCCGACGGTAATGTCGGCACTCTGCTCGACGTGAAATGCGACCATCGGCCCGTAATCCATCTTGTAGATATGGTCGCCGGCGAGAATGACCACGTGCTTCGGCCGGTGCTCGCGGATGATGGCGAGGTTCTGATAGACGGCATCCGCCGTGACGCGATACCACATTTCGCCGATTTGCTGCTGCGCCGGCAGCAGCTCGACGAATTCACCGAACTCACCGCGCAGATATCCCCAGCCGCGCTGTATGTGCTGGATCAGCGAATGCGCCTTGTACTGCGTGAGCACGGAAATCTTGCGGATGCCGGAGTTCACGCAATTCGACAGCGGAAAATCGATGATGCGGAACTTGCCGCCGAACGGCGTCGCCGGCTTGGCGCGCCACAACGTCAGGTGCCGCAGCCGCGTTCCTCTTCCTCCCGCCAGAACGATTGCAAGCGTGCCGCGGGTCAGCCGGCTGACGAAACGACCTGACCTTGGAGCCCGTCTCATTGAGTCGACCCTTTTCTTTTCCGATCACCTTACGCCGGGCGTCGGTCCGCTACAAGCCGCCGCTTCGTCACAACCATTTCATCAGTCCCGTCTCGTGCGGGTGCGTCAGCAGGCGGTGCGCCGGATACACGCGCACTCGCAGGTTCGACTTCCCGGTCCACGGCACCGAGCACTGCCCGCTGAACGTATGCCGGCCGCGCCCGTTGGCTTCGCCGGCGGCGAGTGCCACGCGCAGGCGCGATTCGTCGCCGGGCGGCCCG
>JBOIDB010000123.1:0-5255 GCA_050740235.1 Gammaproteobacteria bacterium
GATGACATCCACGGCATACCGGTCGTCGCGCTCTGCGAGACGCCGTTCGTCGGATTCGACGGGCTGGTCAAGCGCCTGAGCGACATCGTCATCACGTCGTTCATCCTGTTGCTGACCGCGCCGCTAATGCTGGCCATCGCGATCGGCATCAAGATGACCTCGCCGGGCCCCGCGATCTTCAAGCAGCGCCGCTACGGGCTGGACGGCGAGGAAATCAAGGTCTACAAGTTCCGCACGATGTACGTGACCGAGGACGCGGACCACGTGCCGCAGGCCAGGCGCGA
The DNA here is from genome assembly GCA_050740235.1 of Gammaproteobacteria bacterium. GTDB lineage: Bacteria > Pseudomonadota > Gammaproteobacteria > Steroidobacterales > JACDCP01 > JACDCP01. The sequence continues at coordinate 285 of JBOIDB010000123.1, forward strand.
CGATCCGCGGGTGACGCCGTTCGGCGCGTTCCTGCGACGCTACTCGCTCGATGAGCTGCCGCAGTTCATCAATGTGCTGCAGGGCCGCATGAGCGTGGTCGGCCCGCGGCCGCACGCGATCGCCCACAACGAGACGTACCGCAAGCTGATCAAGGGTTACATGGTGCGCCACAAGGTGACGCCGGGCATCACGGGTCTCGCGCAGGTGAACGGCCTGCGCGGCGAGACCGACACCGTCGAATCGATGAAGGCGCGCGTCGAGTACGACCTGAATTACCTGCGCTACTGGTCGCTGGGTCTCGACGTCAAGATCATCCTCAAGACAGTGACGATTCTGTTCGGCGACAAGAACGCGTATTGACGACGAGCCTCGTCGTTCCGGCGCGTCACGGCCGCGAAGCCGCGACTGCCCGTCGCCCCCGGCGGCGAAGCCGCGACTCCCCGTCGTCCCGGCGGCGAAGCCGCGACTGCCCGTCGCCCCGGCGCAAGCCGGGACTGCCCGTCGTACCGGCGGCGAAGCCGCGACTGCCCGTCGTTCCGGCGCAGGCCGGGATCCAGAGTTCTTGTTTGACTGGGCCCCGGCTTTCGCCGGGGCGACGAGGGAGCTTTCGCCGACGACGCGGGAGGCTGCGCCGGGCGGCGAAGATTCGTCACGCGGCGAAAGCCGGGATGCTGCCCTCGTCTTTCCGGCGCCGTCACCCTGGCGAACGCCGGGGCGGAATCCAAGCGACCAACCTCGTCGTCCCGGCGCAGGCCGGGATCCAGAGTTCTTGTTTGACTGGGCCCCGGCTTTCGCCGGGGCGACGAGGGAGCTTTCGCCGGGGCGACGAGGGAGGTTGCGCCGGAACGACGGACAGTGGGGCGACGGTCGTTATCGCCTGTTTCCGAAATCGTACTTCTGCATGAGGTCGTAGCAGGTCGGGCGCGTGATGCCGAGCATTTCCGAGGCCTTGCTCACGTTGCCTTCCGCGAGTGACAGCGCGCGCTGCACGGCCTTGCGCTCGGCCTCCTCCCGCACTTCGCGCAGGTTGAGCGGCATGGGCGCGGCCACGCCCGGATCGAGCCCGAGATCGCGCGCCGTGACCTGCCGGCCCTCGGCCATGATGACCGCGCCGTTGATCTTGTTTTCCAGCTCGCGTACGTTGCCGGGCCAGTCGTATGTGCAGATAGCGTCGATGGCGTCGGCGCTGAAGCTCGTCACACGCCGCCCGTGGCGCCGCGCGGAGTCGGCGAGAAACGTGCGCGCGAGCACGACGCGGCCACCCTCGCGCTCGCGCAGCGGCGGAATATTGACGCTGATCTCGCTGACCCTGTAGTACAGGTCCTCGCGAAACAGATGCTCGCTGATCGCGAGCTGAAGGTCCTTGTTCGTCGCGCAGACCACGCGCACGTCGACCGGTATCTCGCCTCGCCCACCGACGCGCTCGACGACGCGCTCCTGGAGGAAACGGAGCAGCTTGGCCTGCAGCGCCAGCGGCATGTCGCCGATCTCGTCGAGGAACAGCGTACCCCCGTCGGCGTGCTCGATCTTGCCCCGCGTCTGCTTGGCGGCGCCGGTGAAAGCGCCCTTCTCGTAACCGAACAGCTCGCTTTCGAGCAGGGTCTCCGGAATCGCGGCACAGTTGATGGCGACGAAACGGGCGTCGGCGCGCGGGCTCATCGTGTGGATGGCGCGCGCCAGCAGCTCCTTGCCCGTGCCGCTTTCGCCGAGCAGCAATGTCGTGGCGTTGGTCGGAGCGACCTTCTCGATCATGCGGCAAACACGCAGCATGGAGTCGCTGACCGCGACGATGCCTCCGAGCGGTGAATCGTTCTGCCTCTGCTGCAGACGCCGGTTCTGTTCCTGCAGCGTGTGAATCTCGAAAGCGCGCTGCACGATGAGATGCAGGACGTCCATGTCGACGGGCTTCTGGTAGAAGTCGTAGGCGCCGAGGCCCACCGCCTTGATGGCGTTCTGATGATCGCCGTTACCCGTGACGACGATCACTTTGGTGTCCGGGGCGAGCGCCAGGATCTCCTCGAGCGTGGCGAAGCCTTCGGCGACGCCGGTGTCGTCCGGCGGTAGGCCGAGGTCCTGAAGCACGACCGCCGGCTCGTGGCGGCGCAGCTCGGCGAGCGCCCCGCCGCGGTCGCCGGCCGTCAGCACGGTGTAATCCTCGAAGCACCAGGTGAGCTGGCTGAGCAGCCCGGGATCGTCCTCGACGATCAGGAGGGACTTGTCCGGATGCTTCATCACTGATGAAGCGGCAGGCTGATCTTGAAGGTCGTGCCCTCGCCCGGCGCCGTCACGACGTCGACCTCGCCACCGGCCGCGCGCACGAACTCGCGCGTCTGATAAGCGCCCATGCCCATGCCCTGGCTGCCCTTCGTCGAGTCGAAAGGCCGGAACAGGCGATTGGTGGCGAAATCCGCGTCCATGCCGGTGCCGTTGTCGGCGATCTCGACCACGGCCATGGATCCTTCGCGGCGCATGCACACGTGCACGTAGCCGTCGGCGGCCGTGGCCTGCTGGGCATTGCGGATGACGTGGCTCAGCACGGCAGCGAACGGCTCGCCGGCGACCCTGACCCGCACGGATTCGTCGCGGTTGCGCACCTGCGGCGCCGGCTTCGGTCCGTTGCACTTGCCGACCGCCTGGTCGACGACGTCGGCCAGCCGGACGACCTCGGGCAGGACCGCCCTGGCTTCGCCCCGCGTCAATTGCTCGAGGAGCCGGTTCATGCGGGTCACCGAGTTGGCGATCGTCGCGATCGCGTCGCGGAAGAAGTCCGGATTGTCCTTGAACCGCGCGGCATTCTCCACCACCAGTGACTGCTGGGCGACGAGGTTCTTGAGATCGTGCATGATGAATGCGGTCAGCCGATTGTACGCCTCGAACTGGCGGCCTTCGGCAAGCTGCTGGTCCGCGTCATACTGCGCCAGGTAGCTCGCCACCTGGCGCCCGACCGTCTTCAGCAGATCGATCTCCTCGAACGTGAGCCGGAACGACGCGCGCGTCTGGTGCAGCACCATCATGCCGAGCAGCTGCGATTCGTGCATCAGCGGCACCACCAGATAATCCTGCGTGCCGCCCGCGAGCCAGTCCGGCAGCGAGATGCCGTTGTAACGCGCCGGATCGCGCCGGTTCTCCGCGGTGTCCACGATCCACTGCCGCGATTCGAGAAAGCGGATCAACGGATGATCGGCATCGAGCGCCATGCGCCCCGGCAGGCTCGAGTTCCAGGAGGTCACCGGCAGAAACTTGCGCCCGTCGCGGTCGGCGAGCCACAGCGAGCCGCCGCGGCTGCCGACGATCTGCGCCATCGCCTTGATGCTGCGCTCGCGCAGGGACATGCCCGGCGACGGCGAGGACAGCGTGTGGATGAGCCGCAGCCATTCGTCGCGATAGTCGTACTTGAACCGGTAGAAATGCTTGCTCAGAAACACCTTGAAGCTGGCGCGCGCCTGCGCCGAGAAGAGCACGATCAGCAGCAGCGCCGCGGCCGAGATCAGGAAGATCGTCTGCGCCACCGGCCCCCAGGTGCCGCCGAGCACGCGGATGTAGTAGCCGCCCATGGCGATGAGTAGCAGGTAGACGCCGGCCGCGATCAACGCAGCGGCGTAATACACCATCTGCCGCGAGACAAAGACGTCGAGCGACCATTGCGGGTTGCGATTCGCCGTGACCGCGATCAGCGGCACCACGGCCGCGTTCACGAGCCCGCGCGCGTACCAGATGGGCCGGCTGAGCTGTTCCGCCAGCAGTCCGTGCGAATACAGGAAGACGTCGTAGGCGAACACGGTGCCGACGCCGATGCAGAGGAATTGCACTGCCCAGCGCTTGTTGAGCGGTGTCGTGCGGTAGAGCTGTGCGACCAGCACGAGCCCGAGCAGCGCCAGGAGCAGTGCGCTCGGCGTCAGAATTTCGCCCGTGCCCTCGACCGCATTGCCGAACATGTCGAGCGTGGCCATGAGCACGCCGTACAGAAGGATACCGCCCCATAGCGCATGGGCGGCCACCTTGATCGGCCGGGGCATGGCGTTCTCATACGGTCCGCTCAGCAGTCGCAGCACGAAAGCGAGCCAGGCGGCATCGCGGGCGATCTCGACTATGAATATCGAGGTCTCGGGAAAGGTGCCGATCGTGGTCTGGTAGGCGAGCAGAAAGCTCCACAGCGCGCTGAGGCCGCAGGCCGCCAGCAGCAAGCCCCCCTGAAGGCGCCCCCGCCAGCTCGTGAGCAGCAGCACCGAGAGCGCGAGGAACAGCGCACCGGAGCAGGCGTAGCTGAAGGTGCCGAAATTGAGCATAGGACGCCGGGGATTTTACGCAGCAGGCGGGGAAATGGGGACATTCCTGAGGCGGAAAAATGGGGACATTCCTGATTTTTCGCATCTACGGCAAATGAAAAATCAGGAATGTCCCCATTTCCTGTCCCCATTTCCCTACTTCCGCGGTCTCCCGCCGCCCGGAAATGTGACGTCCGTACTTGCGAATGATTCTCATTGCCGATAGGATTCACATGACGGTCCTAGTCCACGAGGCTCTTCAACCGCCCATGTACATTTGCATCTGCAGCGCCGTCACCGAACGGCAGATCCACAAGGCCGTCGCCGGCGGCGCGCGCACGGTCGGCGATCTGAAGCGGCAGCTCGGCGTTGGAACGGGCTGCGGCGCCTGCGCCTCCCTGGCCGAAGAGGTGCTCGAGGAGGAACTGGAGGGACAGTCGCGCTCTTCCGCCCTGCCGCCGAAACACAACGGGAACGGAACCGCCGATCCCCGCAACGGCGGACGCTGACCGCGGCTAACGCGCCGGGCTTTCGCCACGTATCCCTCGTCTTCCCGGCGCAAACCCGGATGCTTCTGTAATCGCCTTCCCGGCGCAAACCCGGATGTTTCTGTAATCGTCTTCCCGACGCAAACCCGGATGCTTCTGTAATCGTCTTCCCGGCGCAAACCCGGATGTTTCTGTAATCGTCTTCCCGACGCAAACC
>JBOIDB010000124.1:0-38523 GCA_050740235.1 Gammaproteobacteria bacterium
ACCGGTTTGTTTTGACCAGGCGAGTATCGGGGAGCGACTCAAAATAAACCGGTCGATCCGGCGCCTCTCCTGCACTGGTATATTTCCGTCTTTTCGCTATCGGATCGGCAGGGAAATCATGGCCAGGAAGAACGCGCTCTATGCGCAGTCCGGCGGCGTGACCGCGGTGATCAATACATCCGCCTGCGCGGTCATCGAGACCGCGCGCAAACACAGGGACAGGATCGGGAAAGTCTATGCCGGGCGCAACGGCATCATCGGCGCGCTGACCGAGGATCTCATCGATACGAGCAAGGAGTCCACGGCAGCCATCGCCGCACTCAGGCACACACCCGGCGGCGCCTTCGGCTCGGCGCGCTACAAGCTCAAGGGCCTCGACGACAATCGCGCGCAATACGAGCGGCTCATCGAGGTCTTCAAGGCGCACGACATCGGATACTTCTTCTACAACGGCGGCGGCGACTCGATGGACACGGCGTACAAGGTCTCGCAGCTCGGCCGCAAGCTCGGCTATCCGATCGCCTGCGTCGGCGTGCCGAAGACCGTGGACAACGATCTGGCCGTGACCGACAACTGCCCGGGCTTCGGGTCCGTGGCCAAGTATGTCGCCGTGTCGACCCGCGAAGCCGCGCTCGACGTGGAGTCGATGGCCGAGACGTCCACCAAGGTGTTCGTGCTCGAGGTCATGGGGCGCCATGCCGGCTGGATCGCCGCGGCGGGCGGCCTCGCCGGCGAGAAGAAGGGCGACGCCCCGCACGCGATCATCTTCCCGGAAGTGGCCTTCGATGAGGCGAAATTCCTCGCCCGCGTAAAGGACTCCGTCGAAAGCTGCGGCTATTGCGTCGTGGTGGTCTCGGAAGGCGCCCGCGACAAGGACGGCAGGTTCCTTTCCGATGCGGGCTCGCGCGACGCCTTCGGCCACGTTCAGCTCGGCGGCGTCGCGCCCGTCGTCGCCGACCTGACGAAGTCGAAGCTCGGCTACAAGCACCACTGGGCGGTCGCCGATTACCTGCAGCGCTCGGCGCGCCACATCGCATCGAAAGTGGACGTGGATCAGGCCTACGCCGTCGGCAAGGCCGCAGTGGAGTTCGCGCTCAAGGGCCACAACGCCATCATGCCGGTCATCGTTCGGCAGTCCGACCGGCCGTATCGATGGGGCATCGGCATGACGGAGCTGAAGCATGTTGCCAACCGGGAGAAGATGATGCCCAAGCGATATATCTCGCGCGACGGCTTCGGCATCACGGCGGAGTGCCGGCGCTATCTCGAGCCGCTGATCCGCGGCGAGGACTACCCGCCTTATCAGAAAGGCTTGCCGAGTTACGTCAAGCTCAGAAACGCGCCCGTGGCGAAGAAGCTGAACACCGGATTCATGCTATGATGCGGCGTTTTTTTGACGGCTGGGGAGGCCGATAATGTCAATCGATTCAGGTATCTGGCTCGCTCTCGCCGCGGCCGCGCTGGCGCTCGTGTACGGCGCCGTCTCGGTGCGCTGGATTCTCAGCCGTCCGGCCGGCAGCGAACGCATGCAGAGCATTTCCGGGGCCATTCAGGAAGGCGCGAGCGCGTACCTGAACCGCCAGTACCTGACGATCTCGATGGTCGGCGTGGCGCTCTTCCTCGTGCTCGGGCTCGCGCTGGACTGGTGGACCGCGCTCGGCTTCGCGATCGGCGCCGTGTTCTCCGGCGCGACGGGCTATATCGGCATGTACGTCTCGGTGCGCGCGAACGTGCGCACAGCCGAGGCGGCGACCGCCGGCATCGATCCGGCGCTCAAGATCGCATTCCGCGGCGGCGCCATCACGGGCATGCTCGTCGTCGGCTTGGGGTTGCTCGGCACCGCCGGCTATTACGCGATCCTGCGCGAGTTCGCGCCTGAGGGGCAGCAGCTCCAGGCGCTCGTCGGCCTGGCGTTCGGCGGCTCGCTGATCTCGATCTTCGCGCGACTGGGCGGCGGCATCTTCACCAAGGGCGCGGACGTGGGCGCGGACCTCGTCGGCAAGGTCGAGGCCGGCATCCCCGAGGACGATCCTCGCAACCCCGGCGTCATCGCCGACAACGTGGGCGACAACGTCGGCGACTGCGCCGGCATGGCCGCGGATCTCTTCGAGACCTACGCTGTGACGCTCATCGCCACGATGCTGCTCGGCGGTCTGCTCCTCTCGGATGTCCCGGGCGCCGTGATCTATCCCCTCGTGCTCGGCGCGGTGTCCATCGCCGCCTCGATCATCGGCACGTTCTTCGTGCGCGCCGGTGAAAGCGGCAACATCATGGGCGCGCTGTACAAGGGCGTCATCGTGTCCGGCGTCGTTGCGGCGCCGGTTTTCTATTTCGTCACCGACTGGCTCATGAGCGGCGTCGAGGGCATCACCGTGCTCGAGCTGTGGGGCGCATCGCTGATCGGCTTAGGCCTCACGGCCGCGATGGTCGTCATCACCGAGTACTACACGGGCACGCAGTACAAGCCCGTTCGTCACGTCGCAGAGGCGTCACTGACCGGGCATGCCACCAACATCATTGCGGGCCTCGGCGTCTCGATGAAATCCACGGCGCTGCCGGTCATCGCCGTGTGTCTCAGCATTCTCGGCTCGTACGAGCTGGCCGGGCTCTACGGCATCGCCATCGCCGCGACCAGCATGCTGTCGATGACCGGAATGATCGTCGCGCTCGATGCGTTCGGCCCGATCACCGACAACGCCGGCGGCATCGCCGAGATGGCGGACCTGCCGCCCGAGGTGCGGGATCGTACCGACAAGCTGGACGCGGTCGGCAACACCACGAAGGCGGTCACCAAGGGATACGCCATCGGCTCGGCGGGCCTCGCGGCGCTCGTGCTGTTCGCCGATTACAGTCACGAGCTGGCGGCGCATCTCGCGGAAGAAGGCGCCGACGCGGTGCAGGCCGCGACCACTTTCGTGTTGTCCGATCCGCTGGTGCTCGTCGGCCTGTTCATCGGCGGCCTCGTGCCGTATCTGTTCGGCGCGCTGGCGATGGAGGCCGTCGGACGCGCGGCCGGCTCGGTCGTCAATGAAGTTCGCCGGCAGTTCAAGGAGATTCCCGGCATCCTGGAGGGCACGGGAAAACCGGACTACTCACGCGCTGTGGACATGCTGACGAAAGCGGCGATCAAGGAAATGATCGTGCCTTCGCTGCTGCCGGTGCTCGTGCCGCTCGTCGTCGGCCTGCTGCTCGGCCCGAAGGCGCTGGGCGGCCTGCTGGTCGGCACGATCGTCACGGGCCTGTTCGTCGCCATCTCCATGACCGCCGGCGGCGGCGCCTGGGACAACGCCAAGAAGTACGTCGAGGACGGCAATTTCGGCGGCAAGGGCTCGGACGCGCACAAGGCGGCCGTGACCGGCGACACGGTGGGCGATCCCTACAAGGACACGGCGGGCCCGGCGATCAACCCGCTCATCAAGATCATCAACATCGTGGCGCTGCTGATGGTGCCGCTGTTGTAGCGCGGGCGCCCATCCTCATGAGCCTACGGACCGCATGGACGTACCGAAGGGATGCGGATAAAGTGCGTCTATGAAGCGCCTGCGGCAACACCAGCGCCTCTGGCTGCTGTTCATCGGGCTCCTGGCGGGCTCGCTGCACGTACAGGCCGTATACGCCTGCACAGAAACGGGCGAGCGGCTGCAGACGGCGTGCTGCTGCGAAGACATCGCCGAAGCGCCCTGCGGTGAGGTTCAACCGTGCGAGCCCGCTCATTCGAGCGTGCGCGCCTGCTGCGAAATCTCTTCCAGCGCCAGCGTCGGCGATGGCAGCCCGGCCGCAGGCTCCTCGCAGCCGCTCAAATCCGGCCCGATGCCGCTCGCCTTGCCTCCGCCAGAATGGCCTCTGCTTGCAGCCGGACGCGGGATTTCGATCCTCGCAACCGCGGCGCTCTCCGACAGTCCCCCTGCCGCCTCCATATATCTGACCACCCGCCGCCTCCGCATTTGACAGCCTGACGCCTCCGTCGCCCGCCTCCGCGTAAGCGCGCCGGGCGACTCTGATCCATTTTTTCGTCCATGGATGCAGAGGTGTGCTGTGTTCTCCACCTGTTGGTTTTTTCCGGTCGTGCTGGTCGTCGGGATGACGGCCGCCGGCCCCACGGCCGCGCCGGCCGAAGCTCGCGACCCACTCGCCGGGCTCGAACGCGTTTCCGCGGAAACGTTGACCGAAGCGGTGCTGGCGCGCAACGCCGGCCTCGATGCTCTGCGGGCCGCCCTGGTAGCCGCGCGGGCTCGCGTCGTGCCGGCCGGCTCGCTCGAGGATCCGATGCTGACGTACGGCTTTGCACCGCAGACCGTGGACGGCTTTCGCACGCCCGGCGGCGATTTCCGCGGCCCGAATCAGCGCATCGAGGTCAGCCAGGCATTTCCCTGGCCGGGCAAGCTCGACCTACGCGAAAAGGCCGCGCGGTTCGAAGCCGATGCCGCCGGGGAAGACATCGAAGCGCTGCGCCTCGAGCTCACCGCCGCCGCCAAGGCCGCGTTTGCGGAATGGCATTATGTCGATCGCGCGCTGGGCATCAATGCCGCAACCGGCGAGCTGGTCGATGAGCTGCGCAGCTCGGCCGAGAGCCGCTATGCCGCAGGCATCGCCTCGCAGCAGGACGTCCTGCAGGCGGAGGTCGAGCTCGAGCGGCTGAAAGCGGAGCGTTTCCGGCTCGAGCGCATGCGGCGTGAAATTACCGCACGCCTGAACGCGCTGCTGAACCGCCCGCCGCAGAATCCGCTGCCGGCGCCGGCGGGGCTGCCGGACGCGCGGCCCGTGCCGTCATTCGAAATCCTGCGCGCAGCGGCGCTCGCGGAGCACCCGGAGCTGCAATTTCTCAACGACCGCATCGCGGCCACCGAGACGCGCGCGGAGCTTGCGGAAAAGGAATTCCTTCCGGACTTCAGGGTGTTCACCGGCTACAACAGCCTGTGGGACGAGAATATCAAGCGCTGGATCGTCGGCGCGAGCATTAACGTGCCGATCGGACGCGACAAGCGCCATGCCGCGCTCGACGAGGCGCGCGCCAATACGCGCCGGCTCGAAGCCGAGCTGGCGGATCGCCGCGCGACGCTCCTCGGTGCGCTCGAGGAGAGCCGTGCGGCCGTGGCTGAATCGGTCGCAACGGTGGCGCTCTATCGCGAGGAGCTGATCCCGCTGTCCATGGAAAACCTGAGCGCCGCGGGCGCCGCGTACGGCGCGGGCGGCGGTCGCTTTCTCGATGTCATCGTTGCCGAGCAACGCGCACTCGAGGCGCAGCTCGGGCTCGAAAGAGCGAAGTCCGATTATTTGAACCATCGAGCCGAGTTGGAGCGCTGGACCGGCGGAGCGCTCGATTCCCTTCCCCTCCCCTCTGGGCAGATGACCGAGGCGACCCTGCCGAGCCCCCGGAGTGACGAATCATGAGCAAAGCACGCATTCTCTTGTCCGCGATTGCGATCGGTATTCTCATAGCCGCCGGTCTCGCCTGGCTTTCGTTGTCGGATTCGCCCGAACCGACGCAGCACACTGCCGCGGCCGATATCCCGATGTACCGCGCCGGGCCGTTTCGCGTGGGCGTTGCGGTCGAGCCGGCGACGCCGCAGGTCGGCAGCAATCGGCTGAGGATCGTCTTGCAGGACAGCACGGGCGAGCCCATTTCGGATGCGAGTATCCGCGCAGTGGCCGAAATGGCCGCGATGGGCGCGATGCCGGCCATGCGCGCGCCGGCCGAGCTCGAGGAGCTCGCGCCGGGCCGCTATGCGGGCGACTTCGAGCTGCCGATGAGCGGCGCCTGGCCGCTCACGCTCGCGATCGAGAAAGCCGGTCTTGGCCAGGCGCGGCTGGGCTTCGATATGGCGACCGGCCGCGCCGGCCTCGAGATCCGTTCCGGCGGCGCACCGCTCGACGGCGCGCCCGACGCCGGCGATGCGCAGCCGGCGGAAACCGACGGCGGGATCACGATCGACAGCCGCCGCCGGCAGCTCATCGGCGTGGAAACAGGTCGGGCGACAAAGCGCGACCTCGTCAAGACCATCCGCGCCGTGGGGCGGGTGACCTATGACGAGCGGCACATCAGCAAGATCACGCTCAAGTTCGGCGCCTGGATCGGCGAGCTCGAGGCCGACTACGTCGGCGCGCCCATCGAGCGCGGACAGATCCTGTTCACGGTCTACAGCCCGGAGCTGCTCGCCGCGCAACAGGAATACCTGCAGACGCGCGAGCGTCTCGAGCGGCGCGGGCCCGGCGACAGCCTGCTCGAAGCCGCCCGCCGGCGCCTCATGCTCTGGGACATCTCCGCGGCACAGGTCGACGCGCTCGAGCGTCGCGGCGAGCCGTTCGAATACCTGCCGATCTTCTCGCCGGTGAGCGGCACGCTCGTCGAAAAGAACATTGAAGAGGGCGGCGCCGTGCAAAGCGGCGAGACCCTGCTGCGCATCGCCGACCTGTCGCAGGTGTGGGTGGATGCAGAGGTTTACCAGGCCGATCTCGAGCTGGTGCAGGCAGGCATGGCCGCGACGGTGCGCCTGCCGTACCTGCCGGGCAAGTCGTACGAGGCGAAGGTTGATTTCGTCTATCCGTATCTCGAAGGCGACAGCCGCACAGGAAGGGTCCGCCTCACGCTGGACAATCCGGACGGTTTGCTCAAGCCGGACATGTATGCCGAGGTGGTGCTCGAGGCCGATCTCGGCCACCGGCTCGCGATCCCGGAGGAAGCCGTGCTCGTCGCCGGCGACAGCCGCGTCGTGTTCGTCGATCACGGCGACGGCCGGCTCGAGCCGAGGCGTGTCGAGACGGGCCGCAAAGCGCAAGGGTACGTCGAAATCGTCGAGGGCCTCGAGCCCGGCGCCACCGTCGTCACCTCGGGGAATTTCCTGATCGCGGCGGAAACGAAGCTCGAGGCGGGGCTCGACCAGTGGTAGACGCGCGCCCCGATCCATCCGGTGCGCCACGCCGCGGCGCGCTCGAGAACCTGATCGCTTTTTCGGCTCGCAATGGATTGCTGGTGATCCTGATCGTCGCCGCCGGCGCCTTCTGGGGCTATCGGTCCCTGATCGATGCACCCTTGGACGCGATCCCCGATCTGTCCGATGTGCAGGTGATCGTGTTCACCGAATGGCCGGGGCGCAGTCCCGATATCGTCGAAGACCAGATCACTTATCCGCTGACGACGACGTTGCTGGCCGCGCCCGGCGTGAAATACGTGCGCGGCCAGAGTTTCATGGGCCTGTCGTTCGTGTATGTCATCTTCGAGGACGGCACCGACATCTACTGGGCGCGCTCCCGCGTACTCGAATACCTGAACGAAGCAAGTGCCGAGCTGCCGGAGGGCGTGCGGCCGACGCTCGGCCCCGACGCGACGGGAGTGGGCTGGGTCTATCAATACGCGCTCGTCGACAAGACTGGGCAGAACAGTCTCGCTGATCTGCGCAGCCTGCAGGACTTCAATCTGCGCTATGCACTGGAGTCGGTGGAGGGCGTCGCCGAGGTCGCTTCGGTCGGTGGCTTCGTCGAGGAATATCAGATCAGCGTCGATCCGAACAGGCTCGCGAGTTACGACATTTCGTTGCAGGAAGTCGCTCAGGCGGTGCGCGAGTCGAATAACGACGTCGGCGGGCGCGTGCTCGAGATCGCCGGCCATGAGCACTTCATCCGCGGCCGCGGCTACATCGATTCGGTCGAGGACTTGGAGCAGGTCGTGCTCGGCTTGGGAAACGGCGGCGTGCCGATTCGCGTCGCGGATGTGGCTACGTTAAGCCTCGGGCCGGCCATGCAGCGCGGCCAGGCGGATTTGAACGGCGAAGGTTTCGTGGTTGGCGGCATTGTGATCATGCGCTACGGCGGGAATGCGCTCGAGGTCATCGAGCGCATCGAGCAGCGGCTCGAGGAAATCGAATCGAGCCTGCCGGAAGGCGTGGAGATCGTGCCGGTCTATGACCGCTCGGATCTCATCGAGCGGGCCATCGACACCTTGAAGCGCACGCTCACCGAGGAGATGATCGTCGTCTCGCTGGTGATCGTCATCTTCCTGCTGCACCTGCGCTCGGCGCTGATCGCCATCATCACCTTGCCGATCGCCATCCTGATGGCGTTCATTCCGATGTACTACCAGGGACTGACCGCAAACATCATGTCGCTGGGCGGCATCGCGGTCGCGATCGGCGCGATGGTGGATGCGGCCATCGCCATCGTCGAGAACGTCCACCGGCGCTTAGGTCTCTGGCAGGAAGGCGGGGGGGGCGGGTCGCGCACGCGCGTCGTCGTCGAAGCCATGCAGCAGGTCGGCCCGAGCATCTTCTTCGCGCTGCTCATCATCACGGTTTCGTTCCTGCCGGTGTTCGCGCTCGAGGGCACGGAGGGCCGGCTTTTCAAGCCGTTGGCCTTCACCAAGACCTATTCCATGTTTTTCGCCGCATTGCTGTCGGTGACCCTGATCCCGGCGCTCGCCGTGCTGGTGATCCGTGGCCGTATCCGGGGCGACCGCAACGTGCTCAATCGCGTATTGGTTGCTGCTTATCGGCCGGTAGTGCGAATTGCAGTCCGCTTCCGATGGATCGTTGCGGCTGTCGCCGTACTGGCAATGGGCTCGGTCGTGCTTCCCTGGCGTTTGCTAGGCAACGAGTTCATGCCACCGCTGAACGAGGGTAGCATCCTGTACATGCCGACAGCGCTGCCGGGCATTTCGATCACCGAAGCGACGCAGGTGCTGCAGACGATGGACCGCGAGCTCATGAAGTTCCCCGAGGTGAAACGCGTGTTCGGCAAGGTCGGGCGTAGCACGAGCCCGACCGATCCCGCGCCGCTGTCGATGCTCGAAATCAACGTCATGCTCGAGCCCGAAAGCGAATGGCGTGAGGGCATGACGTGGGACAAGCTGATCGCCGAAATGGACGACAGGATGAGTTTTCCGGGCATGCCCAACATCTGGTGGATGCCGATTCAGACTCGCACGGAGATGCTCGCTACCGGCATTCGGTCGAACCTCGGCATCAAAGTGTTCGGACCCGAGCTCGAAACCATTGAAGAGACCGCCATCGACATCGAGCGCGCGCTGCGGAGCGATCCTCGCACCGCGCTTTATACGCGCAGCGCCTTCGCCGAGCGTACGACCGGCGGTTACTTCCTCGATTTCGACATCGATCGGCAAGCCGCGGCGCGCTTCGGCCTGAACGTCGGCGACGTGCAGGACGTCATCGAGACGGCGATGGGCGGCATGAAAGTCGGCGAGACCGTGGAAGGTCGAGAGCGCTACGACATTCTGCTGCGCTACGCGCGCGATTATCGCGACAGCGTCGAAGCTCTGCAGCGCGTGCTCGTGACCACCGCGGAGGGGGCGCAGATTCCGATCACGCAGGTGGCCGACATCGAGTTCCGCACCGGCCCGCCGATGCTGCGCAACGAGGACGGGCAGCTCGTCGGCTTCGTATTCGTCGACGTCAACGAGCGGATCGGCATTGCCGACTACGTGGATGCCGCCAAAGCCGTCGTGCGCGAAAAAGTAGATATTCCCGATGGCTATCGTCTCGAGTGGGCGGGACAATTCCAATACTACGAACGTGCGAAAGCGCGGCTCCAGTTCCTGGTGCCGCTGACGGTATTCCTGATCTTTTTCATGCTGTACTTTCACCGGCGATCGCTCGTCGAAGCGCTCGTCGTCATGCTGGCGCTGCCGTTCTCTTTAATAGGCAGCGTGTGGTTCATCTGGCTGCTGGGCTATAAGCTCAGCGTGGCGGTGGCGGTCGGCATGATCGCGGTCGCCGGGCTTGCGGTCGAGCTGGGTCTCCTGATGATGCTTTACCTCGACATCGCCTGGCGCGACTATCGCGCTGAAGGACGGCTCAATGACCGCGCCGATCTGATCGACGCCATCGTGGACGGCGCAGCGCTGCGCCTCAGACCGAAGCTCATGACCGGGCTCGCGCTGTTCATGGGTCTCGTGCCGATCATGTTGAGCGACGGCACCGGCGCCGATGTCATGAAGCGCATTGCCGCGCCCATGCTTGGCGGCGTCACTTCCGCGCTGCTCATGGTGCTGGTCGTCTTTCCGGCGACCTTCTACTCCTGGCGTGGGCGCCGTCTGCCGCGGTAGCCGTCGAGAGGCGTTACCTTCGCGCTGCTCAGCTCAGCGGGTCGACGTGTGTGACGCCCGGAAAACGCTGAAAGTCGTAGTCCGCGGAATAGACTTCGCCGCTATGCTCGACAGCGAGAGCGGCCAGACCGCCGCGGCGCTCGAGCTTCAGGAGACCGAAGGATGGCGGCAAGGGCTCGGAGGCGCACATGGCGGCCGTGACCGTCGACACCGTAGGTGACCCCTACAAAGACACGGCGGGTCCGGCGATCAACCCGTTCATCAAGAATCATCAATATCGTCGGGCTGCTCATGGTGCCGCTGTTGTAGGGCGGGCGATCGAGAAACACACCGCTCCCGTTTCAACTGGAGTGTAAGCGGCAGGCTGCCTGGCGTTTGGTCTCGGTATTCCCGAGTTATTCCTGGTACTGCTTCGCTCGTTTTTCCTTCGTCGCTGCGTTCTATCTCTTGTTGAATCCGAAAGGTATCGGATGTACCTGGCTCGAAAAAAAGAGCCTGGTCTCTCACAAGGGGGGGGGATGAGGGACCAGGCTCGAATCAATCGTTGTTCTCGTTCGATGTTTCGTATCGTCGTTTACTCCGCCTGACGGAATCGGTCGAGCCAGTTCACGGCTGCGAAGGCGTAGCCGGCGCGTGTTTCGGCGTCGAGCGGATGGAAACGGGCCTTGATGGTCGGCTCGAGTTCGAACGGCCCCTGCTCTAGGCTGAATTCTGCACGCATGATCTGCAGATCCAGTGCGAGCTGCACGTGGCCGCGCAGTGCATCCGGCACCTCGGCATCGTCTTCGAGCGGCACGCGCTCGTCCTTGAATGCGACTGTGATCGGCCCATTGAGTTGAGCCGCGATCTCCTCTGCAATCGATTCCAGGCCTAGCGCCTGCACCATCGAGTAAGCCAGCTCGGCTCGCGACACCGTTCCCGCCGGGTCGTAGATGCCCGGTGCGGCAGGCTTCACAGTCGCCATCTGCACGTGATTGAGATCGCGCAGCGGCCCGCCCCGCGCCGTGACCGCCTCCGCCGCCGCCAACGTGAGGCCGAAGGCGTCGGACAGGCTGTCGCTGCCGTCCGTCGGACGGAACTGGCGGATCCCCGTGCCGAGCGTCAGGTAGTCGGCGAGCTCCCCGCGCACGATGGCCGCGTCCGGCTCGTACGCGCCGCCGCTGCGGGCGTCGACGAGGCGTCGGCTGACGGCCTGCTCGATGATGCCCTGGGCGGGGTGCCCGGCGATGTCGCCGAGCCCGAAGAAGCCGTCGATACGAATGAAGCTGGTATCGACGTGGATGGTGCCGGGCACGGCCGTGCCGTTGCCGAGACCGAGGGGATCCAGGGCGACGCCGGATACCGAGCCGATGCCGCGAATTTCGATAGTCCATTCACCGGGTCTCGCCGGAGCGGTGACGCCGATGCTCGGCCCGAGCAGCGGCAGAGAGATCGCCGATCCGAACCTGTTGCCGTCGGGATCCGTGAGCACGATGGCAACGGTGTTTTCGCTGACGTTGGCCGATGCCGAGATAGTCGCCAGGCCTTGCGGGACGACGAAGGTTTCGACGTCGGACTGGGCGGCCGGGGTGTTCACCGGCGTGAAGAACAGGTCGAAAGCCGGACCCGCCTCGCTGCTCACGTTGACGCCGGCGTTGAAGTCGCGGCCGAGTATCAGCGTGAGCCCGTAATCATCACGGACGCCCTTCGCCGCAGCGACAGCCGCATGTGCGTTGATGTATCCGGCGCCGACTTCGAAAACCTCGTAGCCGGGCATATTCGTCGCCGTTTCCTCGAGGATTTCACGGACCTCCGTCCAGTGCAGGGCGGGATTCGCTTCGAGCATCAGGGCGACGACGCCCGACACGTGTGGCGCCGCCATGGAAGTGCCGCTCTTGATGGTATAGAAGAGGTCCTCCGCGGGCGGCAGATCGTCGCCGGTGCCGAGGGCATCCGATTTCGCCTGCGTGGAGATCACGTCCACGCCCGGCGCAACCACGGCCGGACGGTCGAACCACGTGAAGGTTTCGCCGTCGACGACGACCTGGCCGCCGCCGTTGCGCTTGCCGCGCGAGGAAAAGTCGGCCAGCAGACCGCGGCTGTCGCCGGCGCCGGCGACGATGACCCATGGCGCTTTCTTGAAGTTGCCCGTGATGGTCCCCTCGCCCGATCCCGAGTTGCCGGCGGAAAACACCACGACGATATTGCGGTCCGCGAGCCGCTTCGTAGCGATGTTCGTGGGATCGTCGGGGTTGAAATCGGTGCCGGTGTCGGACGGGTTACCGAACGAGTTCGAAATCACGCGGATGTTGTAGCGGCTCTGGTTGACCAGGGCGTAATCGAAGCCGCCGATCGAATCCAGGATGAAAAGACCGGCGCCGGAACCGTAGCCGATGAGGTCGGCGCCGGGGGCCACGCCTTCATACTTGCCGCCGGCGGCCGCTGCGCCCGTGCCGCCTATGATGCCGGAGACATGCGTGCCGTGGCCCACCGCGAGATCGGTGTCGGGCACATCCTCGACGTAGGTGATGGGCAGCAGCGCGTCCTGAGCGTGAAGATTGGTCTGCGCCGCGACATTCTGTACGACGTGCTCCGGATACTGCAGATCCGGATGCTGGCCGTCGATGCCGGAATCGTTGACCAGCACGCCGATGCCGCGGCCCGAGGCCGGCAGTCCGCCACTGCGAAGATTGCGATCCGTGCGTAGCTTGTCGACGCCCGTGAGTGCGGTACTGTTCTGGTTCTCGTATTCCAGGGCCTCGTTGAGCCAAAGCGAGCGCACGCCCTCATGCCGATCGAGCGCTTCGACCTGCGCGCGCGTAGCCAGCACGCCGGCGATCGGCAGCGCCTGGAAATACACGCCGGTGATTCCGAGATCCTCGAGCACGCCGAGCTGCTCGAGCGTCAATGGTCCGTCACCTTCGAAGCTGACGATCACCTCGGCCGTTTCGTTCGGGCCGATCCCGGACAGCTCCCTCTGCAGGCTGTCGCCGATGGTTGCAGCGCCCGCCGCACACGGCAGCGCCAGCAGCATGCTGAGACTGAATCCGATCAGCCGCGCCTCGAAAACGTCGATGAGTTTCATGGTCGCTTCCTTGCCGAAGAATCGGCGCATTCATAGCAGCAAGTAGACCACGGCCATGCCGGCTGATTGGAGCCGGGAAAACTCTCAGCAAGGAAGGGGGATATCCCTCAGGACAACAGGTGCGGCATGAGGATCGGTCAGGTCAACAGACCGCGTTTTGCAGCGTAGCGGACCAGCTCGGCGGTGTTGTGCAGACCGAGCTTGTCCATGACACGGGCACGGTGGTTCTCGGCCGTCTTGACGCTGGTCCCGAGCTGATGGGCGACCTCCTTGGTCGTGTTGCCCTCGATGACCAGATGAAACACTTCGCGTTCGCGCGGCGTCAGTGAGCCGTAGGGATCATCCTGGATCCGTTCGGGATGCCGGTATTGGTCAGCGAGCACTTTGGAAGCTTGCGGACCGAAGTACATCTGTCCTGAGGCGAGCGCCGTGATCGCTCGCTCGAGCTCTGCGATAGCGCTGTCCTTGACGAGATAGCCCGAGGCGCCGGCGCGCACGATCGGTACGATGTACTCGACCTCCTCATGCACGGTGACGACCAGGATTCGCGTTTCCGGAACCTCGTCATGGATGCGGCGCACGGCCTCGACGCCGCTCAGGCGAGGCATGCTGAGGTCGACGAGAGCAATGTCCGGCCGGGTCTCCAACGCCTTCTCCACGGCCTCGAGACCATCGCCGGCTTCGGCGACGACCTCCCAGTTCTCGTGTTCGGCGAGGAGCTTCACCAGGCCCTGTCGGACGATCGTGTGATCGTCGGCGACGAGGATGCGCAAGCGCGAGCTTCCTCTCATATGCCGGTGCCGCCCGATCGATGGAGGCTAGCCGCGGGGCACTCTCAGGCGCACCGTGCAGCCCTCATGGGAAGCGGTAACCACCTCGACGTTGCCCCCGAACAGTTCCACCCGGTCGCGAATGCCGCGCAAGCCGCAACCGTCGGCCCGCGCGCTGAATGCCATCGACGGATCGAAGCCCACGCCGGCGTCTGAAATCAGCACGCGCAGATCGTCGGCCGAAGTCTCGAGCGTGACCTGCGCACGCGGACTGCGAGCATGCTTGACGACGTTGGTGAGTGCCTCCTGCACGACGCGAAAGATGAGTGTCTCGATGTCCGGATCGAGACGTTCGTCACCCAGGTCGCAACGGAGCGTAACCTCGAGGTCGGAGCGCTCTTCGAAACTGCGCGCAAGCCATCGGAGGCCGGCTGCGAGCCCCAGGTCATCCAGCACGGGCGGGCGCAGCAGCCTCGACAATTCTCGCGTGTCGTTGAGCGCGAGCAGGGCCAGCTCCGCTGAATCCCGCAGTCCGCCGGCAAGCTCGTCATCCTTTCCCGCGCGCCGCGCCAGACGCTCCAACTGATTGCGCAGGGCAACGAGGGTTTGGCCGATACCGTCGTGCAGATCGCGCGCCAGCCGGCGGCGCTCTTCTTCCTGAACTTTCCAGACGGCCTTGGACAGGCCTCGGAAACGCCGCTCGCCATCTATCAGCCGTTGGAAAAGCCGTTCGTTCTCCAGCGTTATGCGGTCGACGCGATCGACTATCTCGCGCATGCTGCTGAACTCGTCCGGTTGGCCGGATTTCCCGCGGGAGCTCCCCGCATCCATGGCGCTTTCACGCGGCGGGGTCAAGGGTAGTCTCCTGAGCGAGCTTGCGCACGTCGTCGAGCTCAGTGAAGGAGTCCGCTGCAGCCGAATCGAGATTTTCCTTGAGGCGAGCGATTTCCGCGATGGCCGCGCGCCGTTCAGCGAGGGCCGCATCCGCGCGGCCTGTCTGCTTAAGGATTTCACCGAGCAACGAATGCAGCCGCCAGGTGCCCGCGTAGGGCGAATGGTCGCGCGCTCGTCGCAGTGCCGCGCGCACGGCACCTTCGGCTTCCTTATGTCGGCCCAGCGCCGATTCGGCGTGAGCCAGCAGCTCTCCGCTGCGAAGCAGAAGCATCGTATGGCGTATCTTCTCGACTTCTCGCCGCACCTCGAGCAGACGTTCGCGCGCCGCGTCCGGTTCGCCGAGCGCCAGCTCGACTTCAGCGAGTCCGAGCGTCGATTCGAGGCGGGCGACGACGCCGCCACTGGTCGAGGCCTGGTCCATCGCGCGCTGCAGGGCTTCCCGCGCGGCCGGTGCATCGCCGGAAGCGAGCAGCCAGGCACCGCGCAATCGCTCGAGCATCGAGTGCTGCTCGCTGTTGGCATCCGTATCGAGCCAGGTCTGCGCCCGGTCGAGCATCACCGCAGCCTCGTCCAGCTGGCCGAGCTCGAGCACGAGGCTTGCTTCGAACAGCGTGAACTCGGTCAGTCCGCGCCGGTCGGCAGCTTCGTCCAGCAGCGCCAGGGCCTGTGCATAGGAAGCGGCAGATGCTGCATAACGACCCTGAAACTGGGCGATGCGACCGAGGTTGCCGAGCGATACCGCTTCAGCACCTTCCGAGCCGAGCTCGCGGCTCGTCTCCAGCGCTGCGAGATAGGCGTTCTGTGCCGCCTCCCAGTCACCGCGAGCCGTCTCGAGGAGTCCGAGCGTTTGTTGCGCGCTCATGACGCCTTCGCTGTTGCCGGTCGATTCGAACAGGTCGCGGGCCTGCTCCGTATAGACCGACGCATTGTCGTATTCTCCGAGCATGCAGTAGGCGAAACCGACGTTGTTGTAGCTCTCGGCCGTGGCACGCTGGTCGCCGAGCTCGCGACGGATCCGCAGCGCATCCCGGTACTCGTCGAGCGCCGCGCGATAGTTACCCTTCTGCTCTTCGAAGTAGCCGATTTCGTTATGCAGATTGGCAGTGGCGCGCTTGTCGCCGATGCGCTCCAGGGTCAGGAGCGCTTCCTCGAGTCCCGCCCGCGCTGCCTCGTCATCACCCTGCAGGCGCTGGATGGACGCGAGGTTCGCCAGCGAAGCGGCCACGCCCCGTTCGTCTCCGGCCTGTCGCCGTAACTCCACGGCGCGTCGATATTCGCGCTCGGCCTCCCCGATCCGGCCGAGCTGATCGTATGCGATGCCGAACGCGTTGTGCACGTCGGCCTGACCCTGCACATTATTGAGTCGATTCTGAATGATCAGGGCACGGACAAGATAATCGTCCGCGGCGGCGCTGCTGTCGCCGCGCAGGATGGCGAACTTGCCGAGCAGGAACCAGGCGCGCGGATGGTTCGGCTGGCCCGCCACGATCTTCTCGAGCGCAGCCGCGGCTTCTTCGAGATGCCCGTGATCGCCGAGGGTTTCCGCCAGCACGAGCCGCGCTTCGACGTCACGCGGATAGCGCGCGACCAGCTCGCGGAGGATTTCCACGGCCCTTGCAAGGTCACCGGACAGCGACGCCTCCCGCGCGCGCGCCGCGAAACCGATACGCCCGGATTCCGCCATCTCGACTGCGCGACGCGCTGCCTCCAGCGCTTCGTCATCCTGACCGAGCTTCTCATACGCATCGGCGAGCCGTACCCAGGCAGCCGGGAAGTCCGCGTCTTCCTGCACGGCCGTCTCGAGCGCATTTGCGGCCCCGATGCTGTCGCCGCGCGTGAGCCGGGTTACCCCCTCCGCGTAGGCGCTGAGCGCGGCAGGCGAGCCGGAAAGCGCAGGTTCGGCCGGCGGTGCGGACGCGGGCAGCTCGAGCGCAGCGCGAAGTTCGTTGCTCAAGGTCTGCACCAGCGCGAACACATTGCCGCCGGCAGGACCTTCCACGTCGAAGTGTTGCGCCGGCAGCCCGGGCAGAACGGCATTTGCGAGACTGACGCCGATGCGAATGCGTCCGCCAGCCTCGCGAACCTGGCCGGTCAGCACCCGCCCGACGTCGAGCAGCTCGGCCATCTGGCGCAGATCCCGATCCGGCAGGGGGCCGTCCGGCAACTTGAGATCCTCGAGAGTGCGAAAGACTCGCAGACTGTCGGCCACCTGCAAACCGGCGCTTTCCGCAAGATTCTGCGCGAGCATTTCCGCGATCCCCGTCGAAACCCAGGCGAGATCTTCCTGTCCGGTCTCGTTGGCAAGCGGCAGTATTGCGATCACAGGTTCCGCGGGCGCCTGCGCAACCGGTTCGTCGGTCTCGCGGTCCGGCCAGACAAGCAGGGCAATGGCGCCGATCAACGGAATCGCGCCTGCGAGCACCAGCGCTGCAACAGTAAGGCGGCGGAATCTCGGCCCGCGACGGCCTGCCTGGTTCAGCATGAGATCCTCGGCGAGCTCGGCAGCCGTGTCGTAGCGGTCGGCGGGATCCCGTTGCAAACAGGTTTCAACGATCGCCTGCAGCCAGGCAGGAGCGTCGACGCCGAGCTCGCTGAGTGTGCGCGGTTCACCGAAGGCTCGCGCGGCGAGGACTTCGTCGAAGGATTCTCCGCTGAACGGCAGCTTGCCGCTCAGCATTTCGAAGAGGATGAGACCGAGCGCGTAGATATCCGTGCGGCCGTCGACATCCGCCCCGCGGGCCTGCTCGGGAGACAGGTAATCCGGCGTGCCGATGACATTGCCGGCCATCGTGAGGCCGGCCGTATTCAGCGAACGTGCCACACCGAAATCGGTTATGTACGCACGACCCTCTTCGTCGACCAACACGTTCGAGGGCTTGAGATCGCGATGCACGACGTTTTCGCGATGCGCGGCGGCGAGCGCATTGGCGAGATCGTGACCGATCGCGACTGCCCGGGCCGCATCCAGCGGTCCGTGCGCTTCCAGGATCTCCTTGAGCGACCGGCCGCGCACGAGATCCATCGTCAGGAAATGCACGTCGCCATCCTGACCGATGTCGTGGATGCGCACGACGTTGCGGTGCGAAACCTGCCGCGCGAGTATCAGCTCCTGCTGAAAGCGCTCGATCATGCGCTGATGCTGCACGAGACGTTCCGGACGCAGCACCTTCAGCGCCACATCCAGCCCGAGGCGTTCGTCAAGCGCACGATAAACCATACCCATGCCGCCCACGCCGACGAGCCCGGCGATACGATACCGGCCGGCGAGCACTCTGCCCTCGGCGAGCACTTGCATCCCTTCCAGCGCGGTCTCCGTGCGGTCGGGATCGGGCGGGATCGGATCACCCATATCAGAGCGCTCCGCGGCCGTCCGTCGGGATCCTGCCGGCCGGAATCCCGGTCATGGTTTCCGCAGCAAGGCCCGTATGACCGGACAACCGCTCACGCAGCAACGCGGCGAGCTCGGGAAGTGCAGCGGCGTGCTCCAGGTCCCGCGGCAGCATCCCGGCAAGTCCTGCGATGTCGTCGCGCAGGATCGAAACACCGATCACCAGCGCGGCGTGATTCGCCAGCGCCTCGAGCATCTCGAGATCGAGCTCTGAAAAGACCTTGCCGGGCGTGCGACTGTCGGCATAGATCGCGCCGAGTGCCTTGTCGCCGATTGCCAGCGGCAGGCAGACCAGGGCCCGGATCGCTTCGTCGGCGATACTCGCGCGATTCGCGAGAAGTGCATCCTCCGTGGCATCGCAGGTAACGACGGCGCGCAACTCGCGCATGGCGGTTTCGAGGGCGCCGCTCGAGCCTGTGAAATCGGCCTCTTTCAGCGCCCGGCCACCGGGCATTCCACGCATGACGCGCACATCGCCTTTCGGAACGCGCAGGAAAATAAAACCGCGGTCCGCACCAGCCAGCGCCAGCACGGATTCCAGAAGGCGCTCCAGCACGCGGTCGAGCCCCTCGGCCGGATCGAGCTGCCGTCTCCGCTCGATCGACTCTTCCCGACGCGCTGCGTCGCTGCGTTCTTCCGCGCGCCGGACGGCAGTGGAAACCAGGTCGAAGCTGGCGACGAGACCACCGAAACTGATCCAGCTGCGGTTGCCGAGATCGGCAGCGTGCTTCCGCCGGCCGTCGACCTGGACGCCGTTCTTGCTGTCGAGATCCTCGAGCATCCAACCGTCCGGCCGGCAGCGCAGCACGGCATGCCTGCGCGACAGGCGCCGGTCGTCGAGCGCAAGATCGCAATCGGCGCCGCGGCCGATGAGGCAGTCGCGACCGTTTTCGAGATAAAAGCGCCGTGCCGGGCCGTTCGGATAGAACACCGTCAGCCGGGCAGGCATGCTAGGGGCTGTTGCTGGCGAGCGTCAGGCTGAAGCGCAGGGTGTCGGCGGCTGCGCGCAGCTCGCCGGCGACGTTCGCGAGATCGCGACTCGATTGCCAGACGTCGGGCATACCGTCGCCGCCGTGCTCGGCGACCGTAGATCCGAAAGTCTCCGTGTACTGAATAGCCGCCACTGTCACCCCGGAAGCGTAGGCCGTGCGCGCAGCGTCCACGAGCCCGGTCAGATCTCCGAGGAGCGTGGGACTGATCTCGGCGCCGTGACTTTCCAGCAGGCCCTCCAGACGCGCGAACTTCTCGTCGATGACGCTACTCAGGCTGCGCGTGTCAGCGACGATCAGGAACTCCGAGAATGTCCCTTTGCGGCCCCCCGTTCGATAGCTGCCGTTGCCGATGAAGCTCGTCACGTCGACGAATGCGCCGCCGGCCGGCGCTGAGAACAACCTGAGCGGCGTGTCTGCTTCGTATTGCAGATTATGCGTATACAACTCTATCGTCGCGATCCCGCTGAAGGAAAGACCACCGGCGGCCGGCGGCTCGATGCGCACCAGAACGGGGAATCCTCGGGGTATGGAGATTGCCGCATTGCCGAGCCGCTGCAGCAGAACGGCATCCAGCGGGTTCAGCACGACCGCCGACAGACCGAGGCTCTCCGCACTCAGTCCTACGACGTTCTCGAAGCCGACCGTGAGCTCCGCGCTGAGAACGTTGCTCGCCTGGATGGTCGCTTCGAGTATGTTGCCCTCGACCCGGACGTCAACGATACCGTCGTCGAGAGCTTCTGTCCGGGCAGGGCTGACGGCGGCGCTCAGTATCAGGCACGTCAGTATGACTTTCATGTTCTTGTCTCCCTGAACGTTCCGTACAGACGCCCGCGGTTTCCGCGCCCGTCGAAACTTGTCGTCCCCGGCAACAGTATATGCAAAGCGGCTCCTGCATAGGTACGCTGGGCAGGCTTGGCGAGTTCCTGCGTACCGATGGGCCTTCCGGCACATATAGCGGGGAAACAAAACACCGTCACCGACGGCGCTTTCGCAACAGGGGAGATTACCGGGGCAGGAACGTCGGGCAAGGAGGCCGGCGGGTGAACTGACCGGACTGCGCCGTAGCGTTATTCCGACCTGCGTTCCATTGGGCGGCCGACGGGAGAGTAGTCGATATCGGCAAAAATCTCGATGTCGGCGAATTCGCGCGCTGCGCTCAGCCACTCGTTCAGAACTTCGGCCCGACGTTTCGCCAGCAGCCGCCGGCGGATCTCCGGAGCGGCTTCACGCAGCGTCATCGAGCGTTCCGGTTGGCGCGCGATGAGGCGCACGATATGGAATCCATAGTCGGTCTGCACGACGGAGCCGATTTCGTCGGGCACGAGTTCGAACACGGCGTCATCGAACGCCGGCGTATGCGTGCCGCTCGTGAACCAGCCCAGATCCCCGCCTGCAGCCCGGCTGCCGGGATCGTCCGAGTGTCGTCGAGCCAATGCGGCGAAGTCCCCTCCGGCCTGCGCGCGCTTGCGCAGCCTCTTCGCGAAATCTTCGCGACGGCCAAGCTCGCTGACCACGGCGTTCTGAAGCGCCACCTCTGTCAGTCCGGGCTTCGTCAGGTCGCGAAGGATCGCGCTTCGCCGGGCCGCTACCAGAATGTGCGATGCCCGAACCCGGGCGGGAATGCGCAACCACTGAGCTACGTTCCTGTGGCGCCGATAGAAGTCGGCGACCGCGGCATCTGAAATGTGCAGCCCTTTCGTCAACTCCTCGAGCAGCAGCTCGCCGTAAAGTTCCTGTGCGAGGCTCGCGCGCAATTCCGCATCCTCGAGGCCATGCGATGCGAGATAGGCTCGATAGGCTTTTGTGCCGCCCAGCGAGTTGCGCCAGTGCGCTTGATGCGCTTTCAGCTTTTCCGGCGCGGGGACAAGGCCGCGCCGTTCAGCCTCGCTCTCGATCAGCGAA
Source organism: Gammaproteobacteria bacterium (assembly GCA_050740235.1). Taxonomy (GTDB): domain Bacteria; phylum Pseudomonadota; class Gammaproteobacteria; order Steroidobacterales; family JACDCP01; genus JACDCP01. The sequence continues at coordinate 21,065 of JBOIDB010000124.1, forward strand.
CGGTCGATCAGCTCGGCGAGAATTCCGGATTCGAGCGTCGTCAGTTCCTGCCCGTCGCGCGATGAGTCGAGACCCAGGGCTTCGGTAGCGTTGAAAACGTACATGTCGAAGACGGCAGCGCTGATGTCACGGCCGTCTACCGTCGCGACGGCGGCGGCATGGGCGGATGAAACGGCGCCCGCCGACAGAGCAGCGGTTATGAATACGGTCTTCAGGTGCGACATGGAATCGCCTGTTGCAGGCTGGCGGGACATGAGCAAGGGTCCCGCCGTCCCTGGCGGAACCCTCGCAACCTCATCGCTCCTGCCGGCTGCTGATCGTGAAGTCGGTGTTCTTGCCGACCGATCCACTGACGCGATAGACGTAGTCGCCGGCCGCAAGGTTCTCGACGTGTATCCGCCGGCCGCTCGGATCGTCCGGGGCGGCGACCAGGTTGCCGTTGTCGTCGAGCAGCTCAAAGGCCAGGTCCTGGTTGCCCGGGTGCCAGACCAGCTTCGCGTCCAGAGATGAGCAGCGGAAGTCCAGCTCGAATTCCACGGGCTGTCCGCTGCGCAGCACCGCGCCGGAGAAGCCTTCGCGAATGCCTTCCGTGCCGCATTCGCCGGCCGGCGCCGGGCCCCCGCCGTCGCCGCCGTTCCCGTCGACGACGAAATCGGAGCCGTTGGCATTGTCGGAGTTGAGCAGCAGGCCACCCGTGAGTGAAGTTCCGATCAGAATCTGTGCCTGCGCCTGTGTCGCGGTCGAGGTCGTGCCGACGACATCGAATCCGACCGCCGCATTCACCTTGCCGATACCCAGCCGTACAGTGATCCGGTTGCCTTCCACGACGCCCGAATCCGCCGGCCCGAGGTTCGTCTGCGTGTTGATGCCAGTGTCCGGGTCCGGGGCAATCGTGCCGTATTCGAACTCGGGGGCGGTGGTTTCCGTGATATTGGAGCTCACGAACACACGAATCCCGTCGAATACCGAGCTTTGCGTCCAGCGCATGTTCGGCGTAACGGTCGACGAGTCCGTCAGGTCGAGCTGATACACGATCTGATTCGCAGCGGCGTCGTAGATGAAGTCGCCCGTGCGAAGGTCCTGCGCCGTCGTGCCGATCTGGTCGTTCTCGGCATCGACGATCTCGGGACCGCCCGGGTCGGGAAACAGGTTCGCCGGGTGATCGACGAGCGGGAAGCCGGCGGCTGAACGAACCGCGTTGTGGGCGTCAACGTAGCCGGCGCCCACCACACGCTCTTCGAATGGCATCGGGGTGGCCGTTTCGCGCAGGATCGTCACCACGTCATCGGGCGTCAGATCGGGGTTGACCTCGAGCATGAGCGCGACCACGCCGCTGACGTGCGGTGTTGAAAAGCTCGTGCCTTGCGATGTCGTGTAGAACGGCAGGAATGCCGGCGGGATGTTCAAATCCTGGCCCAGCGCCGTGCCGGCCAGGTTGGTCAGGCCGGGACCCTTCGAGCGCGCGCTCTTGATGTCGACGCCCGGGCCGATGATATCGGGCCGGAAATTGGGCGGTGCGTTCGGGTCGGCCGGCTGTCCGGCCACATCCGTCCCCGTGCCGTTGTCTTCGCCGCGCGAGGAGAATCCGGCCGGCGTGCCCAATCCCTGTTTCTCGCCGGCCGCAACCGAGATGACCCACGGTGCTACCGCAAGAAAGTTGATCGCGCCCGGAACGTCCCCGGAATTGCCGGCCGCGTAGACCACGGTGATGAAGCGATCGTGCAGCTCGCGCGTCGCCGCATTGATCGGCTCGTCGGGATCGTAATTCGATGGATCGCCCAGATCGCCACCGAAGGAGTTGTTGGCGACGCGGATGTTGTAGCGGAACTGGTTGACGAGCGCGTAATCGTAAGCCTGGGTGATCGAGAACGTCGACAACCCCAGATCGTTGCCGGCCACCAGTCCGATCAGGTTTGCGCCGGGCGCGACGCCACCGTAGAAGTTTCCGGATGCCGCACCGCTGCCGGCCGTAGTGCCGGCGCCGAAGGTGCCGTGTCCGCCCTCGACGTCCGTGAACGGCTGATCCTCGACGAATACCGGCGGAACGAATCCGGCCGGCAGGCCGGCCTCGACCCCCGTTATTCCCGTTTGTATCTCGGCCAGCGGGAAGAATACGTTCTGCACGGTCGTGTTGCCGAGCTCGAGGTCGGGGTGCGTCGCATCGATTCCGGTATCGACGTACGCCACGCCGATGCCCTCTCCCGTCACCGGGAAGCCGCCGTTGGCGGTCGTGAGCTGTCTGTCGCTTTGCAGTGCGTCGACGCCGATGAACGGGCGACTCTCGTTGGTCAGCAGCCCGTAGAGACGATTTCCGTATATGGATGCGATACCGGGCTCGGACCGCAGCGCATCGAATTGAGCCTTGTTGATTGCCGTCTGCACCATCGGCAGCTCATTCAGCACGACGCCGCCCACAATGCCGAGTGTACTCAAGGCGGCAATTTCAGCCGCGTCCGGCGACTCGTGATAAGTGATGATGGCGGGCGTCAGCGCGAGTGGCGCCGAGTTGATCGCCGAGCTCAGATGCGGGTCGATGCTCGGCGCGGCGGCAAGGGGCTCGGCCAATGCGAGGGCCGATGCAGCCGTGATGATGGACAGCAGATGTCTGATCATGAACGTTCTCCGCACGCCCCCGGATGCCAAAGCGGATTGACTGGCATCAGGGTGGCATGCGGCAGGTCCGCGTGACATCGGGAAAATCCCCTCTCTCGGGAGGGGAATTTCCCTCAGGCAGAAATTGGGTTCAGGCGTCGGGAGACGCAGGTCGGGCTGAAGCCCGCCTTGCGCGGCTGCCGAATGAGCCCGGCATTACGACAGCGGTTGCGGACGGCCCGTGACGTAGCCCTGCACGAAGTCGACGCCGAGCTCGCGCACGGCGGCGAAAGCGCCCTGATCCTCCACCTGCTCGGCGATCACTTCGAACTCGAGCGTCCGCGCGAGCTTGATCATGGCGGTGACCATCGCCTGGTTCACGCTGTTGTGCTGCAGATCCTGAATGAGCGAGCCGTCGAGCTTCAGGTAGTCCAGGCCGACGTTCTTCAAGTTCGCGAACGAGCCGAGCCCGCTGCCGAAGTCGTCGAGCGCGAAGGTGCAGCCCATGCTGTGCAGCACGTCGACGAAGCGCCGCGCCAGGCCCAGGTTGGAGACGACCGAGCCTTCGCTCAACTCGAAGCAGATCTGCCCGGGGAGCACGTCGCTGCGGTCAAGGCACTCGACCACGAAGTCCAGAAACGTATCGTCGCCGAGCGTCTGTCCCGACAGGTTGATCGAGCAGCTGCGCCGCTCGGGGATCTTGAGCGCGCCGCGGCCGATCGCGCCGAGCGTCGTGTGCACCACCCAGCGGTCGACGTGATTGGTGAGATGATAGCGCTCCGCCGCGCGCAGGAACTCTGTCGGCAGCACGCGGCGGCCGGTTTCGTCGTGCATGCGCAGCAGCACCTCGACGGCGGGACCGGTCGGCGCCTGGCCGGCCAGTGAGAGGATCGGCTGGATGTACAGCTCGAAGCGATCTTCCTTGAGCGCGTTCTGCAGGCGCTGCAGCCACTGGATCTCGCCGCGCTGCCGCGCCGCGGCCTCGTCGCGGGCCGAGTACACGTGCACGCGCCCGCGACCCTGCTGCTTGGCGACGTAGCAGGCCGAGTCCGCGGCGCTCAGCACGTCGTCCATCGAGCCGCTTTCCCGGCCGATCTCGACCAGGCCGATGCTCACGCCGACATTGAATATTTTGTCCCGCCAGACGAAGCGGTAATCGCGGATCGAGGCGCACACGTCGTCGGCGATCTGCCGCGCCTTGTCGAGCGGGCAGCCGATGAGCAGCATGCCGAACTCGTCGCCGCCGATTCGCGCGACCGTATCCGAGTCGCGGACCTTGTCCTTTATGAGCGCGGCGACCTCGCGCAACATGCTGTCGCCGGCCATGTGGCCGCTCGTGTCATTGACGACCTTGAAACGGTCGAGGTCGAGGTAGCAGAGCACGTGGCCTGCGTCGCCCGAGTGGGCCGACTGCAGGCTTTCCTCGAGCCGCCGCTCGAACTCGCGGCGATTGATCAGGCCGGTCAGCGCGTCGTGCGTCGCCTGGTAGGACATCTGCCGCGTGAGGCCGCGCAACTCGGTCACGTCGTGCAGGACGACGACCGCGCCGGTGACTTCGCCGGTTTCGTCGCGCTGGGGCGAGGCCGTGAGCTCGACGGAGTATTCCTCGCCGCCGCTGCGCGCGAGCAGCAGCGCGCGCCGGCCGAGATTCACCCGCCGCCTTTCACGCAACGCGGCGCTTACCGGATCGCCGAGCGACTTGCGATCGGTCTCGTCGACGAGGCTGATGATGTCGTTCAGCGTCTTGCCGCGCGCAGTCGTGAGCGTCGCGCCGGTCAGATGCTGGGCGGCGGCATTCATGTAATCGATGCGTCCGGACGCATCCGCGGTGATGACCCCCTCGCCGATGGATTCGAGCGTCGCCTGCGCGCGGCGTCCCGTCCGCAGATCCCTGCCGGAGGCGACCCGCCCGTCCGTCGCCGACGCAATGCTGAGAATCGCCGGCTTGCCTTCGAACACGACCTTCGCGCTGCGCACCGCCGCTTCGAGCCGGCGCCCGCGCGAATCGATCAGCGTCAGATCGAACTGCCTCGCCCGCTCATCGCCGGCGAGCTGCCCGCGAATCCCCTCCAGCACCAGCCGGCGCAACGCGGGACGCACGAGTTCCGTGACGGCCCGCTCCGCGAGCGGCCCGGCTCCGAACCATTCCACCGCGGCGGGATTGGCATAGAGCACCGTCTCGCGATGCACGACCACCATTTCCGGCACGCTGTCGGCGAGTGAATACAGCAACTCCTGACCGTGCGCGAGGCGCTCCTGGCGCTCATTCAGCTCCTCGAACAGGGTGTTGACGGTCATGCCGAGACGCGACACCGCGTCGCCCCGGTTCGAGGCCGCCACGCGGCGCTCGAAGCGCCGATCTCGCGTGATGCGGCTGATCTCTTCGTTCAAGCGGGCGATGCGTCCGATGTTCCGGTGCTTGACGAAGAAGAAGAGAAGGACTCCAAGAGCGGTCAGGATAATTGCTGTTGTTATTATTCCCGATACCGGCATTAAGCGATCACCTCCTACGTCTTCCCGTACACGCCGGCGCCGCGGTGGCGGAATTCGGTGGCCTTTTCGGCAAGGCCTGCGCGCACGGCGTCTTCCATGTCTCCGATGCCGTGCTCGCGCGCGTAGTCACGCACATCCTGGGTGATCTTCATGGAACAGAAATGCGGCCCGCACATCGAGCAGAAATGCGCCAGCTTGTGTGCCTCCTTCGGCAGTGTTTCGTCGTGGAATTCACGGGCTTTCTCGGGATCGAGCCCCAGGTTGAACTGATCGTCCCAGCGGAACTCGAAGCGCGCCTTCGACAGCGCGTTGTCGCGGAGCTGTGCGAGCGGGTGGCCTTTCGCCAGGTCCGCCGCATGCGCCGCGATCTTGTAGGTGATGATGCCGTCACGCACGTCGTCCTTGTCCGGCAGGCCGAGGTGCTCCTTCGGCGTGACGTAGCAGAGCATCGCCGTGCCGTACCAGCCGATCTGCGCCGCGCCGATGGCGGACGTGATGTGGTCGTATCCCGGAGCGATGTCTGTCGTGAGCGGACCCAGCGTATAGAACGGCGCTTCGGAACAGGTGTCGAGCTCGCGCTGCATGTTCTCGCCGATGAGCTGCATGGGCACATGGCCGGGCCCTTCGATCATGACCTGCACGTCGTGCCGCCACGCGGTTTTCGTCAGCTCGCCGAGCGTGTCGAGCTCCGCGAACTGCGCCTCGTCGTTGGCATCGGCGATGCAGCCGGGCCGCAGACCGTCGCCGAGCGAGAACGAGACGTCGTAAGCGCGCATGATTTCGCAGATGTCCGCGAAGCGCGTGTAGAGGAAGCTTTCCTCGTGATGCGCCAGGCACCATTTCGCCATGATCGATCCGCCGCGCGAGACGATGCCCGTGATGCGCTTCGCCGTCAGCGGCACGTAGGCGAGTCGCACGCCCGCGTGAATCGTGAAGTAGTCGACACCCTGCTCCGCCTGCTCGACGAGCGTGTCGCGATAGATCTCCCAGTTCAGCTCCTCGGCTTTGCCGCCGACCTTCTCGAGCGCCTGATAGATCGGCACCGTGCCGATCGGCACGGGCGAATTGCGCAGGATCCATTCCCGCGTCTCGTGGATGTTGCGGCCGGTGGACAGATCCATGACCGTGTCGCCGCCCCAGCGCACGGCCCGGACCATCTTCTCCACTTCCTCGCCGATCGACGAGCTGACGGCCGAATTGCCGATATTCGCGTTGATCTTCACGAGGAAATTGCGCCCGATGGCCATGGGCTCCAGCTCGGGGTGGTTGATGTTCGCCGGGATGATCGCCCGTCCGGCGGCAACTTCGTCGCGCACGAATTCCGGCGTCAACTTGTCCGGCAGTCGCGCGCCGAAGTCCTGACCCGCATGGCGCGCGAGGAGCCCGGCGGCGGCATAGGCGTCGCGCATCTCATCGAAGCGTTGATTCTCGCGGATGGCGACGTACTCCATTTCCGGCGTGACGACACCGCGGCGCGCGTAATGCATTTGCGTGACGCACGCGTCGCGTTGCGAGCGGCGTTCCTCGATCCAGGCAGCGCGCAGCGGCGAAAGGCCGCGGCCGAAATCGATCTCGATGGCGTCGTCCGTGTATGGCCCGGAAGTGTCGTATACCGTCAACGGCGGATTGTGCTGGGCGCCGAAGCTTGCCGGCGTCGGCGTCTGCGTGATTTCGCGCATGCCCACGCGCAGATCCGGCCGGCTGCCCTGCACATAGATCTTGCGTGAAGCCGGCAACGGGGCCATCGCCTCCATGCCGGCCAGTGAGCCTGCCTCGAATACGTCCCTGGATTTTGCGCTCATTGCACACCTTCGATTGTCACGGCTCGCCCTGCGCGGACTCGCCGGTTTTCGGGGGGATTCTTCCGTTGCCACGCGAACGCGCGGATCGCATGAGATTGTTTTCGCCCGAAGACGCGGTCAAGCATATCCCATGGGCCCGACGGAACGCGGGCATATTAACCATAATGCAGCTTGTCAGTTTGCGGCAAACTCCGTACTCTCGCCGCTCCACGGTCGCGAGCAGACGATGAACATAGAAACGGCACGCAAGCAGATGGTCGAACAGCAGATCCGCACGTGGGAAGTGCTGGACGAGCGCGTTCTCGATGCGATCCGCGACGTGCCGCGCGAAGCGTTCGTGCCACCGGCATGGCGCAAGCTCGCTTTCGCCGACATCTCCATTCCACTCGGACATGGCGAGGTCATGATGGCGCCGAAAGTGGAAGGCCGCCTGCTGCAGGCGCTCGAGCTGAGCGACTCGGACCACGTGCTCGAGGCCGGCACGGGCAACGGCTTTCTGGCCGCGTGCCTGGCGAAGCTCGCGAAGTCCGTCACGAGCCTGGAAATCCGCGCCGAGTTCACGGATCGCGCCCGGCAGAACCTGCGCGACGCCGGCATCGAAAACGTCCGTCTGGAAACACGCGACGCGATGCAACTCGACCCGACGCTGCGTTTCGATGCCATAGCCGTTACCGGCTCGCTGCCAGTATACGACGAGCGATTCGAGCGCGCGCTGACCGTGGGCGGCCGCCTGTTCGTGATCACCGGCTCGCTGCCCGTCATGGAAGCCCGGCGCGTGATGCGTGTGGGCGATCACGAATGGACCACCGATAGTCTTTTCGAGACGGCTATGCCGCCGCTCGCCAACGCCCCGATGCCGTCCGGATTCGTTTTCTGAAGCTCGGCTTTCCGGCGAACCGACACGACGGCGAGCCAGGCCGGTGCAACCATACGTCGCCGGCACGGTCTGTGGCTTACGTGCCGGGCCGGCGTCCGGCCCTATCCACGGGCGGAGATTTGGTGATATAGTCCACTACAACACTTGCAACCCGATCGGCCGCCGGTGCATCCAATAGAATCGCGAATCCGGATATCACGGTCTCCGGATCGAGCTTGCCTCTTTCCGCAGCTTTTTCAATCACGACAACTGAAGGAATTGGCGCCATGTCCCGTTCGATGAGCTTCATCGCCGCCATCGCCGCCTTGGCCGCCGGCCTGCTCGCCGCGCAGGCCGTGCCGGCCGCAGACCTGGGCGACGCCTACGAGAGAGCCGTGCAGAGCGATCCGCTCCTGCGTGAGGCCGAGGCCAACCGGCTGGCGGCGCTGGAAGCCAAGCCCCAGGCGCGCGCGCTCCTGCTGCCGCAGCTCAATTTCCAGGCCTCGCGAACCGAAACCGAGATCGAAGGGGCGGGCTCCTTCTTCCAGCCCGGTGGGGAGACCGGATTCGTCATTCCCTTCAACCAGCAGGAGGACTCGACGGACACGGTCTTCAACCTCCAGCTCCAGCAGACCCTGTTCCGCTGGGATCAATGGGTGGCGCTCCGTCAGGCGGACTCCACCGTGGCCCAGGCGGAAGCGAATTATCTGGCAGCCCAGCAGGACGTCATTACGCGTGTCGCCCAGCGTTATTTCGACGTGCTTGCCGCCCGCGACACGCTGGAATCCGAAGAAGTGGCGAAGCAGGCGATCGCGCGGCAGCTCGAGCAGGCCGAGAAGCGATTCGAGGTGGGTCTGATCGCGATCACGGACGTGCAGGAAGCGCAGGCCGCCTACGACCAGGCGGTCGCCGCCGAGATCGCGGCCAGCCGCAACCTGGCGACGGCACGCGAGCTGTTGCGCGAGATCACGGGCGAATACTTCGCCGATCTGGCGGCGCCGGGCGACGAAATGCCGCTCGAGCCGCCGGTGCCGGCGAGCGAAGAGGAATGGGTCGCGATTGCGATGGATCAGAACCTGAATCTGATCTCGAGCCGGCTCGGAGCCGATATCGCGCGCGAGCAGATCAAGCTCCAGCGCGCACAGCACTATCCGACGCTCGATCTCGTCGCATCGCGAAACGAGTTCGACAGCGAGGCCGACCTCATCGTCGACGGGCAGGCCGGCCCGTCCGAAGATGATTTCACGACCGACACCATCGCCCTGCAGCTCAACTTTCCCATCTTCAGCGGCGGGTTGACGACGTCGAGAGTGCGCGAAGCCGTCTACCTGCATCGCGCCGCCAAGGAGCAGCTCGAGCGGGTCGCCCGCGAGACCGAGCGTCTGGCGCGCGACTCCTATCTGGGCGTGCTGACGGGCATCTCCAGGGTGGAAGCGCTCGGGCAGGCCGTGGAGTCCTCACGCACGGCGCTGGAAGCCACCGAGGCAGGTTTCGAGGTGGGCACGCGCACCACGGTGGACGTGCTCGATGCGCGCCGCAATCTGCTCGCGGCGCAGACGAACTACGCGCGCAGCCGCTACGACTACGTGCTCAACATGCTGCAGCTCAAGCGCGCCGCCGGCACCCTCACGGCGGAAGACATCAGCCAGGTCAACGGCTGGCTCGAAGAGGGCGAGGAGACCCAGATCGGGCAGTCCGTCGAAACTCCCGACGAGCCGGGCTCCGACGGCTGACGGCACCAGGGACGTTCCTGATTTCGCACGCGAAATCTGGAATGTCCCCGCACACCTAAATAAGCGGGTCGACGAGCCCGATCAGGCGCTCCAGAGCGCCGCGGTTGGCGCGCACGACCTCCAGGCCGGCATTGCCGTCGTGCGTGCGCAGCGCCGGATCCCGGAAGTAGCGCAGCAGGCCCGCGGCCAGCTCGTCGTGGTTGCGCACGATCCGCGCGGCGCCGTGCTCTACCAGCAGCGCGGCTATTTCCTCGGCATTGAAATTGTAGGGGCCGGTCAGCACGGGCAGCGCCAGCGCGGCCGGCTCCAGCAGGTTATGGCCGCCGATCGGGACCAGGCTGCCGCCCACGAAGGCGACGTCGGCGGCAGCATAAAACACGGGCAACTCGCCGAGCGAGTCGCCGAGAAACACCGGCGTTGCCGCATCGCAGACCCCACCGCTGCTGCGCGTGACGAAAGCCAGGCCTCGCGCGCGAAGCAGCGCGGCGACGGCGCCGAAGCGGACCGGATGCCTCGGTACGAGCATGAGCAGCGCATCCGGAATATCCGACCGCAGGCGCACCGCCGCGTCGAGCACTTGCTCTTCCTCGGCTTCGTGCGTGCTCGCGGCGATCCACACGGGCCGGCCCGTGGCCTGAGTCGCTCGCAGCTTACGCCCTTCCTCGGCAACCGTTGCCGGCAGCTCGAAATCGAACTTGATGTTGCCGGTCACGTGCGTGCGATCCGGATTCGCGCCGAGCGAACGAAAGCGTTCCGCATCCTTCTCGCTCTGCGCGGCGATGACGATGCCGTGCGAGAGCGCCTCCCGGAACAGGTTGAACAGCCGGCGGTACTTGTGCACGGAGCGGGGCGAGATGCGCGCGCTCGCGAGCACCAGCGGCACCTGCCGCCGGCCGCATTCGTGGTAAAGGTTCGGCCACAGCTCGGTCTCGAGGATGATCGCGAGCTTGGGCCTCACGCGGTCGAAGAAGCGCCGCACGGCGCCCGGCAGGTCGTACGGCGCATAGCTGTAGCAGACCGAGTCGCCGAACTTCGCCTGCGCGGTCTCGAGGCCGGTGGGCGTAACGGTCGTCAGAACGATTGGCGTGCGCGGATAGCGTTCGCGAAGCGCCTTGACCAGTGCGGTCGCAGCCTGTACCTCGCCGACCGAGACCGCGTGGACCCAGATGCTCGGCTCGTCGAGATTGCACTCGCCGTAGCCCAGCCGCTCGCCCAGACGCCGCCAGTACGCGCGATTGCTCAGACCCCGCCAGAGCAGAAAGCCGAACGCAACCGGCGCGAGCAGATAGGAAAGAATGACGTAGGCGAAGCGCACCGGGCAGCGGTCAGCGGCCTCGAATGGATTCGATCATCGCCGTCGTCGAACGGCCCTCGTGAAAGCGCAGCACGCGTACTTCGCCACCATTGGCACGCACGCATTTTCCGCCGGCAACGTCCTCGACCGCGTAATCGCCGCCCTTCACGAGCATGTCGGGCAGGACTTCGCAGATGAGGGCTTCGGGCGTGTCGCCGGAAAACGGCACCACCCAGTCGACGGCGGCGAGCCCGGCGAGCACCGCCATGCGATCCGCCAGCGGATTCACCGGCCGTCCGGCGCCCTTGAGACGCGCGACGGAGGCATCGTCGTTCACCGCAACCACGAGGCGGTCGCCGAGCGACTTGGCCTCCTCGAGGTAAGCGACGTGGCCGGCGTGCAGGATGTCGAAGCAGCCGTTGGTCATCAGCACGCGCTCGCCACGCGCTTGCGCCTCGCGCACGAAGACCAGCAGATCCTCGCGCGTGACGAGCCCGCGTCCGCCTTTGCCGTGCTGATGCAGCGCCAGCCGGAGCTCCGAAGCCGTGACGCTGGCGACGCCGATCTTGCGCACCACGAGCCCGGCGGCGAGATTGGCCAGCGCCGCGGCCTCGGGCGGCGGCAATCCGGCGGCCAGGCTGGCGCCCAGCAGCGCGATGACAGTGTCGCCCGCGCCGGTCACGTCATAGACTTCGCGGGCCTCGGCCGGAAGATGCAGGGGCTCGGCGCCCCGGGCAAGCAAGGTCATGCCGCGCTCGCTGCGCGTGACGAGCAGCAATTCGATATCGAGATCGGCGCGAAGCACCTCTCCCCGGGTCGCGAGCTGCTCGTCGTCGGCGCACTGCCCGACCACCGCCTCGAATTCGGCGAAATTGGGCGTGAGCGCGGTTGCACCCCGGTAGCGGGTGAAATCCCTGCCCTTCGGATCGACCAGGACGGGCTTGCCGGCCCGGCGGCCGAGCGCGATGAGATCGGCCGCGCCATCGAGCGCTCCCTTGCCGTAGTCCGAGAGAATCACGAGGTCGGCGCTCGCCAGCGCGGCCTCGAAGGCGCCGGCGATCGAGCCGAGCGGAGCGCGGCCGAACAATTCTTCCTGATCGAGCCGGATGAGCTGCTGGTTGCGGCTCAGCACGCGCAGCTTGGTGATGGTCGGCGCAACGTCCGAACGCACGAAACGGCATGCGATGCCCTGAGCCGATAGCGCCTGCTCCAGCCGGTCGGCGGCGGCGTCGTCGCCGGTCAATCCGGTCAGCGTGGTTTGCACGCCGAGCGCCGCGAGATTCGCGGCGACGTTGGCCGCGCCGCCCGGCCGCTCCTCCGACTCACGCACGCGCACGACGGGCACAGGCGCCTCCGGCGAAATACGCGCCGTCAGACCGAACCAGTACTGGTCGAGCATGACGTCGCCGGCGACCAGCACGCGCGCGCCGGAGAAAGCGGGGACGGACAGCGTCATGGACGGTACCGGTGGCTGGGGTCGAGACCCGGCCGCATGGTAGCGGAAACCGGGGTCGGACGGCTATTTCACCGACATTTCACGCTGGCCGGCGTTCGGCTGATCGATCATCTGAACACGACATTCGGCTGCTACACTGCGCCCGTCCCGTTGCCGCCGAAGCCGCGTGTCCGAGCCGCAAGCACCACTGCACGAATTCCTCGCGCCGCGATTCTGGCCGGTGTGGATCGGCCTCGCCGCGCTGCGCGCGGCATCGCTGCTCCCGTTCGGCATGTTGATCTGGCTCGGCAGCCGACTCGGCGGGACGCTTCGGGTCATCCTCAGGGAGCGGCGCGAAATTGCGCGCCGTAATATCGACCGCTGTTTTCCCGAGCTCGACGAGGGCTCGCGGAGGACGTTGCTCGAACGCCATTTTGCCGCGCTCGGCATCGGCGTCTTCGAAACGGCGCTCGCATGGCGGGCAGGCGATGCGCGGCTCGCCGGGCGGGCACGATTCCAGGGTCTCGAGCATCTCGAGGGCGCGCTCGCGCGGGGCAAGGGCGTGATTCTGCTGAGCGCGCATTTCACTGCCATGGACCTCGGCGGACGCCTGCTGGGCATGCGCGTTCCGATCGACGCGCTGTACCGGCCGCTCGGCCATCCGCTGTTCGACGAGATCATGCGACGCGGCCGCCTGCGCGGCGCTCGCAGGGTGCTCGTGAAAGAGGATATTCGCGGCATGCTCACGAGCCTGGGTGAGGGGCGGGCAGTCTGGTTCGCGCCGGATCAGGCGCACAGCGGAGCCAATAGCGTAGTGGCGCCCTTTTTCTCCATTCCGGCGCCGACCAATACGGTCGCCTCGCGGCTGGCCGGCAAGACCGGCGCCGCGGTCGTGCCGTTCTTTCCATTGCGCGCAAGCGGCAATCGCGAATATCGGCTGCTGCTCCTGCCGGAGCTGAAGGACTTTCCTTCTTCGCAGCCGGAAGCCGATGCCGCCCGCATTAACGCACTCATCGAGGAACAGATACGAGCGGCGCCGGAGCAGTATCTGTGGATTCACCGTCGTTTCAAATCGCAGCCTCCCGGGTCCCCTGATTTCTATGCGTAAAGCGCCAGATCACACGCAGCGCAGGCAACCGCGCATCGAACGTCGGCTCGCCAGCCGGCGCAACCGGCGCGGTTGGATACACCGCCGCTTCAAAAGCGAACCGGGAATGTATTCGTGAAGCGGCGCAGGGTGCCCCTCTACCGTTTTGCCGGCCCGCGATACTGGCTGCCGTGGCTCGGCATCGGCGCGCTCAGGCTGTCGATCCTGTTACCCTGGCGCTGGCAGCTCGCCCTCGGACGACCCCTGGGCGGCATTCTTCATGTTGTCATGCGCAAGCGGCGCCGCTACGCGCTGGCCAACATCGCCGTCTGTTTTCCGGAGCTCGACGAGTCGGCTCGCCGCTCCCTCGTCCGGCGTCACTTCACATCGCTGAGCGTGTCGCTGTTCGAGATGGGGTTTGCATGGTGGGGCAAGCTCGCGCGGCTGCGTCCCCTGGCCCATCCGGAAGGCCTCGAGCACCTGCGGGCGGCGCTCGCGCACGGCCGCGGCGCCATCCTGTTGACGGGGCATTTCACCACGCTCGAGCTGGCGAGCTTGCTGTTGACGCAACTGGTGCCGCCGGTCGATGCGGTTTATCGGCAGAACGAGAATCCGCTGCTCGACGAAATCACGCGGCGCGGCCGCGAGCGCGGCGCGGAGGAGACCATACCGAAGGAGAGCGTGCGCAGCATGCTCAAGACGCTGCGCCGGAAGAAAGCGCTGTGGTACGCGCCGGATCAGAGCTATCGACGCAAGCAATCGGCGCTGGTGCCGTTCTTCGGCGAGCCGGCGGTGAGCGGCACGGCCACCTCGCAGCTTGCGCGCCTGAGTGGAGCACCGGTCGTGCCGTTCCTGCCGCTGCGCCTGGCCAATGGCTCTGGTTATCGGCTGATCGTGCTGCCGGCTCTCGAGGACTTCCCGAGCGACGACCCGGTCGCCGACACGCTGCGCTTCCACCGCCTGCTCGAGGCGCATATCCGGAAGGCGCCGGAGCAGTATTACTGGATACATCGGCGATTCAAGGGGCGACCGCCGGAATATCCGGATATCTACCCGTGATTCGCGGAACCAAAGTCGAATGGGGACATTCCTGATTTCACGCACGCGAAATCAGGAATGTCCCCGTGCGTAAGCGCGCCGCAGCGATGCCATGTCGTCGGCCGTGACGTCGATGCGCGGGTTCTCGCGGCCGATCTTGCGCAGCGAGCGATCCAGCCGCGCGAGATTCGCTTGCCGCCAGTCGCCGCCTTCGCCGCGCAATCGCCCACGGTCGAAGTCGAGCAGGTAAACGTCGCCGCTTGCGTCCACGAGCAGGTTGTGCGCCGTGAGATCGGCATGAAAGACACCCGCATCGTGAAACTTGCGGACGCAGGCGCCGACTCTCGCCCAGATGTCCGCAGGCGCCGTGTCGGCCGCCAGCCTGCGCGACAGAGGCTCCGCCTCCGGAATGCGCAGCGTGCAGAGATCCGCCGTATAGGCGAGGCCGTGGCGTTGGTAGCGCGCGGCCACCGGCCGGGGCACCGGCAGACCGGCCGAGAACAGGCGTGCGAGCAGCCGCCACTCGCGGAACGAGCGCGTACGGTCCGGGCCCAGCCACAAATAGTGGTCATCGAGCAGGCGACCTACCGCCCCGCCGCGGCAATAGTGCCGCAAAGCCCAGTCTTGCGCGCCCGCGCGCGCGAAAAAAACCGTCCCGCGGCCGCCGGTCGCCACGCTGAGCGCATCGCGGCTCCGCCAGTAATCGAGGGCGAAGAGCTCTTCGCGAAAATCCGGGGCGACGGCGGGGTCGAACAGGATCTCGCCGTCCTTCGCCGCCCGGCGGCTTTCGCGAAGCGCTGGTGTAGAATCGGTCGTCTGTTTCACGAACGCCTTTCAAGCATGCTGGCGACCTACACCGCAGAAAACATCGAGAACGCCGGCGAGCACGAAATCTCGGACGCGCTGGAGCGCGGCAGCATCGTGCATTTTCCCGAATGCCCGGTCGAATTGCCTCCGCCCGAAGATCTGGAGTTTCTGCGCGAGCGCCTGCCCGCGCAGCTCAAGCTCAAGAACATCAGCTACCACCCCGAGGCCGACCGCGTGCGCGGCATCGAAGGCGAGCCGGCAATCGTCGCCCGCGTGCATGACATCCTGACCGGGCACAGCGCCAGAGTCGAGGCATTCCTGCAGCGCGCCATCCCCTCGCTCGCGCGCGGCTGGACGGTCGGCACGGTCAGCTTCCGTCCCATCGAGGAGAAGGGCCGCAATCTCTCGCCGCACGCCAGCAACGAGCTCGTGCACATCGACGCCGGCGCGTACGGCGCCACCAACGGCGACCGAATTTTCCGCTTCTTCGTCAACGTCAATCCGAACGAAGACCGGGTCTGGGCGAGCAAGGGCCGGTTCCCGGAGCTTTACGAAAAGTACGGCCGTGCCGCGGGCATCGACGCCGCGCGTAGCCCCGCCGATCTCGCCAAAGGGCCGCTCGATCATGCGCGCAGCGCCTTCCTCCATGGTCTCCAGAAGGTCGGTCTGCCGATGGCGCGGGTGCTGGACTCGAGCCCTTACGACCGGGTAATGCGCCGATTCCACAATTTCATGAAGGACACGCCGGAATTCCAGCAGAGCACGGCGGGTCACGTCGACCTGCGGTTCAAGCCCTTCTCGGCCTGGATGGTTTTCACCGATATGGTCAGCCATGCGAGCATCTCGGGCCGTTTCGCGCTCGTCAACACGAACCTCGTGCCGCTCGGCAACTGCCGCCTGCAGGAGCTCGCGCCCTTCAATATTCTCAAGGCCGCCTGAGAACCTGCCTTCGTTCATCCTCGCCGCGCGCAGCGGGAGCGGAATCGAGCGCGCGGCGAACGTCCTCGAACACTTCATCGGGCCCGATGCCGCGCAGGCAGCGGAAGTGACCCAGCGGACATTCGCGCTCGAAGCACGGACTGCACTCGATTCCCAGATACTTGACCGTGCGGCGAGCCGTGAGCGGCGGCGTATAAGCGGGCGACGAAGAGCCGTACAGCGCGACGACATGCGTTCCCACGGCGGCGGCGACGTGCATGAGCCCGGAATCGTTGGTCACGGCGACGCGCGTCATCGCCAGCAGATCGACGACGTCCTCGAGGAGGGTTTGTCCGCACAGGTTGCGCGCAGCTTCGAGCGCGTAACCGGCGACGCGCTCGCCCGCGAGACGATCGCGCTCCGAGCCCAGTATCCAGATACGGCATCCGGCGTCGGCAAGGCGTTTCGCGAGCGCCCCGAAATGCTCGAGCGGCCAGCATTTCGCGGGCCCGTACTCTGCGCCGGGCATCAAAGCGACGATCCGGTCGCCGGATTCGAGGCCGAGGGCCGCGACCAGGCGTGCCTGATTTTCGGCATCGACGTCGAGCCGCGGCGTCGGAATCGACGGCGCCGGGGCATCGGCAGGCACGCCGAGCGACACGAAACGTTCGACCGTTTGCGAGGCTCGCGTGTCGTCACGCACGCGCAGATCGTTGATGAGCCCGTACCGCATCTCGCCACGGTTGCCGGTGCGCAGCGGTATGCGGGCGAAGAACGGCACCAGCGCCGCCTTGAACGAACGCGGCAGGACGATCGCGTGCGCATAGCGGCCGCGCAAGGACCTGCCGAGCCGGTAGCGCGTTCGCAGCGCAAGCTCGCCGTGGCCTGCCGGCAGCTCGATGCCCTCGCGCACCTCGGGCATGCGGCGGATGATCGGCAGCGACCAGCCCGGCGCCAGCATGTCGATGGCCGGGGCGGGCGAGCTGCGCGACAGCAGCATGCACAGCGCCTGCGTCATGACCATATCGCCGACCCAGGACGGGCCGACGATCAGTACCGCGCGTTCCGCGCTCACGCGTCGGTGGCGACCGCGTCCAGATACAGACGGACGCCCTCCTGGACGGATTTGAAGGGCTCGTCGTAGCCGGCGGCGCGCAGCCTTCCCATGTCGGCCTCGGTATGACTCTGGTAAGCGGACTCGAGCATGGCCGGGAAAGGGATGTAGCGGATCCGGCCGCGGCCGTGCCAGTCGATGACTGCGCGCGCGACTTCGTTGAAGCTCTGGCTTCGCCCCGTGCCGGCGTTGAAGATTCCCGAAACGTCCGGGTTGTCCAGAAACCAGAGGTTCATGCTGGCGACGTCGCCGACATAGATGAAGTCGCGCCGCTGCTCGCCGTTGCCGTA
>JBOIDB010000125.1:0-2119 GCA_050740235.1 Gammaproteobacteria bacterium
GCCGTCGGCGGATACGCGGAACAATCCGTGCATGTCGGCGTCAACGATATGCTTGCCGGTCCAGCTTCCCATCGCCGAAGAATCTGCCACCGTCACGACGGGACCGCCGGCCGTCGGGACCTTCCTCAGGGTGTCCCAGCCCATGAAACCGAGCCACTTGCCGTCCGGAGAGAAGAACGGAAATCCCTGCACAGCAGCTCTTTCGACCACGACGGCGGTTTCCAGACGATCGCGTGCCCGCACGGTGAGACCGCGTGGGCTCACATAGGCAAACTGCGTGCCGTCAGAGGAAATCGCGAGCCCCGCGCCGAGCAGCGGCGGCGGCACGCGCGCGGGAATGGAAAAGCGCGCGACCTGCGGCTGCGGCACCTGCTCCGCGGAGTCGGAGTGCACCAGAAGCCAGGCGGCGGTGCCCGCAACGATCGCCGAAACAGCGGCGGCGATTGCCGTCCGCGAGGCAATCCGGCCCCAACTCGTCGAGCGGCCGGTCTCGATCGCTGCTTCGGCCGCAGGGTCGTTGGTGGCGTCCATCAGGTCGAGACGGGCGTCGCCCATGTCCCGCAGCCGTCGCCGCGGATCCTTTTCGAGGCAACGCCTGAGCAGCCGATGGACGGTGCGCGGAACGCCGCCGGGCAAAGCGCCAAGATCCGGCGCGCATTCGATGACTTTCGCGACGACATCGGACGACCGCTCGCCCCCGAATGCGCGCTCACCGGTCAGCATCTCGTACAACACGCAGCCGAAAGCCCAAACGTCCGACCGCTTGTCGACCGGCAGGCCCCGGGCTTGCTCGGGGCTCATGTAGGCCGGCGTGCCCATCACGCCTGCGCCCCCCACCGCGAACTCGAGGGCGGTCGCCGTCGCGGCTTGGCCGTTACTGCCCTCCCCAACCGGGTCGGAGATCTTCGCCAGACCGAAATCCAGCAGCTTCACCGTGCCGTCGGGGCGCAGCTTGACGTTACCGGGCTTCAGATCACGGTGGACGACGCCGTGCTCGTGGGCCGCGTCGAGCGCCGCGGCAATCTGCTGCGCAATCTCGAGCGCTTCAGTCAGCGGAATCGGTCCGCGCGCGATCCGCTCGGCCAGTGTCTCGCCTTCGACGAGCTCGAGAACCAGTGCATGCGTATCGCCGAGCGCCTCGATTCCGTACAGCGTCGCGATGTTCGAATGGTTCAGCGACGCGAGCACCTGCGTTTCACGTTCGAAGCGCGCAAGGCGATGTGGATCGAGCTTGAAGCGTTCGGACAGCACTTTGAGCGCCACGTCGCGGCCCAGCCGCGAATCGTGCGCACGAAACACCTCGCCCATCCCGCCTGCCCCGATGAGCTCGCGGACCTCGTACCTGCCCAGCCGCAGACCGGACGCGAGCATGTACTCAGTGCTCCGACAAAGCGCCGCTGACTTGACCGACCTGCGTGACGGTCGGCATGCCGGCGCGCGCCTCGCGATAGGTCACGAAGACCTGTCCGAAGCCGACACGGCTGCTGTCGCGCAAGGTCGTCGGGCCGGCCAACTCGACCCCGTCAACGCTCGTGCCGTTTTTGCTGCCGAGATCCTCGAGCAGGGTGCCCCCGGGACCGACGACGATCCGGGCGTGATGACGCGAAACGGTCGAATAGTCGAGCCAGACCTGCGATAGCGGATCGCGGCCGATGAGGTTCTCGCCTTCGGCGAGCGGCAGGGCTCGATCCTTCGACGCGAGCCAGCGCGCGGCGTTCGGCCAGCCACGCTTTCCGCTCGCGATGACCGGCGCGTCGAACGCATAGCCAACGCGGTGGACGGTCCGGATGAAGGACGAGTGCGGCTCGTGGCCCGCGAGCGCCCGACGCAGCTCCTTCACGAGGCCGGCGAGCGTCGCATCCGACACGACGCCGTTCGGCCACAGGCCTTGGTGAAGCTCGGACTTCGGCACGACACGGGGTGCCGCTTCGAGCAGCAGCGCGAGCAGGCCGAAGGCCTTCGGCGTGAGGTGCACCGCTTCTCCGGCGCACAAAAGCTGGCGCCGGACGGAGTCGAACTCGAATGATCTGAATTGGGGCATGGGACTTATCGTTTTACCCCGATTCTCCCCGGCTTCCCACCAGACACGATGGTACGCCTCCGGCACGCTGCGTACACC
>JBOIDB010000126.1:0-11332 GCA_050740235.1 Gammaproteobacteria bacterium
GGAGTGCCAGCGACCGAGTGCCCGGCATTTACTACCTGTACGATGAAGACGAGGCGAAGGTCCGCTATCTGCTCTCCGGCGCGAGCTGGCTCGATCCGGAGCAGATGGCCGACATGCGACCGATCAGCTTCGAGACACGTGACGGCCTCACCGTGCACGGCTATTTGACGTTGCCGCGCGATGCCGGAGACGAGCCGGTTCCGCTCATCGTGCACCCGCACGGCGGGCCCTATGGCATCCGCGACGAGTGGGGGTTCGAGCGCGAGGTGCAGTTTCTCGCGAGCCGGGGTTACGGCGTGCTGCAGATCAACTATCGCGGCTCCGGCGGCTACGGCATGGAATTCGAACGCACCGGTTACCGTCGCTGGGGGCTCGAAATGCAGGACGACATCACCGACGGCGCGCGCTGGGCGGTTGAAGAGGGATTCGCGGATCCCGAGCGCATCTGCATCTACGGCGCGAGTTATGGCGGCTATGCCGCCATGGCCGGTCTCACCATGACGCCGGAGCTTTACGCGTGCGGCATCAACTACGTGGGCGTGGTCGATCTGCCCATGCTGTATCGGCAGGATATGGACACGTACAAGATCGCGGGTCTGCGCGCCGGAAGGCGAAGCTGGCTGGAAATGGTGCTCGGGAATCCGCGCGACGACCGGCAACGCTTCCACGATACCTCGCCGATCAACTTCATCGAGGCTATCGAGGCGCCGTTGTTCGTCATCCACGGCCGCCTCGATGCCAACGTCGACATCGAGCAGTACCGCGCGCTCGTTCGCCAGCTCGCCAAGCACGATAAGGACTTCGAGACCATGACCGAGCGCTATCAGGGTCACGGCTTCCGCGCGGAAAGCGCCGCCATCGAGCTGCACGAGCGCATCGGGGAATTCCTTGCCGAGAACCTGTAGGGCGGGTTTCAACCCGCCATTTTTGGTTGGCCCCCTGTAGGACGGGATTCAACCCGCCTTGGCGTCGGTTGGCCGACTGAAGTCGGCCCTGCATCGGCCGCGTGGCGCGGTTATCGGAACAGCGTATCCGCGGCCACAATCTCGACGCTCTGCTCCGTGAACGCCATCGGCAGCACCTGTATGGCGCGATCTTCCTCGAGCAGCTCCTCGGGCTTCGGCGCGTTGTATTCGAGCGGCGAAGGCTCGTTCGCGACGAGCCGGCGGCGCATGTCCTCGCCGTCCGCCGTCACGAACACGAACTTGACGCTGTCCGTATGCAGATGGCGCCGGACTGCCTGGTTGACATCTTCGACCGTCAACTCCGCCAGGCCTGCGCGCACGTATTCCGCGAATCCCGGCAACGCGTAGTACGCGTTGTCGATGGCGTAGCCGAGCTGGCGCGACTGGGTCTTCGTCAGCAGGCTGACGTACTTGTCGAGGAAGTTCCGCGTCGCCTCGAACTCCTCCTCCGTGAGGCCGTTCTCGAGCAGTTTCTGTATCTCGTAGAGCGCGGCGCGCGTGGCGAAATGCGCGTCGTTGTTGTTCCGCAGCGGGCGCAACCACACCTGGAAGATCTGCCGCCGCCGGCCGAGGTTCGCATCCGGATAGAACTGGAACATGCCGCGCGGAAAGTACTCGATGTAGGCGTAGTCGCCGTAGTTCATGCCGCGGGTCTCGCGAATGCGCTGATAGAGCTGCGCGCCGGTATTGCGATGCTCGCCGAGCCAGGAGCGGACCAGCCACAGAGCGATCCAGTCTTCGTCGCCGCGCCGCACGTCGATCGGAAAGCCGAACGAGACGGCGACGGCCGGTGTCTCTTTCTCCACGATGCGCGCCGCATGCCCGCGGGGCATCGATACCGGCGGCAGCTCGATGGATTCGCGCTGCCCGGCCGGAAGCTCGTCGAGATCCTGCTCGAGCTGCGGCAGGAAGGATGCATCGTACCCGCCGGCTGCACCCACGGTCAGGTTCCTGCGCGTGTAGTGCTCGGCGTAAAAGCCCTTGACGTCGTCGAGCGTCAACTGCTCGATGTCGTCCGTCGCGCCGAGATTGTAGCTGCCGTACGGATGCCCCTCGCCATAAATGAACCGGTAGAGCACTTCCTTGCCGAGCTCCTCGTCGTTGTTGCCGATGAGATCGGTGCGCACGGCGTTCACCTGCTGCGTCTTGAGACGCACGAGGTCCTCTTCGCGCCAGCCGGGACTCAGGAGCTGCTCGCGCGAGAGGCGATACCAGGCGTCGAGATTGTCGCGGTGCACGCTGCCCGAGAAGCGTGTCATTTCCTTGTCGACCTGCGTATCGAAGCTCGCCGCCATCGGGTACATGGCGTCGTTGATCTCCTGGATCGAGCGCATTGCCGAGCCGCCGTCGGCAACCATCGCGGCGGTCAGCGCGGCCAGCCCGAGCTTGCCCGGCGGATCGGCAGCGGCGCCGGTGTGAAACACGAGCGAGACGTCCACGAGCGGCGCGGTTTCGGAAGGCAGCGCGATCACCTCCAGCTCGACCGTCTCGCGGCCCGCGAGCTGCGACACTTGCGCGTCGATCGAAGGCATCTCGGCCACTGCCTCCATCGAGGCTTCGTGCGAAAGCGTGACGACAGTGCGGCCGCGATCGACGAAGTATCGGTTGGCCTGCTCGAGGATATCCTCGGACGTCACGTCATCGTAGCTTCGATACAGCTCGTTGATGGTTCGTACCGGCGTGCGGCCGAACTGGGAGAAGCTCGCCAGTATTGCGCCGATCGACTCGGAGCTGTCCATCTGCGAGGCGAAGGCGTAGCGCAGGCGCGCCTTGGTTCGCTCGAGCTCGTTCGCGTCGACGCGCTTGCTGCGGATTCGCACGAACGTGTCGAGTATCGCGTCGCGCACCGCCACCGCGTGCGCCGCATCCGTCAGGCGCGCGCCGACGACGAGCAAGCCCGGGTCGATCTGGTTCGGGAAATACGGAAACAGCTGATCGACGAGCCGCTCTTCGATCACGAGCTTCTGATAGAGATCGGACGACTCCGAGAAGAAGATCTGCGAAACGATGTCCATGACGGGCATGGCCGTCTCATCGGCATCGAAGGCCGGCCCGCGGAAAGCGATGACATACCACGGCTGAGTGGGCGCCTCCCAATCCACGTGCGCGTACGCGGGCCCGTCGGGCGGCGGCTCCTGCGGGATATCGGCCGAATAGTCGCCGCGCTCCCAGTTGTCCCAGTGTTTCCTGACGAGCCGGAACGTGTCTTCCGGACCGACATCGCCGACGACGATCAGCGTAGCCTTTTCCGGCCGGTACCAGCGGTCGAAGAACAGTTTCGAGTAATCGATCTGGTTCGGCATGTCCTCGATATCGGCGAAAAAGCCCATCGTCGTATGCCGGTACGGATGGACCGTGAAGGCGTTCGCCTGCAGGGTTTCGAAGAGCTTCTGCAGTGGGTTCGAATAATTCTTCAGGTACTCGCCCTTGACCGCCTGCGCCTCGGTGCGGAACTGCTCCTCGGTGTACTGCAGGTTCCGGAAGCGGTCCGCCTCGATTTCGATCATCTTCGCCAGGTCGGGCTTCGTGAACGTGATGTGATAGTTCGTGTAGTCGTCGGTCGTGTAGGCGTTCTGGTCGGCGCCGGCGTTCTTCATCACCGCACCGTAACGCTCCGGCGGATACTCCTCCGTCCCGCGAAACATCATGTGCTCGAAGAAATGCGCGAATCCGGTCTTGCCTTCCTCGACCTCGTTGCGCGAGCCCGTCACCACGGGGACCTGCAGCGTGACGACGTCCGGATAATCGGTTCGCACGATGATCACACGCAATCCGTTCGACAGATCCCGCGTCAAATAGGGCAGATCGAAAATCCGTTCGTTCACGGCCGGCATCCCTTGGGTGTCTGTTGGCGCAGCGTGACTGGCCGGCATGCCGCCGGCGAGGCTGAGGATGAGCACCAGCAAGGGGCGCGGCGAGATTGCGCGCTTCAACTCGTTCTTCTCCCGGCCGAACGCAAGTTCCGCAGCGGAGGCTGCATCGATCTGCGGCAAGTTAACGCCGAATGATCGCGCAGTAAAGCGCGGGCGGCGAAAGCGGATCGTCGCCCGGCCGGGCCGGGCGCCGGCAGGCTGTGGGAGCCCTCAGCGGCCGCCGCCGACGAAAGGCGAGAGGTTCTGCAGGGCGCGGCCGATGTCGCGATAGCCCGTGCCGTAGAGATCCTCGGACGTGAAGATCACCATCGGCGACAGGGTCTGCGGAATGTCACGTCCGGGACGGATCGTGTCCTTGTCGACGCGCGAGGCCGACACTTCGATCGGCTGCACGGGATGGGCCGCTTCCTTGATATCCGCGGGCTCGAATGCCGTCGCGCAGGCGGCGAGCGCCATACTGAGCATGCCGGCAACGGCGAGCCGGCGAATCCGGATCATGCTTTCGACCATGCTGTTGCGTGAAACTTTCATGCTGTTCCCGTGCGGAGCGCGTTGCGCCGATTCCGTCCTCGAATGACCTGTA
This sequence comes from Gammaproteobacteria bacterium, assembly GCA_050740235.1. GTDB lineage: Bacteria > Pseudomonadota > Gammaproteobacteria > Steroidobacterales > JACDCP01 > JACDCP01. Next base: position 4,422 of record JBOIDB010000126.1, read on the forward strand.
TCGGTTCGATGCCGGGGGGCGGAATTAGTTCCGGAACCGCGCCGGAACGCCGTGGTCAATGCGTTATGAACACATTGTGCAAGGGCCCGCGCGCCGCGCACTGCCTTGACTCCGGCGGCGATTGTCCGTAAACCATAGCACGGTATCCGTCCGGGACCGGCAGAAAAACCACGTTAAAACATGACAGACGCTGCCGATACTGCCGTTCCCCGCGATTCCGACCTGGCCTTCACCGAGGATCGGATCGGCGCGCATCCACGCGGTCTCTATACCCTTTTCTTCACCGAGATGTGGGAGCGCTTCAGCTATTACGGCATGCGCGCCCTGCTCGTGCTGTTCATGGTCGACGCGGTGGAGAACGGCGGCGCCGCCTTTACGGATCGGACCGCAACGGCGATTTATGGCCTGTATACGGCAGCGGTGTATCTCGTCGCATTGCCGGGCGGCTGGATCGCCGACCGCCTGCTCGGCGCGCAGCAATCCGTCCTGTACGGCGGCATCATCATCATGAGCGGGCACTTCGTGCTCGCGATCCCGTCCATGCAAGCGTTCTTCATCGGCCTGCTGCTGGTCGTGATCGGCACGGGGCTGCTCAAGCCGAACATCAGCGCCATCGTCGGCGAGCTGTATTCTCCCGACGACGCGCGGCGCGACGCCGGCTTCACGATTTTCTACATGGGCATCAATCTCGGCGCGTTTCTCGGCCCGCTCGTGTGCAGCACGCTCGGCGAGAGCGATCGCTTCGGCTGGCATTACGGCTTCGCGGCGGCCGGCGTCGGCATGCTTTTCGGCATCGTCCAGTATCAGCTCACGCGCCGTCATCTGGGGAATGCGGGCGCGCGCGCCCATCACAAGGACGACAGCGACGTGGGCGGCGGATTCGAGAAGGGCTGGATCGGCGTCGGCGCCGGCATGCTGCTGATCGTCCTGGTGACGTTTCTCGCGTTGACCGGAGTGATTCGTTTCAACGCCCCGGCGCTGGCGACGAAGACGACCTGGGCGATCATGATCATCGCCGTTTGCTACTTCGCCTACATGTTCCTGCTGGCGGGCATGGATACCGCCGAGAAGAAGCGCTTCGTCGTCATCATCGTCCTGTTCCTCGCCACGGCCATTTTCTGGGCCGGCTTCGAGCAGGCGGGTTCGACCTTCAACCTGTTCGCCGAGCGATACACGGACCGCATCGTCGACACGTTCGCCTGGGAGATTCCGGCCGGCTGGTTCCAGTCCCTCAACTCGTTCTTCATCATCACCCTCGCGCCGATATATGCCGCGATGTGGGTGGCGCTCGCGCGCCGGCATCTCGAGCCGTCGACGCCGTTCAAGTTCGCGTTCGGGCTCATCTTTCTCGGACTCGGCTTCGTCGTCATGATTTTCGCCGCGCAGCTCGTCGCCGCCGGCAATTCCGTGGTGCCGACCTGGCTGATCCTGACGTACCTGCTGCACACGATGGGCGAGCTGGCCTTGAGCCCTGTGGGTTTGAGCTCGGTCACCAAGCTCGCGCCGCGCCGCTTCGTCAGCCAGATGATGGGCGTGTGGTTCCTCGGCACGGCGCTCGGCAACCTCATCGCCGGGCTCATCGCCGGTCAGTTCGACCACGACGCCGTCGCGGAGATGCCCGATCTTTATCTGCAGGTCGTGCTCATGACCGTCGGCTCCGGCCTGCTGCTGCTCGTCTTCGTCAAGCCGATCCGCAAGCTGATGGGCGGCGTCCATTAAGAGCCGGAATGGCAAGGTCGTCTCGAAACCGTCGGCGACGAGACGTCGCCCCCGGAGCGTCCAGGGATGGATTTACAGCGATTTCGAGATGACCTTGCGGTGTCCCGCATTGAGAGCCGGACTGGCAAGGTTATCTCGAAACCGTGGGCGACAGGACGTCGCCCCCGGAGCGTCCAGGGATGGATTTACAGCGTTTTCGAGATGACCTTGCCAGTCCGGCCGCTCGGATGCTCCAGGATCAGACTCCTTAGAGGTAGGTTATGAAACTCCCATGTCTCTTCGCCGCGCTCGCGGGGCTGGCGCTGTGCGCCTGCGACAGCACCGTCGGCGCGTCGGCGGAGAATCCGGCCGGTGCCGCGAAACCGGACGAGACGCCGGAAACGTTCGTCGCGCGCATCAACGAGGAAATCAAGGAGCTGAACCATGAGACCGGCGCGGCCGAATGGGTGCGCGCAACTTACATTACCAAGGACACGGCCGTCATCGCCGCCGCTGCGAGCGAGCGCTCGCTCGAGTTCTTCACGCGGGCCGTGCAGGAAGCGGCGAAGTTCGGCGGCATGGAGATGAGTCCGGACGCGGAGCGCCAGATCATGCTGCTCAAGCTCGGCACCTCCGCGCCCGCCCCGGACGATCCCGCGAAACGCGCAGAGCTCGCGCGCATCACGACGGAAATGGAGGGCATTTACGGCGCCGGCGAATACTGCCCGGACGGCTCCGAGGGCGAGGACTGCTTCGACCTGCCGGAGATGGTCGAGATCATGGCCGACAGCCGCGACTACGATCAGCTCGTCGATCTCTGGACGGGCTGGCGAACGGTCTCGCCGCAGATGCGCGAGCCGTATGCGCGCTTCGTCGAGCTGACGAACGAGGGCGCTCGCGAGCTCGGCTTCGAAAATCTCGGCGAGTACTGGAAATCGAAGTACGAGATGTCGGCGGACGAATTCGAGCAGGAGACCGAGCGGCTCTGGGATCAGGTCGAGCCGCTCTACGACGAGCTGCACTGCTACGTGCGCGGCCGGCTCGCCGAAGAATACGGCGAGGAGCGAGTGCCGGCCGGCGAGCCGATTCCGGCGCACCTGCTCGGCAACATGTGGGCGCAGGAGTGGGGCAACATCTATCCGCTCGTCGAGCCCTTTCCGGGCGTGCCGAGCGTGGACGTCACCGCGGCACTCGAGGCGCAGGAGTACGACGCGGTGCGCATGACGAAGACCGCGGAAAACTTCTTCGTCTCCCTCGGCATGCCCGAGCTGCCCGATACCTTCTACGAACGCTCGATGCTCACCCAGCCGCGTGACCGCGACGTCGTGTGCCACGCCAGCGCCTGGCCGCTCGACGGCGGCGAGGACGTGCGCATCAAGCAGTGCGTGCTGCCGACCGCGGAACATCTCACGACGCTGCACCATGAGCTCGGCCATATCTTCTATTACCTCGCGTACAGGGATCTGCCGCCGATCTACAAATCCGGCGCGCACGACGGCTTTCACGAAGGCCTCGGCGACACGATGACGCTGTCGATGACGCCGGCTTATCTGGCCGAGCTCGGCCTGGCCGATGAAGTGGCGACGAGCGAAGAGGCCGTCATCAATCAGCAGATGAAGCTGGCGCTCGACAAGATCGCATTCCTGCCGTTCGGCAAGCTCATCGATCAGTGGCGCTGGGACGTGTTTGCAGGCAAGATCACGCCCGACGAGTACAACGCCGCCTGGTGGAACCTGCGCACCCGCTATCAAGGTGTCGCCGCGCCGGTGCCGCGCAGCGAGGAGGATTTCGACCCGGGAGCGAAGTATCACATTCCGGCGAATACGCCGTACACGCGTTACTTCCTCGCGCGCATCCTGCAATTCCAGTTCCACCGCGCACTGTGCGAGGCCGGCGGCATCGACGGGTCCGTGCACGAGTGCTCGATCTACGGCAACGAGGCGTCGGGCGATCGCTTGTGGTCGATGATGAAGCTCGGCGCGAGCCGGCCGTGGCCCGAAGCGCTGGAGACGGCGACGGGATCGCGTGAAATGGATGCCTCGGCGATCATCGATTATTTCGCGCCGCTGATGGGCTGGCTCGAGAAGCAGAACGAAGGGAAAACCTGCGGCTGGTAGTGTTGGCGACGCCGCCGATGATGGGGACATTCCTGATTTCCCATTCGGGAAATCGGGAATGTTCCCCGTAAAGCAAGGATAACCCGCACAAGAAGATCGAGGCTTCCTTATGCGCACTGATCATCCACCGCCGCAGATCACCATCAAGGGCATGATCCTCGGCGTCGTGCTGGCCCTCGTGCTGGGCGGCGCGAATGCCTATCTCGGGCTGTTCGCCGGATTGACCGTCTCTGCTTCCATTCCGGCAGCGGTCGTCTCCATGGCCGTGCTGAGCTTCTTTCGCGAATCGAACATCCTCGAGAACAACATCGTGCAGACGACGGCCTCGGCCGGCCAGTCGGTCGCCGCCGGCGTCATCTTCACGCTGCCGGCGCTCATCATCCTCGGCTACTGGGACGTGTTCCATTACTGGTGGGTTACCGCGATCGCCGGCCTCGGCGGCCTGCTCGGCGTGATGTTCTCGATCCCGTTGCGTCGCTCGCTGATCGTCGAGCAGAAGCTCGCGTACCCGGAGGGCACCGCCACCGCGGAGGTGCTCAAGGTCGGCGAGGACCCCGGCAGCGGGCTCAAGTATCTGGCGTTCGCCGCCCTGGCCGGTGGACTCATCAAGTTCGCGGAAACCGGACTGCGGCTGTGGAGCGGCACGGCGCAGGCGGCGACGTACGCAGGCCAGAGCACGATCGCCTATGTCGGCACCAACCTGTCGCCCGCGCTGCTCGGCGTCGGATATATCGTCGGCTTCAACATCGCCGTGCTGGTGTTCGCGGGCGGCGCGATCTCCTGGTATCTGGCCATTCCGATCTATACGACGTTCTTCCTGGACGTCGACCCCGCTATCGTCGCCGAGATCGCGGCCGGCGCGCCGGCCGCCGATGTCGCCAGCGCGGTCTGGTCGACACAGATCCGTTACCTCGGCGTCGGCGCCATGCTGATCGGCGGCATCTGGGCGCTGATCTCGCTGCGCAGCTCGATTCTGTCGGGCGTCAAGAGCGGGATGCGCCAGTACTCCGCGGGCCGGGCGGGCACGGCGGTGCATCACACCGAGATGGACGCGCCGATGCAGTTCGTGCTGGCCGGCATCGTGCTGTTCGTCATACCGATTTTCTTTCTCTACCAGCACATCGTGCAGAGCTTCGGCATCGGCATCACCATGACGCTGATCATGGTCGTAGCCGGCTTCCTGTTCTCCTCCGTGGCAGGCTATATGGCGGGCCTTGTCGGCTCCTCGAACAATCCGATTTCGGGGATAACGATCGCGACGATCCTGTTCGCCTCGCTTTTGCTCGTCTGGCTCATGGGCGCCGACTCGACGGTCGGCGCTCCCGCGGCGATCCTGATCGGCGCGGTCGTCTGCTGCGCGGCGGCGATCGCCGGCGACAACCTGCAGGATCTGAAGGCCGGATACATCGTCGGCGCGACGCCGTGGAAGCAGCAGCTCGCGCTCAGCATCGGCGGCGTCTCGGCGGTCTTCGTGCTGGCGCCGATTCTCAACCTGCTGAACGAGGCCTACGGCATCGGCGTCCCGACCGAGGCGCATCCGGACCCGTTGCTCGCGCCGCAGGCGACGCTCATGGCATCGGTCGCGAGCGGCGTGTTCGGCGGCGGCCTGCCATGGACCATGGTGGGCATCGGCGTCGGCATCGGCATCGCGATCATCATTCTCGACGAAGTGCTCAAGGCGCGCGGCGCGAAATTCCGCACGCCGGTCCTCGCCGTCGCCGTCGGCATCTATCTGCCGCTCGAGCTGTCGGTGCCGATATTCCTGGGCGGCGTGATTTCAGCGCTGGCGGCGCGTTACAGCACGCGGCGGCACACCGCGGACCAGACGGAGAAGAGCATGCGCTCGGGCATGCTGTTCGCGGCCGGCCTGATCACCGGCGAGGCGCTGATCGGCATCTTCATGGCGATCCCGATCGTGGTGTCGGGCGATGCGAACGTGCTCGCGGTCGCGAACGAGCCCTGGGCCGGCCTGCCGGGCCTCGTTGTCGTAGGCCTGCTCGGCTACGTGCTGTACCGGATCGCGCGCGGCCGCGCACAATCCGCCGCCTGAGAGCCGGGTAAACGCAGACGACGCTCTCGCGCCTGCACCGATAGATCCGGCATGTCCCCTTCCCTGCGGCTGGCGGCGGCCTTCTTCGTCGTGTACGTGGTATGGGGCTCCACTTACCTCGCCATCCGCATCGGCGTGCATGACCTGCCGCCGGCGCTGATGACCGGCGTGCGGTATGCGGCAGCGGGCCTGATCCTCACGCTGCTCGCGCGGGTGCTCGGACAACGCTTCCCCGGGCGCCGCTCGGACTGGGTGCCGGTCGCGGTCATGGGCTTCTGCATGATCGTCGTCGGCAACTTTTTCGTCACCTGGGGTGAACAGTGGGTGGCGTCCAACCAGGCGGCGCTGATCGCCGCCAGCTCGGCGCTGTGGATCGCGCTGTTCGGCTCGTTCGGACGCCATGCGCACCGATTGAGCGCGCGCAGCATGCTGGGCCTGGGCGTCGGTTTCTGCGGCGTTGCTCTGATGTTCTGGCCCGAGGAGAGCTTCGACGCCACGCACCTGCTCGCGCAGGGCGGTATCCTTCTGGCGGTGCTCGGCTGGGCCACCGGCACTACCTACAACCGCAACAATCCGGTCGAGATCGAGCCTCTCATGTTCGCCGGCCTGCAGATGCTCGCGGGCGGCAGCGCGCTGATCGTGGCGGGCCTCGCGAGCGGAGAGGCGCAACGCTGGACGTGGACCTTTTCAGGCATCGCCGCGTTGACGTACCTGACGCTGTTCGGCTCGTGCCTCGCGTTCGCGACCTACGTCTGGCTGATTCGCCACACCACGCCCGATAAGCTCGGCACCATCGGCTATGTCAATCCGGCGATTGCGACGGTGCTCGGGTGGTGGTGGCTCGACGAGGCGCTCGGCCCGCGCAAGTTCGCCGGCATGCTCGTGATCCTGCTCGGCGTCGTCCTGGTCTCGATTCCGGCCCGCCGCCCGCGCAGCATCTGGCGGCGCATGCCGTAACGCATCCCTGAAAGTCTCGCGATGGTCAGGCGGCGGATTGCCCGGTTCGTTTTGACCAAGCGAGTATCGGGGAGCGACTCAAAACGAAC
>JBOIDB010000127.1:0-3178 GCA_050740235.1 Gammaproteobacteria bacterium
TCGAGATGACCTTGCGGTGTCCCGCATTGAGAGCCGGACTGGCAAGGTTATCTCGAAACCGTGGGCGACAGGACGTCGCCCCCGGAGCGTCCAGGGACGGATTCACAGCGTTTTCGACAAGGGTTCCGCCGTTCAGGCAGCTCCCGGCAGTTCGAATCCAACCCTGATCAACCGCTTGCCGTGTCGGCTTCCTCGAAGAAAGTCATCTATGCCGCGCTGATCGGCAACTCGCTGATCGCGATCACGAAGTTCATCGCCGCGGCGATCACCGGCAGCTCGGCGATGGTTTCGGAGGGCATCCACTCGGTGGTCGACACCGGCAACCAGGTCCTTCTGCTGTTCGGCATGCGCCAGGCGAGCAAGCCAGCGGATGAAAGATTTCCGTTCGGGCACGGCAAGGAGATCTATTTCTGGAGCTTCGTCGTCGCCATTACGATCTTCGCGGTGGGCGCGGGCGTATCCCTGTACGAGGGCATCGAGCACCTCCGGCACCCGGCGCCGCTCGAGAATCCCCTCATCAACTACATCGTGCTCGGTCTCGCCATGGTCTTCGAAGGCGGCGCGTTCTATTTCGCGCGACGCGAGTTCATCAAGGCCAAGGGCAAGCTCGGCTATTTCGAGGCCGTGCGCACCGCCAAGGACCCGACCCTGTTCGTGGTGCTGTTCGAGGACTCGGCGGCGATGCTCGGCCTGATCGTGGCGTTCACCGGCATCCTGCTCGGCCAGCTCACGGGCATCCCCGAGTTCGACGGCATGGCGTCGATCGGCATCGGCCTGATCCTGGCCGGCACGGCGATCTGGCTGGCGTACGAGACGAAGGGCCTGCTGATCGGGGAGAGCGCCGATCCGCGCATCGTGCAAGGCATACGCGAGCTGGCGCGCGCGTCCGGCGACGTCGAGCACGTCAACGAGGTGCTGACGATGCACGTCGGCCCGGAATACATTCTCGTCACACTGAGCCTCGACTTCGGCGATACTCTGCCGTCGGCGGATCTGGAGCGAGCCATAGCCGAGCTGGACAAGCGCGTCAAGCAGGAATATCCGCTGGTCAAGCGCGTCTTCGTCGAAGCCGAGGCGCGCCGCGGCCACGCGGTGGAAGGAGCATGAACCTGGACATCTATCAGGTCGACGCATTTACCGGCCGGGTATTCGCCGGCAATCCCGCCGCGGTGTGTCCGTTGCCGGGCGACTGGCCGGCGGATGAGGTGCTGCAGGCGATCGCCGCCGAGAACAACCTGTCGGAGACCGCCTATTTCCGGAGCGACGGCGATGCGTACGCGCTACGCTGGTTCACGCCCGCGAGCGAAGTGGATTTGTGCGGCCATGCGACGCTGGCCTCGGCGTACGTCATCTTCAATCACCTCGACGAGGGAGCGACTCAAGTCCGTTTTCGCACGCAGAGCGGGCATCTCGAGGTGGAACGCGACGGCGATCTGCTTCGCATGGATTTCCCGAGGCGTCCCGCACGGCCGGTCAAGGACGGCGCGCGCGTCGCGGAGGCGCTCGGCCGCGAGCCCGAGGAGCTGCTGCTGGCGCGCGACTATCTGGCGATCTATGCATCCCAGGCCGACGTCGCGGCGCTCGCGCCCGACATGCAACGTCTCGAACGCCTGGGCGCGTGCGTGATCGCGAGTGCGCCGGGCGACGAGGCGGATTTCGTGTCGCGCTTCTTCGCGCCGCATCTCGGCATTCCCGAGGATCCGGTGACCGGCTCCGCGCATTGCACGCTAGTGCCTTACTGGTCGGAGCGTCTCGGGCGCCGTTCGCTGCACTGCCGGCAGATCTCGCGGCGCGGCGGCGAGCTGTTCTGCGAGGATCGCGGCGAGCGTGTCTCCATCGCCGGCCGGGCCGTGCTCTATCTGCGCGGGGAGATTCGCGTCTGATTTCGGCAGGATAAACGGGCATGCACTACTCCGCGCGACCGGCATGGCGCAACTCGCTTCTGCGCATCGCCACCGCGTTCTGCGTGGCCGCATTCGGCGTCGTGCTGTACTTAACCGCGCTCGCCGATGCCGACCCGCCCGTGCGATACGCGGTGGCGGGGCTGGGCATCCTGGTCGCCTTGTTCCTGCTCGCGCCCGGCGTCTACGAGCACTTCGCCTGGCGGTACGTGATCGCCGATCGCAGCATCGAGTGCCACCAGGGCATCCTTTCCCGCAACGTGAGCGCCATCCGCCTGCGCGATTTGCGCAACGTCAATGTGCGCCAGTCTTTCTCGCAGCGGATTCTCGGCGTAGGCGATGTGGAATTCTCGAGCGCCGGAGGCAGCGGCGTCGAGGTGGCGTTTCACGGCGTGGTCGATCCGCTCGGCCTGAAGCGCAGGGTGCAGGCCGTGCAGGAAGAGCAGGATGCCCTTCATCCGCAAGCCGACGGTTGACGCCCCGGGATGAGTGTGCGGGACGACGCTCGTGCGGCGGCGGAGTCCGGCCGAATGGCGGTCCGCGGCACGCACGAGAACGTGTTACGGCTGGTCTGCGAGCAATTCCCGCAACGCGACGCCGATGCGCTGGACGTGGGCGCCGGCCGGGGCGGCCTGTCACGCCAGCTGCGTGACGCCGGCTTCCGGGTGCAGGCCTGCGATCTCGACCCGCAGGCATTCGCCGTCGCCGGCATCGAGTGCCGCCGTGTCGACGCGAGCGGCGGCCTGCCTTATGCGGACGAGAGCTTCGATCTCGTGCTGGCCGTCGAGCTCGTCGAGCACATCGAGGATCACGCTGCTTTCTTCGACGAGATCAGCCGCGTGCTGCGGCCGGGCGGCAAAGCGTTGTTCACGACGCCGAACATCCTGTCGCTCAAGTCGCGCATGCGCTTTCTGCTGAGCGGCTACTTCTATTCGTTCGGCACGCTCGATCCGGCGGTGCGCGATCCGGCATCGCAGCACATCACGCCCTTCACGCTGGATCGATACCTCTGGCGCCTCGCCCAGAGCGGGTTGACATTGAGCCGGCTGGCCACCGACAAACGGCAGACGAGCTCGCTGCTGCTCGGTTTTCTGCTGCCACTGACGCGGCTCTGGGCGCGGATCGGACAGGGCGCGTCGCCGAGCGTCGCCATGCAGAACTCCGCCGTCGCGTTGTTCGGCCGCAAGCTCGTAGTGATTGCGCGCAAATCGGCTGTGGAGGGCGGCGGATTGCCCGGTTCGTTTTGACCAAGCGAGTATCGGGGAGCGACTCAAAAC
>JBOIDB010000128.1:0-3702 GCA_050740235.1 Gammaproteobacteria bacterium
CGCTGGGCGAGATGGAGCCGGAGGAGCCGTCGCCGCGGTTGTGCCAGGGTTTTTACCGGCGGCTGGAACGCGCCAGCCGCCGCACGCGGCTCGAGCGCCTGCGGGAAGCGCTCGGTTTCCGCGGCAACGCGGGCTGGCTGACAGCCGCTGCCTGCCTGCTGGTCGGGGTGGGTCTGGGCCAGCTCGCCGACAATGCCGGCACCGATGCCGGCGCACGTCTCGCGGCGCTCGAGGAAAACGTCACGTCGCTGAACCGGCGCCTGATCCTCGACCGCCTCGACAGCGAGGAATCGGGGAAGCGGCTGCGCGGCGTACTCGATGCCGCGCACGTCGCAGGCGACGACGCCGAGATTGCGCAAGCACTGCTTGTGCGGGCGACCGGCGACCGCGTGCTGTCCGTGCGCTCCGCGGCCATCGACGCGCTGGGCCCCAGCATCGATACGCCGTCCGTGGGCCGGCAGCTCATGGATCTGCTGCAGCAGGCCGACTCGCCGATCGTGCAACTGGCGCTCGTCGATCTCGTGCTGCGTTACGGCAATGACGAACAGGTCGATGAGGTGTTGGCGCTGGCGGAGCAGGGTCACCTGCATCCGGACCTGGAGCGGCACGTTCTGACTACATTGAAGAGGGATACGGCATGAAACTTTCCATCGTGGCAATCGGGGCTCTCGCGCTGACGGCGGGTACGGCGATGGCGGCGCCCGTCACCGAGGAGCGGTCCTGGACCGAAACCTATGCCGTGACTGCCGCATCGCCGCGTCTCGAGGTCAGCAACCTATGGGGCAGTGTGCAGGTACGCGTCGGGCCGCCGGGCCGGATTACAGCATCCATCACGGAACTGCGGTCTGCGCCCGACCAGGCACGCTTCGAACGCTCGCAAGAGGTCCTGAAACTCGAGGTCGAGGCCGACGCGTCCGGCGTGTCGTTCCTGGTCGGCGAGGACTCGAGGCACCGGCAGCACTGGAACGACTGCCACGACTGCCGTGTCGACTACCAGTTCGACATCGAGGTGCCGCCGGACGCCGTCGTGGACGTCGGCACCGTGATGGACGGCAAGGTCGATATTCAGGGCGTGGCGGGCAGGATCAGGGCAAGCAACGTCAACGGTCCAATCAGCGTCGCCGATGTCCGCAACTGTGAGTCCGTCAACAGCGTCAACGGCCCGATCACCATGGGCTACAGCCATGCACCGCTGCAGGACTGCCGGATCGAAACGGTGAATGGCGACGTGACGCTGGTCATGCCGATCGAAACCGGCCTGGATGTTCGGCTGGACCTCTTTAACGGCGAGGCCTCTTCGGAACTGCCCGTATCGCCGTTCGAGCTGCCCGCGACGGTCGAGCGGATTGTCCAAGACGGCCGCACCCGATACCGCATACAACAAATGGCCGGCATGCGCGTAGGGGCCGGCGGGCCGACGTATTCGATAGCATCGATGAACGGCGATCTGCGCATCAGGAAGCACCCGTAATGGAGACCACTATGAAGAATCTTTCAATGCGCGCCATGTTCGCCCTGGTGCTGCTGGCATGCACTTCGTTCGCATACGCGCAGGGACGACCGCAGGTCGTCAACGTGCCGCTGTCGCGCCCGGGCGAACCGATAGCGCTCCAGATCGATATCCCGACGGCACGCATCGAGGTGATCGGCGAGGACCGCGAGGACGCCATGTTCGAGGTATCGGTTGCCGGCGGGCAGCGCAAGATCATCACGCCGTCGGGTGCGCAATCGATCAAGGGCAGCAGCTACGCGTTCGAGATCGACGAGGACGACAACGAGATCTCGTTCGATTCGGACTGGCGCGCGGAGAAGGTGACGTTGCTGGCACGTGTCCCGAAGCGAGCGACCGTGTCGCTGAGCACGGTCAACGACGGCGAGATCATCGTCAGCAATATCGTCGGCAATCTCGAGCTGTCCAACGTGAACGGGCCAATCACGGCGAGAAACATATCCGGCTCCGTGATCGCCGAGAGCGTCAACGCGGCGATCGACGTGAACTTTGCGAAGATAGACGACGTCAACGCGTCGTCATTCGAAACGATCAACGGCGACATCGAGGTGGGGATACCGGCGGGGGCCGGCGCACAGCTTCACCTCGATTCCGGGCAGGGGCAGATCACCTCTGATTTCGAGGTCGAGGTTATGCCGACCGAAGGCACCGTCGAGCAGGACGAGGACGGGAACGGCGTGTCCATACGGATAGAGAACGTGATCGTGGCGAAGATCAACGGCGGCGGCCCGGTGCTGAGGTTGAAGAGCCTGCACGGCGATATGCACATACGGGAGGTGCAGTAGAGTAGATCCGCGCGCCAGCGCGGAGCGCGAATGCGCCATTTTGCGATGTACGTCCACGCGGCTGCGCCCGCGGGCGCTGACACTAGCGTCATCCAGGGCTGCAAGCTTCCTTCAGATGACGAACTCCATGATGCTCGGCGCGCCCGTGCGAACCGTTTGGCTGTCGGATGTGCATCTCGGCTCCCCCGCCTGCCGGGTACACTTATTGCTCGATTTCTTGCGGCGAACGCGCTGCGAGCTGCTCTACCTGGTCGGCGACATCATCGATCTCGAGAGCCTGCGCCGGAATTTCTACTGGCCGTCTAGCCACACGGAAGTGCTGCAGGTCCTGCTGGAAAAGAGCCAGCAAGGCACCCGGGTGATCTACATCCCGGGCAATCATGACGACGAGCTCCGCGCGCTCGACGGCGCCAGATTCGGCAACATCGAGGTAGCGCGGGAGGCGATCCACACCACTCGCGAGGGACGCCGCCTGCTGGTGCTGCACGGCGATCAGTTTGATGCCGTCGTCCGGGGCAAGTCGTTTGGCGTGCTGCTCGGCGGCCTCGCATGCCGCAGCCTGCTCACGTTGAATCGTTTCGTGCATTGGCTGCACAATCTCGCCGGTCGCCCCTATTGGTCACTCGCGCAGCACGTGAAATCGCGCTTCGGCGGGGCAAAACGCTACGTGGAACGCTTTCAACACGCGACACTGGTCGCCGCGCGCGAAGCCGGCGTGGACGGCATCGTGTGTGGACACATCCACATGGCCGACCTTGCCGAGCGTGACGGTCTTCTATACTGCAACGACGGAGACTGGGTCGAAAGTTGCACGGCGCTCGTAGAGGATCAGGCGGGCAAGCTGTCGTTGCTCACGTGGCGGTCCGCCGTCACGGCCCTCGCCGCCTGACGTATCGTACGCACAGCGCAAAGCCTCGCGACGACGGCAAAGTTGCAAGCCCCGAGCAGCGAGGCAGTATTCCGAACGCGGCCGTGCAGCGAAGCGATCAGATGGCCGGCAATTGGAAAACCGGAGACGCGGCGTTCCGGACGGGAACTTCGCTACCGCCGGCCGCAGGCGATCGTCAGCAACGGAAAATCCTGCGTATAGGCCGGCGCCTGTGACGCCGCACGCCCACTGAGCCCGTTCGGTGGCGGCGGCTCCTCCGCTTCGCCTTCTTCCTTCTCTTCGGGCGCCGGCGGAAAACGCATCCAGCGACCGTAGCGGACGTTGCCGCCGACTCGCCAGGATGGGCGCACGGACCAGCGGTATTCGCCACACTCGAGTTCCATCGACACCATGTAACGGTGTTCGGGTACTCCTTCCTCGACGAGCACCAGCCGGTCACGGTCGTAGATCTCGACGTCGTACCACGTAAGCGACTCGTCGAGCTTGCCGGCCTCGCCGGTGAATGCGTTGCCGGTCGC
>JBOIDB010000129.1:0-5299 GCA_050740235.1 Gammaproteobacteria bacterium
CGCCATGATGCCGTCCTCGTCCATGAAGCTGGTCTCGACGTCGAGCTGCGTGAATTCCGGCTGTCGGTCGGCGCGCAAATCCTCGTCGCGGAAACACCGCGCGATCTGGTAGTAGCGATCCATGCCGGACATCATGAGCAGCTGCTTGAAAAGCTGCGGCGACTGCGGCAGGGCGAAAAACAGTCCGGGATGCGTGCGGCTCGGCACCAGGTAATCGCGCGCGCCCTCCGGAGTGGCCCGGGTCAGCATCGGCGTCTCGATGTCGATGAAGCCCTGCGCATCGAGGTAGCGGCGCAACGCGGACGTCACGCGATGGCGAAGCCGCAGGCGCTCGAGCATGATCTCTCGGCGCAGGTCGAGATACCGAAAGCGGAGCCTCAGCTCCTCGTGCGCCTGCTCCTCGTGATGGAACGGCGGCGTCTCGGACTCGGCGAGCACCGCCAGCTCGTGCGCGAGGACTTCGACCTCGCCGCTCGCGAGCGCCGGATTCGCGGTGCCGGCCGGACGCTTTCGCACCTTGCCGGTCACCGAGAGCACGTACTCGCCGCGAACCCGCTCCGCCGCCGCGAAAACCTCCGGACGGTCGGGATCGAAGACGACCTGCAGCAGGCCTTCACGGTCGCGCAGATCAATGAAGATGACGCCGCCGTGGTCGCGCCGGCGGTGGACCCAGCCGGCGACGGTCACCTCCTTGCCGATCGACGTCTCGTCGACTCGGCCGCAATAGTGGGTGCGCATGGTGTTAAGTGCCGGTGTCCTTGTGCACGAGCGTCGGCGGCAGGTCCGACTCGCGCCATTGCGGCGCGACGACGCCGAGCGAGATGATCATCTTGATGCCCTCGTCGACGCTCATGCTGAGCTCGCGCAGATCGTCGCGCGGTGCGAAGACGATGAAGCCCGAGGTGGGATTCGGCGTGGTCGGCACGAACACGCAGACCACCTCCTCTTCCGTGCGCGCCTGCAGCTCGCCTATCTCCGTCGCCGTCTGAAAACACATCGACCAGATGCCGCGGCGGGGATACTCGATCAGATAGACCTTCTTGAACGAATCGCTGGCGTCGGAAAGCATCGTTTCCGCGACCTGCTTGGCGCCGGAGTAGACCGAGCGCACGAGCGGAATGCGGTTCAGGAGCGATTCCCAGAAGGTCACGAGCCGGCGGCCGAACAGGTTGGCCACCAGCATCCCGGTCACGAGCACGAGTATGAACAGCAGCACCGCGCCGAGCCCCGGGATGTCGAAGCCGAACAGCCGCTCGGGCCGATAGGGCGGCGGGATCAGGATCAGCGTGCGATCCATGAGATTGATCAGGAAGGCGACGACCAGCAGCGTGACGCCGAGCGGCACCCAGATCAGCAGGCCCGCGACGAGATAGCGCCGCAGGGTCGCGAAGCGGTGATGGTCAAGCAGCTTTGTCATCGCCGGAAGGTTTTTTGGCCGGCTGGTCCGGCTTCTTTTCCGCCTTTCTTTCCTTTTTCGGACCTTCGACTTTCCTGTCGTCGGCCTTCGCCTTCTCCTTCTCCTTGCCGGCCTTGTCGGCCTTTTCCCCCTCGCCGCTATCCGCGAGATTGCGCCGGTTGGCCGACTTGAAATCCGTCTCGTACCAGCCGCTGCCTTTCAGGCGGAAATTCGGCGCGGACACGAGCCGCCTGAGCGCCGCCTCGCCGCATGCGGGACAGTCCGTCAGTAAGGGATCGCCGAGCTTCTGCAGCGCGTCGAGATAATGGCCGCAGCTCCGGCACTGGTACTCATAGATCGGCATTGCAATCCCTCGAAAGCCCTCCGCTGCGGAAAATGCGTCCAGAAGCACCGCTTTTCAAGCGCCGATGCCCCGCAATTATAATGAAAGCACGTCGCATTACCCGTATCTTCCCACGGCATGGCCCATTCGCACGAAATGCTTCGCGAGGCGATCTCCCTTCAACAGGCCGGACGGCTCGAAGAGGCGGCCGGCGCCTACCGGCGGCTTCGCGAGGCGCATCCGGAGGAGCCGCACGTGCTGTTCTATGCCGGTTCGCTCGAGCTGCAACGCGGCAACGCGGCGGACGCACTGCCGCTGCTCGAGAGTTTCGTCCGCAAGCAGCCCGACCGCGTCGAAGGCGTCAATGCGTTGAGTCATGTGTACAGGATGTTGCAACGGCCCGCGGACGCAGCGGCGCTCTGGGAGGGTTACGCGCAACGTTGCCCCGCCGACGCGCGCGGGCAGTACGAGCTGGCCGTGTGCCGACTGGCGATCGACGATGACGACGGTGCGCGCTCGGCTCTCGCGGCGTTTCTCGAAGGCGCAGGCGACACGGCCGAGGCGCATTTGTCGGCGGCCCTCGCCTGGCACGGCGCGGCCCGCCTCGGGCCGGCGAAAGAGCATTACGAGCGCGTGCTCGCGCTGGATCCGTCGCTGCAGCTCGCCCGGCAGAACCTGGCCGCAGTCTGGCAGACCGAAGGCGATCTCGACCGCGCGCAGTCCCTGTACCGGGCCGTGCTGGATGCGGAACCGGCGAACGCCGACGTGCATCGCAACCTCGGCACGCTCTACAAGTCGCGTGGCGATCTGCGCCAGGCGCTGATCTACTATCGCGACGCGACCCTGCTCGAGCGCGGGCCGACGCAGCTCGATCCGGCGGAGCTGCTGCGCCGGAATCCGGAGGCGCGCCGCACCTCGCTGCACAGCCTGCGCCTCGAGGCGGAGCAGCTCGAGCATCTGCTCGCGCTCGGCCGCATCGAGTCGGCTTATCGCGCCCAGCTCGCCGCCTATCGCGAGATCATCGACGAGCTCACGGGCCCGGCATTCACCGGCCATCGCCGCGAGCTCTCGGATACGCAGTTCCGGCGCATCGGACACACGATGCACCGTCTCTTCCATACCGGGCCGGCCGCGGCGATCGACGGCGGCGCGCTGAATCCGCAGCTGGATTTCGCCGATATCGAGCGCAGCTATCGTCGAAGCAAAGATACGGGTGAAGGCGGCATCGTGGTGATCGACGGGTTTCTGACCGGCGAAGCGCTCCGGGCGTTGCGCGCCTGGTGCCTCGAAACGACTTTCTGGTTCGACTACACGAAAGCCGGAGGATACTCCGGCGCTTACATGGAGCAGGGCTTCGGCAACGAGCTGCTGCTGCAGCTCGCCACCGAGCTGCGTGACGCCCTGCCGAATCTGCTGGGTCCGCACGCGCTCGGGCAGATGTGGGCCTATATCTACGACAGCGCCATGAGCGGCATCACGCCGCACGCCGATCAGGCGGCGCTCAACCTGAACTTCTGGCTGACGTCGGACACGGCGAATCTCGATCCCGACAGCGGCGGCCTGGTGATCTACACGCGCGAGGCTCCCGCGGAGTGGGATTTCGCCGCCTACAACAGCCGGCCGCGCGAAATCGAGGCTTTCGCGCAGGACAGCCCGTTCGTCGTCGTGCCGCATCGCTGCAATCGACTGGTGCTCTTCAATTCCAACCTGATCCACAAGACGGACAGCTTCCGTTTCCGCGCCGGGCTGCAGAATCGCCGCATCAACGTCACGATGCTTTTCGGCGACCGGCAGGGACATTCCTGATTTCCCGCACGGGGAATCAAGGGATGTCCCCATTTCGCTTCCGCATTATGTAAAAACGCGGCGATTCGGGATTGAAATCCCCACGCCTGCGGTTTACGCTGCAAATCACAAGCAACAATGCGCCCGCCGTGAAGGCCGTCACAGTTCCGCAGCCGCGCAGGCGGCCGAGCGGGAACGGCGAAAACGATAACAACGACCGGCGTCGCGAACGTCGCGCCGCCTGCATCCGGATAGATGGGGAAAATCGACTCGAGCCGATTACGTCATTCGCGCCCTTCGGCGCGTTTCGGGTGCGTGCACGGATTTCCTCCGGTCTGCATTTCGGTCCCGTTCATTTAAGGAGTGAACAACAAGATGAAATCGCCAACCTCACTGACAGCCGCAATTATCGGCATTGCGCTGGCGGCCCCGGCACTCGGCGCGCCTGCCGTGGACGGGCCCGAGCCGATCGCGCAAAACGCGAAGGTTTATATCGTGCAGATGGCCGGCAACCCGCTTGCGGGATACGAGGGCGGCGTCCCGGGCATGGCGGCCACCAAACCCGCCAAGGGCAGGACCCTGGATGTCGACAGCGCGGCCTCGCGGGACTATGCGGCCCATCTGACACTGAGTCATGAGCAGGCTCTGCAAGCCGTCGGCGGCCGCATGATCCACGACTACCGCGTCGTCTTCAACGGCTTCGCGGCCCTGCTGACGTCCAAACAGGTCGAAGCGCTCAGAGCGCAAAACGACGTGCTCAATGTCTGGGAAGACGAGCTCATGAAGCCGCAGACGAACTCCACGCCAAAATTTCTGAACTTGTTCCGGCCGGGCGGCCCCTGGCGGAAAGGATTCGTCGGCGAAGACATCATCATCGGTTCGATCGACAGCGGCATTCAGCCCGATCACCCGAGCCTCGCCGATGAGCGGACGCCGAAGAAGGGCGACAGGGGCCGGGAAATACCCTACGGCCCGCCGCCGGCCAGCTGGACGGGCACGGGGTGCGACTTCGGCAATACCGCGTTCAATCCGCTGGACGCGCCGTTCACCTGCAACAACAAGCTGCTGAAGGCGGAAGCGTTCCCGGAGACCTTCATGCTGTTCAACGCGTTTGCCGAAGGTGAGTTCCTGTCGGCGCGGGACAGCGACGGCCACGGCACACACACCGCGACGACGGCGGGCGGCAACTTCGGCGTCCGCGCGATGATCGACGGCGAGAACGTCGGCAAGGTCAGCGGGATGGCGCCGCGCGCGCGCATCGCGACCTACAAGGTCTGCTGGGAAGCGCCCGACCCGCTCGACAGCGGCTGCTTCTCATCGGATTCCATGGCCGCGATCGACCAGGCGGTCGCCGACGGCGTCGACGTCATCAACTTCTCGATCGGCGGGGCGAGCACGACCTTCAACGGCGCCGACGACATCGCTTTCCTGTTCGCGCAGGAAGCCGGCGTGCATGTCGCCGTCTCCGCGGGCAACGACGGTCCCGGCGCGCAGACCATCGGCACGCCCTCCGGAATACCCTGGGTAATAGCGACCGCAGCGACCGAGGACAACGAGAATTTCGGCACGGCGCTTCAGGTCAACTCGCCGATATCGATCGCCGGAATCAAGGAAGGTCTCGAGGGTGCGGGGCCGGTAACCCTTGCCGATTCCGGTACGATCACTGCCGATGTCGTGCCCGGCGTGCCGCTGGACGGCTGCGCGCCGCTGTCGAACGGCGCCGACATCGACGGCAACATCGCGTTCATCATTCGCGGTACCTGCGGCTTCATCGA
>JBOIDB010000130.1:0-7991 GCA_050740235.1 Gammaproteobacteria bacterium
AAGCGCGATTTTACGCGGCGTCCAGATTCCGCATGCTCAGCCGAATCCGCCCCTGCCGGTCCACCTCCAGCACCTTGACCTTGATGACGTCGCCTTCCTTGAGCTTGTCGCTGACGCGCTCGACCCGCTCCTCCGAGATCTGCGAAATGTGCACCAGCCCGTCCTTGCCCGGCAGGATGGTCACGAACGCGCCGAAGTCCATGAGCCGCGCCACCCGACCTCGACGTCGGCGGTGATCAGGTCGATGCGCCGGCGGCTTGGCGGAGGAATGGAGATGAGAACCTTCCTGTGTGGAATTATCCTATCCGTTGTCTATGACGCAAGCCTCGCGATGGCTTCCGGCGAGTCGGAACGCCTGTACGATGCTGCTGCGGATGGAGAGATTGAAGTGGTCCGCGACTTCCTTAACGCGGGCGGGTCACCAGATGTCATCGTCACCGCATCCAAATCGCGACCACGTCCACGGCGAGCTACAGAGCAGTATACCGGGCCAATAGTAGAGGTTGCGATTCTGTCGGGAAATGAGGACATCGCAATGCTGCTGGTCGAGGCGGGCGCCGATCTCTCATCTCTCCCGAAACTGGACGGTAGAACTGCCTTATTTGTTGCTGTGCAACTTGGGATGCGCAACCTGGCCGCACTATTGATTGAACGAGATCCTTCTCTGCTGGTTCAAGGTTCGCCAGACAAGTCGCCGCTCTTGGGAGCCACTTCCTATGGGCGCTACAGCCTGGTTTCGATGATGCTGAGTCGCGGTCAGAACGCCGGTCTCGACTGGGGTCCTGCCTTGAATATCGCATTACGCCTTGCGCTCATCGATGGGCACGAGGATATCGCACGTTTATTGCTGAAGGCCGGTGCGAATCCGAAGGATGTTCTGGCTTTTCATAATGCAGTCGCGGGTTCGAACGTTGGAATTGTGCATGATCTGCTCGAAGCCGGTGCATCTCCCACGGCTCCCTTCGAAGGGAAGAACCCCTTGTACGGAATCGTCTACCGTGTAACCGTTTCCAGCGATCCATTGAGCGATCAGCCGCGACTCATTTTGCGCGAATTCATCGATGCCGGCGTGGATGTCTGTACTTACTTCAAAAGCCTCGAGGATCCAGCCGAAAGCGTTGTGGAGCTGTTTCAGCTCGCGGCGAATTGTGAGTTATCGGCGGTAGCGACGGAAGATCAGCAGGACCATCGCGAGTAACCATCCACCGGCTGCGCCGCCGCCACCGCTCGAGGCAGGTGGAGGAGGTGGCGGGGGCGGCGGAGGCGGGGCTGTCGCGGCGCTGCAGGTTGCCGTGCCGGCGGGCGGCATCGCGTCCGGATCCATGGCGACGAACGGTTTGCCCGAGCAATCCACGCCGCCCGCGTCGCCGGCCGTGCCGCGCGCATCCTCGTAATTCGTCCACACGCCGGCGGCGAAGTCGACCGGCGTCGCCGGATCGGCGTCGAGCCGCAATCCGGATATCCCCTGGTTGTCGACTGCGAGCACGGCTGGTACAGGCGATGCTATAGCGACATTGCCGGGAATCGAAAAATCCACCGCCAGCGCATCGTCGGCGTATCGCAGATAGCCGGCCGGCGCACCGCCGGGAACGTTGAGCCAGACTGCGCCGTTGCCGACCGGAATGTCGATTTCGGTATCGCCGGCGTCCTGAATTTCCAGCACGGCGCTGCCGGTCGCAGCATCTGTGGGCTGGCCGGGATAGGCGACGATCGCACCGCCCGCATCACGAAATCGCATCGGCTTGTCGAAGGCGAGCCATAGCCGGTATGCGCCGCCCGGCACAAGCGCCGCGTTCGTGCTGACTTCGAGCCGCCGCGCGTCGGGGCCGTCGGCGATCCAGTCGGCGTGATACCGGACCGTGTCGCTCTGCGTGTCGCGGATTTCGATGGCCGTGATGCGGGGCGGGCCGGCCTGGCGATAGAAGCCCAGAAGATACGTGCGCGCGACTTCGTCGCGCATGCGTGAAACTTCGCCGTCGGGCAGGATGAAGCCGCTGTGCGAGACGCCCGTGCCGCCATACTCGGCGCCGCTGTCGAGCGGCTCGAGCTCGTGCGTCCAGGCAGGGATGCCGAAACCGTAGGCGAAATGGTCACCCGTGGTGCCTATGCCGCCGTTCCCCGCCGGGTCCGGTCCGAACCGGTACTTGAAACCGAGCACCGCGCGCAGGGCGTTTACGAGATCATTGGTGACTGCATCGCGCCGCGAATTGCCGGTTTGCGGCGTGAAGAAAATCTGTGAGAACGAGTGCAGATCGCCGAACAGGCGCAGGCGATTCACCGGTCCGAGCGCCGCGGCGGCGTGCAGGGCGATGATCTCCGGTTCCGATGCGGGCGCGGCGCCGTGATAGATCAGGCTCGTGAGGCTGGCGGACGAGCCGCCGTTCAGCGCGAAACCCTCGGCGCTGTTGCGATTGAGGTCGATACCCCAGAAGTTGTCGGCAACCGTCGTGAGACTCGCGTCGATCGCGCCGCCGTTGACGGGATTGCGCAGGTTCTTGCGCCGCATGCGTCCGTCGCGGGGTTGTTGCACGTCGGCCGTGACCGACTCGGGAAACGCCTGCGTCTGCAGGAAGCCGTCGACGTTGAGCACCGGGAGGATGACGACGTTGAGATTGTCGTGCAGATACCGGCCGATGCCGTCGTCGTCGCGCATTTCGATGAGCTGCTCGAAGACTTCCGTGATCGCCTCGGGAGACTGCCACTCGCGCGCATGGATGGTGCCGTTCAGCATCACTGCCGACTCGGCGCGGCCGTCGATGGTGCTTGCATCTGTATCCCCGAGACGGTACGCCCAGATGTCACGACCGGCGACGGTCAGTCCAACGATTTCGCCGCGCAATGCATCGGGGTTCGTCAGCAGCAGGTCCTGATGGCGCGCGAACAGGCTCGCATAGCTGCGAAACCCGGCGACGGCGGTCAGCGAATCGACCGGACGCGGCACCGAATAGCCGAGCGCGATATCCGTGCCGGTGTTGTCGTTCTCGGTGTACGTGCGCACGACGCCGCCGCAGCTCGGGTCGAACGGATTTACGATTTCGAAGTCGGCATCGAAGATACAGTCGCCGAGCGCGGGACCGGCGGCGCCTGCGGCCAGCGCGGCGATCGGCAGCACGAAGCGTCTCACGGGCGAGTCCATAATGCCGCCTCGTGCTGCAGCTCGGCCGACGCTGTGCTCGATCGCATGAATCTATCGAGCGCGTCGCGCGCGGCATCCGTGTCGCTCAGGCGCAACGCGAGCAGTGCGCGGCGCTCCGGCAAGCCGCTCCCGCCGCCTTCCAGCCGCCGGCCGAGGTCCAGGGCAATGTGGGGATCATCCAGGCGCGCCAGCGCCGCGGCTGCCGAGCCGCCCACGTCCGGATCATCGAGAAACTCGAACAGCACGTCGACCGCGCGGCCGTCTTTTGCCGCCAGGCGGCCGATCTCGAACATCACGGCAGAGGCGATGTCATCGCGCGCGAGAGCGGATTCGTAAATCGTGAGCGCATCAGCGGCGCCGAGCGCCATGGCGATGCGCGGTAGTGCATGCACCAGCAGCGTGGCGTCGCCGTGCAGCAATAGCGCAGCCGCAAGCTCGGGATCCTCGAGGCGCAGTGTGACAGGAAGCGCAAGCGCGCCGACATCGGCGCCGGCGCGGAGCGCCATGATTACGGGGTCGCGGAATGCGAGCAGGGCATCGTCGTGCACGCCGTCCAATGCGGCGACGACGCCTTTTCGAAAGGCAGCATCACCCGCCGCGAAACGCTCGACGAGCGTGGCGTCGCGTATTTCCATTGCGGCATGAGCCTCCCGCCGCGCCGCTGCTTCCGTCCAGCGGCGGCTCGTGTAGCGTGCGGCCGCCGCCACATCGTAGAGCAGCACATCGATGCGATGGTGGCCCTCGCGAAGCCAGACGCGCACGCCGGGCGGGCGCTGCGCAAGCTCGTCGATCAAGGCGCGGGTCGCGGCATCCGGCCGCACCCGCGCGAGCGCCATGGCCAGCTCCCGGAGCACGCGATCGCGCGCCGCGGGATGCAGGTCGCGGGCGGCGATGACGCCGGCCAGGTCGACAAGCGCGGTGGCGGAGCCCTGGTCGGCGGCCTGCCCGATCCGCGTCAGAATCTCATCGACCTGCGCGCCGGAAGCCGCCGCCCGGGCGGCGCCGGGCTCCAGCACGGGGTCCGCGGCCGCGCTCGCGCAGAGCAGCAGGCCAAGAACCATACCTGGGCCGGAACGAAAGCGCATCGGAGACCCCTCTGGCGAACGCCCTTCGAACTTGATTCTGAAGGGTTGTGACCACATATTCTGCCGGTCTGTTCAACCCGCGTGCGAAGCCCGCGGCGGAGTGGAAACATGAAACGCGTTCTGCTGTTCGTCGGCACGAATATCGCCGTGCTCGTCGTGCTCGCCGTCGTGCTGCGGCTGATCGGAGTGGACCGCATCCTGGACGAGCAGGGCGTCGGTATCGATTACCGCGCGCTGCTGATCTTCGCCGCCGTGTTCGGCATGGGCGGCTCTTTCCTGTCGCTGGCGATATCCAAGTGGACGGCCAAGCGCATGACGGGGGCCAAAGTCATCGAAAGCCCGACCAGCGAAATGGAAATCTGGCTCGTCGGAACGGTGCGCCGTCATGCCGAGCGCGCCGGCATCGGCATGCCCGAGGTCGCCGTCTACGACGCCCCGGAGATCAACGCGTTCGCGACGGGCATGAATCGCAACAAGGCGCTCGTCGCCGTGAGCTCCGGCCTGATGCGCGGCATGAACCGCGACGAGGCCGAAGCCGTGCTCGGCCACGAGGTTTCGCATGTCGCCAACGGCGACATGGTGACGCTCGCGCTCGTGCAGGGCGTGGTCAACACGTTCGTGATCTTTCTCTCCCGGGTAGTCGGCTTCCTCGTCGACCGCATGGTGTTCCGCACCGAGCGGGGCACCGGGCCCGGCTATTTCATCACGGTGATCGTCACCCAGATACTGTTCGGCATCCTCGCCAGCATGATCGTCATGTGGTTCTCGCGGCGGCGCGAATTCCGAGCCGATGCGGGCGGCGCCGAGCTGGCTGGACGTCCGAAAATGATCGCCGCGCTGGAGCGGCTCGCCGCCAACTACGGCCAGCCCGCGCAGCTGCCGGATCGCATGCAGGCCTTCGGAATTTCCGGCCGTGTGGGCGGCGGCCTCAAGCACCTGTTCATGAGCCATCCGCCGCTGGAGGAGCGCATCCGCGCGCTGCGAGCGGCCGCGTAGGCCGGGATAACCCCGCGCTCGATGCGGGGGTTCCCGGCGCTGCGGGTCATGAGTCCCGTGCAGGTCAAATGGTCAGGTTGGCCGGGAGCACCTTCTCTTTCTCCAGCTCATCCGCGTGCTGCACGCAGGAGCCGGGCTCGAGCCGGTTCTTGATCGTGCAGTCGAGGCCGTAGACCTCGGCCCGATAGAGCGTCTGCTCCATGTCACGGTCGTCCATCGAATACTTGATGGCAAAACCGAACTGCAGCGAGGCACGTTTCGCCTTGTCCGCGGTCATGCCGCGGTAGTGGGCCTCGATGCTGATCGGCCGCGACACAAAATTCTCGATCGGCCGCCTGGCATGCGCGCCCGGGGCGAGCTCGAGGCGCGGCTCGAGCGGCGAGACGGTATTGATCTTCGAGTTGTAGTAGACCGATACCGATTTCACTTCGAGGTAACTGTCGGTCAGGTTCGACAGCGTGAGCTCGCGGCCGTCGAAGACGAGCCGCAGGTTCCTGTCGGCATGCTCGAATACCGGATAAAGCCGCTCGAAATCCCGCGACAGCACGGTCACCTGCACCGGAACCTTACTCGGCGCCGAGCGCGGACGCGGCACGGACTCCGGACAGCTCAGATCCAGGTTGTAGCCGGCGAACCGTTTGGCATTGCAGGTCATCCGGTAGAAGGCCGTCTTCTCGTCGAGCTCGGCGCCGAGCCGCGCCATCTCGGCGGCGTGCTCGCGCTCGAGCCCGCGCAGCGCGGCGGCGACCTCGGCGGCGCAGCGGCTCGCGTCGCACGGCAGCAGATCCGTGGAGACGTCGGCGGTCGCGGCTTCCGGCAGGTCGATGGGGTTCGTCCCGAGCTCGAACAGCGAATCGAAACGCGTGTCGTCCTCGTAGTACTCCGTCGCGCCGTCGACTGCCGCCACGAGGGTCACGGCGCCGGCCATGTCGCGTTCGTATGCGGCGATATGCGTCCCGTACAGCCGGGCGATCTCGTCCTGATTCGCCGCGCTGCGCGCGCGCAGAGTATCGAGGTTCTCCAGCAAGGCCGTCCGGTCGGTATCCAGGCCGGTCGCCGCGAGCGCGTCATCGACCGCGCGATTGAACTCGGCCGCGTCGAACTCGGTGACGTAAGGAGCCTTCGATTCCGCCAGCGACGCACCGACCGTGCTTACCGCCTTGCCGCCCTTGATGAGCGCGCTGACGACGCCGTGCTTCTTCGATCGGAAGTCGCCGTCCTCGTTGCACTTGTCGTTGGCGGCGAAGTGTTCGCCGCGGCACTCTACCGTGCGCGTGTCGAACGCGGGCGAGAGGTCGTTGAGACGAACGAGGTAGCCTTCAACGGGCTCGCTGTGCTGATCGGTGATTTCCCGGAACGTGTGCTTTCCGTCCCCGTCATTGACCAGCAGGGCATAAAGGATCTGGTCGCCGTGCGCATAGTTCAGCGCGGGCGGCGGCGCGGACACCGGCTCGCGCGAGGAGCATGCGGCCAGCGCCGCCAGGGCGAACGCGCAGGTCAGTCGAAGTTTCATCGGCCACCCTCGATGCCAGGCCCGCCCATGATAGCGGCTTCGGCTCAGAACTCCCAGACGACGCCCAGCGACGGCATGATCCCGAGCCAGTTGCGGTCCACGACGGCCGGTACCGTGGCGCCCTCATCGGTCGTCTCCAGCGTGAGTTGCTGGCAGCAGGGATTCTGGCGATTGGTCAGGTTGCTGATTTCGACGAACGCCGTGAGCGCGCCGCTCCCCAGCCGGAAGCGCCGGCTGGCGCGGAAATCGAGCGAAACGTACGGGGCGTAATCGATATCGTTGCGCGGGCCGGCCATCAGTTGCGAGCCCGTGCCCCCGCCGGTCGCGGGGTCGGCGACGACCCGCGTCGTCGGCCAGCCGGTGTGCCAGGCGCCCGCCCAGCTCAGGTTCCACGGCCCGACCGGCCAGTTGACGCCGAAGTCGAACGCATGCCGCTGGTCCCAGCTCCGCGGCACCCAGCGACCGTCGATGCGGTCGTCGGCGATCGACCATGCGTAAGCGGCCCACCACGACACGCTGCCGCCGTAGTTGCGCTCCACGAGCAGCTCGATGCCCCGCGCTCGCGCGCGAGAGGCGTCGATGCGGATCCGGTCCGGCTCGAGCTCGGGCAGCAGCACCAGCGGATCGAGCAGATTCTCGAATCTCGGCCGGAGATCGCCATAGCTTTTGTCGTATGCCTCGACTCTGAGGTCGAGGCCGTCCGCGAAGCGGTGCTCGATGCTCAGGATCGCATGATCGGCGCGCTCGGCGGGGAAGAACCCGAGAACACCGTCTTCGATCTGCAGCTCGTCGATGGCCTGTGCCTGATGGAACCGGCCCCAGCTCGCGCGCAACCGGGTGCGCGGCCCGAGCTTGAGGAGGGCGCCGAGCCGCGGGCTCCACTGCTCGTCGAACTCCGGTTCCGTGTACGTCTGCCGGTCCCAGCGCAGGCCGAGCTCGGTCGTGAAGACCGGCGTCCATTCGTAGCGATGCGAAAAATAAGCGCCGTATTGCGCGCCGTCCGGAGCGGCATGCAGGTCGCGGCTGAGTGAAGTCGGCGTGCTGCTCAGGTTCGCGACCGTAGTCTCGAATTCGGTTTCACTCGTGTAGTTGTAATTACCGCTCAGATCGAGCGCATCGGCGCCCCACTCGAGGCGCGTGCGCGGCGACGGCTGCCAGCTCCAGTCCTGCTCGATGCCGGTGATCTCGAAAGTTCGCGCGTCGTCGACTTCGCCTCGATTCAGTCCGGGTCGCGCCACGATGCCGCGCCGGTCGTTGTTGA
>JBOIDB010000131.1:0-35573 GCA_050740235.1 Gammaproteobacteria bacterium
GGAACGCGCGTCGGACCTGTCGGCGACCGTCGAAACGCTGGGCGCCCATCCGCTCATCGTCACGGCGGCGACGCTGTACCCGCTGCTCGAGCGCAGGCTCGTCGACGAGCCGGCGATCGAAGGAGAATTCGGCCCGGAGATCGCGTGCCTGACGCGCGAGCTGGTGCGTCTCGCCGCCTTCCGCTTTCCGGCCACCCCGCGCCCCGGTCGCGGATTCTCGCCGGAGCAGGCGGAGACGCTGCGCAAGATGCTGCTCGCGATCGTCGCGGATGTCCGGCTCGTGCTCGTGCGTCTCGCCGATCAACTCTGCCTGCTGCGTTCGCTGAAGCGCGGGCCGGTGGAAGCGCAGCGACGGGCGGCGCTGGAGACGCGCGAGATTTACGCGCCGCTGGCCAGCCGCCTGGGGATCTGGCAGCTCAAATGGGAGCTCGAGGACCTCGCGTTCCGATTTCTGGACCCCGTCGCCTACAAGAGCATCGCCGCCAGGCTGCGCGAGCGCCGCCCCGATCGTGAGAGCTACATCCGTGAGGTGACGGCCACGCTGCGCGAGTTGCTCGAGACGAACGCCATCGATGCGGCGGTCGTGGGGCGGCCCAAACATCTCTACAGCATCTGGCGCAAGATGCAACGCAAGAGCGTCGAGTTCGAACGCGTCTTCGATATCCGTGCCGTGCGCATTCTCGTGCACACGGTCGCCGACTGCTACGCCGTGCTCGGCGTCGTGCACAGCCGCTGGCCGCATATCGCCGGAGAGTTCGACGACTATATCGCGACGCCGAAGGACAACCTGTATCGCTCCCTGCACACGGCCGTGACGGGTCCGCGCGGCGAGCCGCTGGAAATCCAGATTCGCACGCACGAGATGCACGAGCACGCCGAGCTCGGCATTGCCGCGCACTGGCGCTACAAGGAAGGCGGTGCGGCCAATCCGGCCTTCGAGCAGAAGATCAACTGGCTCCGGCAATTGCTGGAGCCTTCCGACAGCGACGAGACCGAGCGCGACTTCATCGATCGCATGCAGGCGGAGATCTTCGAGGACCGCGTATACGCAGTCAGCCCGAAAGGTGACGTCGTCGACTTGCCGAAAGGAGCGACGCCGGTCGATTTCGCGTATCACGTCCACACGGACATCGGCAACCACTGCCGCGGCGCGAAGATCGACGGCCGCATCGTGCCGCTGACGCAGCAGCTTCGCAATGGCGACCGCGTCGAGATCATTACGGCGCGCAATGCCACGCCGAGCCGCGACTGGCTCATTCCGCAGCTCGGCTATCTGGCATCCGGACGCAGCCGTGCCAAGGTTCGGAGCTGGTTTCGCCGGCAGGACCAGGAACAAAACCGCCGACAGGGGCGAATCATGCTGGAACGCGAGCTGCAGCGCCTCGGCCTGAAAGCCACCGCGCATCCCGACATCGCCAGGGCGCTCCGCCTCAGCCACGTCGACAGGCTATACGGCGCGTTGGGCGAAGCCGAAATCACTCTGGCGCATGTCGCCGAAGTGCTGCTCAAATCCGGAAGCACGGCGGAGCAGGAAGAAACGCCCGTCGTGAAGCCGCGGCGCCGGCGTCGGAACGGCGCGTCCAGCGGCGTCACCGTGGAAGGCGTGGGCGATCTTCTGTCGCACTTCGCGCGCTGCTGCCGGCCCGTGCCGCCGGAGCTTATCGCCGGCTACATCACCCTCGGCCGCGGCGTCAGCATCCATCGCGCCGACTGCGCCAATATGCTGCGGCTGGAACAGGCCAGCCGCGAGCGCGTGCTCGCCGTGCGTTGGAGTGGCGACGCGCCGCGGGCCTATCCCGTGGACATCCTCATCCAGGCGCACGACCGTCACGGCCTCGTGCGGGACGTAAGCACGCTGCTCGCCGACGAGAAGATCGGCATCCTCGGCATGCAGACGCGCACTCACCGCGCAACGCACAGCGCGGACATCGATCTGAGTGTCGAGATCGCCGGTCTGGCCGAGCTGAGCCGGCTGCTGCATCGCCTCGGCCGGCTGCCGAACGTCGTACGCGTGAGCCGTGTCGCGTAGGTTTGAGCTGATCGTCGGGTTCGCCGTTGCCGTTGCTGCGGTGCTCGCGATCGCGCTGCTGCGGATCTCGCTCTCGCCATGGCTCGGTCATGACGCGCCGTTGATGCTGTTCATCGTCGCTGTGGTGGCGGCGGCATGGGTCGGCGGGCTCGGTCCCGGCCTGTCGGCAACGGCACTGGGCGGCCTTGCGGGCACTTACTGGCTGATCGTGCCGGAGGGGTCGTTCGAAATCGCCGCTGTCAGCGACCGCGTCCGGCTGGGCCTTTACGTGCTTTCGGGCATCGCCATCAGCGCGCTCGTCCACGCGCGTCGGCGCGCCCTGCACGAGGCCCGTCTGGAGCGGAGGAGACTCGAGCGGGAAGTCACCGGACGGGAACGCGCCGAAGCGGCGATGCGCGACAGCGAGCAGCGATTCCGGCTCATGGCCGACAACGCACCGGTGCTGATCTGGATGACCGGCACGGAAAACCTCGGCACCTGGTTCAACAAGCCGTGGCTCGATTTCACCGGCCGCACGATGGCGGAAGAGCTCGGCGAAGGCTGGGCGGAGAATGTCCACCCGGAAGACGCGGAACGCAGCCTGGCCATCTGCGTCAGCGCGTTCGAGGCGCGGCGGCCGTTCATGATGGAGTTTCGGCTGAGGCGCCATGACGGAGAGTACCGATGGGTGCTGGACAACGGCGTGCCGCTATATGCAGCCGACGGGACGTTTACCGGCTATATCGGCTCGTGCATCGACATCACCGATCGGAAACGGGCCGAGGAGGAGCTGCGCAAGGCGGATCGTCGGAAGGACGCCTTCCTGGCGACGCTGGCCCACGAGTTGCGTAATCCCCTGGCGCCGCTTCGCAACGGCCTGAAGCTACTCGACGCCGCGCGGGACGACCCGGAGACGATCTATCGGACGCGCGATATGATGGAGCGGCAGGTGCGGCAGATGGTGCGGCTCATCGACGATCTGCTCGATGTGAGCCGGATCACGCGCGACAAGCTGGAACTGCGCAAGGAGCGGATCAGGCTTTCGGACGTCGTGCAGAGCGCGGTGGAGACGAGCCGGCCTTTGCTGCAGGAATCGGAACACGCGCTTACGGTAGAGATGCCGCGGGAGCCGTACGAGCTGCATGCCGACATGATCCGGCTCGCACAGGCCTTCATGAATCTGCTCAACAACGCGGCAAAGTACACACCGCCCGGAGGTCGGATCGGACTCAGCGTCGAGCCTCGCGGCCGCGAGATAGAGGTTCGCGTGAAGGACAGCGGGGTCGGTATCAGCGCGGAGCAGTTACCGTACGTGTTCGACATGTTCTATCAGGTCGACCATTCGCTCGAGCGCGCCCAGGGCGGGCTCGGCATCGGCCTTACGCTCGCGAACCGCGTCGTGCGGATGCACGGCGGCAGCATTCGCGTGCACAGCGACGGCATAGGCCGCGGCAGCGAGTTCGTGGTGCGCCTGCCGATGCATCCCGAGCCGGCGATCGCGCCGCCGGACTTGCGCGCGACCGGTGAACTCACGGCAGCGCCCTGAACCCGCGCGTCTTACTGGAGGCGCCATGGCGAAACGCAAGAAGAAGGCAAGCTCGGTCCGAAGGAAGCATCTCGTCAAAGCCCGCTTCCACGTGCCCGGCCTGAGCAAGGCCGGCAGCTCCCTGACGCTGCAGATCTATGCGGACGAGCTCAAGCTCGGAACGCTGGCGATCGGCCGCGGCTCGCTGTACTGGTATGGCCGCAACCGGAAAAAGCGCAAGCGCATCAACTGGACCGACTTCGCCGACATGATGGACGACCTGGCGTACGGCTGATCGCTCAGCCCGTCGGACCCGCCCTACTTGTTTATCGCGTGAATGGCCCGCTTGTCGGCGGCGAGCGCGGCTTCGTGCAGGGCTTCGCTCAGCGTCGGATGCGAGTGGATCGTGCGCTGGATGTC
This sequence comes from Gammaproteobacteria bacterium, assembly GCA_050740235.1. Taxonomy (GTDB): domain Bacteria; phylum Pseudomonadota; class Gammaproteobacteria; order Steroidobacterales; family JACDCP01; genus JACDCP01. The sequence goes on from JBOIDB010000131.1 coordinate 3,954, forward strand.
TTCCGTGCTCGCCGAGAACTCCATCGCGAGCACGACTTCGCTCAGCAGCTCTCCGGCGACGGGGCCCGAAATGTGCACCCCGAGTATCTCGTCGTCGTCAGCGGCCGAGACGATCTTGACGAGCCCGGCGGTCTGCTGCATGCCCTTGGCGCGGCCGTTGGCGGTGAACGGGAATGTGCCGACCTTGTATTTGCGGCCGGTTTCCCTGACCTGCTCCTCGCTCTGGCCGACCCAGGCGATCTCCGGCGCCGTGTAGATGACGGATGGAATGACCTTGTAGTTCATCTCGGCGATCTCGCCGGCAATCAGGTCCGCGACCATGATCCCCTCCTCCGAGCCCTTGTGCGCGAGCATCGGACCGCGCACGGCATCGCCGATCGCCCACACGTGCTCGATGTTGGTGCGGCATTCCTCGTCCACCTCGATGAACCCGCGATCATCGACCTTGACGCCCGCGTCGTCCGACAACAGGCCGTCGGAGAATGGCCGCCGGCCGACGGAGACGATGACCTTGTCGACTTCGATATCGTGCTTGCCGTCCTTGTCCTCGTAGCTCAGCTTCACGCCGGACTTCGCCACTTTCGCCCCCGTCACTTTGGCGCCCAGGCGAATATCGAGCCCCTGTTTCCTGAACTGCCGCTGCGCGTCTTTCGCGATCTGACGATCGACCATGAACAGGAAATCGTCCAGCGCCTCGAGGATCACGACCTCGGCGCCGAGCCGCTGCCAGACGCTGCCGAGCTCGAGCCCGATCACGCCGCCGCCGATGACGCCTAGCTTCGCCGGCACGCTGTCGAACTCGAGCGCGCCCCAGGAATCGACGATCCGTTCGCCGTCGAATGGAACCACTTTCAGCTCGATGGGAATCGACCCGGGCGCCAGTATCACGTCCTTCGCATCGATCGTCTCGGGCTTGCCCTCGTGGGGCGTGAACTCGACCTTGCCGGCGGAAAGCAGCTTGCCGTGGCCCTTGAGGCCGGAAACCTTGTTGGCCTTGAACAGCGTGTCGATTCCGCCCGTGAGCTGCTTGACGACGCCGTCCTTGCGCTTTTGCATGGCCGCTATATCCATCCTGACGCCGTCGACTTGGATACCGTGCGCCGCAAACTCTTCGTTCGCGCGATGGTAGAGCTCCGAGGATTCGAGCAGCGCCTTGGACGGGATGCAACCGGCATTCAGGCAGGTGCCGCCGAACGCGGTGCTGCCGTCATGGTTCTTCCACTCGTCGATGCAAGCGGTCTTGAGGCCGTGCTGCGCGGCGCGAATGGCGCCGACATAACCGGCCGGACCGGCGCCGATGACGACGACGTCGAAACTCTGGCTCATGATTTCTCCCGGGATTGCTCGATCTGAAAATCGATATCAGATGCCGATCAGCAGGCGCGCGGGGTCTTCCAGCGCCTGCTTGACTGCGACGAGGAACAGCACGGCTTCCCGGCCGTCGACGATGCGGTGATCGTAGGTCACGGCGATATACATCATGGGCCGCGCCTCGATCTTGCCATCGACGACCATCGGCCGCTCCTGGATCTTGTGCATGCCGAGGATGGCGCTCTGCGGCGGATTGAGGATCGGCGTGGACATCAACGAGCCGAACACGCCGCCGTTGGTGATCGTGAACGTGCCGCCGGTCAGATCCTCGAGGGCGATCGTGCCCTCGCGCGCATGGGAAGCGAACTCATTGATGCTGCGTTCCACGTCGGCGAAGCTCATCTGCCCGGCATCGCGCAGGATCGGCACCATCAACCCGCGTTCAGTGGACACCGCAATCCCGATGTCGTGATAGTCGTGATAGATGATGTCCTTGCCTTCGACGGAAGCGTTGACGACAGGGAATTGCCTGAGCGCCGCGACCGCTGCCTTGACGAAGAACGACATGAGCCCGAGCCGCACGCCGTGCGTCTTCTCGAAGGATTCCTTGTAGCGCGCGCGCAGGGCCATCACCTCGCCCAGGTCGACCTCGTTGAACGAAGTCAGCATGGCGGCCTCGCTCTGCGCCTGCACCATGCGCTCGGCGATGCGCGCGCGCAGGCGCGTCATGGCGACACGTTCCTCGTGGCGCGGGCCGGCGGGCGCCGGGCGGGGGGCGCGCGCTTCCGCGGGCTGCTCCGCCTTTCGTTCTTTCCGCTCTTTGGCCGGCGCCCCTTTCTCCTCGTCGATGAAGCTCATGACGTCGGACTTGGTGATGCGGCCGTCCCGCCCGGTGCCTTCGATGTCGGCGGGATCTATGTCGTGCTCCTCGAGCAGATGGCGCACGGACGGACTGAGCCGCGCGGCCGCGCGGCCCTTTTCCTTTTCAGCCGCCACCTCCTCCTTCCCGGTTTCGCGCTTCGATTCCGGCGGCGCCTCTTTCTCTTCCTCGCGGGCGTCCGCCTCGCGCTTCTCGCCGTCACCTTTTTTCGCCGCAGCACCGCCCTCCTCCAGCACCGCAAGCAGCTCGCCGCTCGTCACGGTCGTGCCGTCCTTGATCTTGATCTCTTTCAGCACGCCGGAAGCAGGCGCCGGCACCTCGAGCACGACCTTGTCGGTTTCCAGGTCCACGAGATTCTCGTCGCGCTCGACGGCATCTCCGGGCGACTTGTGCCAGGCGACCAGAGTCGCATCGGCCACCGACTCGGGAAGCTGGGGAACCTTCACTTCGATGCTCATGCCTGTTTCCTGTTCGTTCTGGACTGTCGGCTCTTCTGCTTGCGTTTCGCGGCAACTTCGTCGGCCTCGACGCCGAGCGCGGCGGCGACGAGCGCGCGCTGCTGCCGCTCGTGGAGCTGGTAGATGCCGCAGGCCGGCGCTGCCGCCTGGGCACGCCCGGCGTACTCGAAGGTATGTCGCTTGGCGAGCGGCTCCTGCAGTCGATGGCGGATCTGATACCACGCTCCCTGATTCTGCGGCTCTTCCTGGCACCAGATGATTTCGTCCGCTTTCGGATACTGCTCGATGACCGCCGCATAATCGTCGATCGGAAACGGGTAGAGCTGCTCGATGCGCACGAGCGCCACGCCCTCGGCCTGGCTCGTTTCGCGGGCCTGCAGCAGGTCGAAGTACACCTTGCCGCTGCAAAAGACCACGCGCCGGACTTCATTCGCATCGAGGCCTTCGGTCTCGCCGATGACCTCCCGGAATCCGCCGTCGGTCAGCGTCTCCAGCGCCGAGGCGGAAAGCTTGTGGCGCAGCAGGCTCTTCGGCGTCATGACGATGAGCGGCCGGCGGAACGGGCGCAGCATCTGCCTGCGCAGCATATGGAACAGCTGCGCGGGCGTGGACGGCACGCATACCTGCATGTTGTGCTCCGCGCAAAGCTGCAGAAAGCGCTCCAGGCGCGCGGAGGAATGCTCCGGTCCCTGGCCTTCGTAGCCGTGCGGCAGGAACAGCGTCAGCCCGGACAGACGGCCCCATTTTGCTTCGCCCGAGGAGATGAACTGGTCGATGACCACCTGGGCACCGTTCACGAAATCGCCGAACTGTGCCTCCCAGATGACCAGCGTGTCGGGATCTGTCGTGCTGAAGCCGTACTCGAAGCCGACCACGGCTTCCTCGGAAAGCAGCGAATCGACGACCGTGAAGCTCGCCTGCTCGTCGCCGACATGCCGCAATGGCACGAGGATCGCGCCGGTCTCGGTGTCGTGCAGCTCCGAGTGTCGATGGAAGAACGTGCCGCGCGCCGTGTCCTGGCCCGTCAGCCGCACGCCGTAGCCTTCGTTCAACAGGCTCGCGTAAGCCATCGTCTCGGCGAACCCCCAGTCCATCGGCTGCTCGCCGGCCGCCATTTTCCGGCGATCCTCGACGATGCGCGCGACCCGCGGATGCAGCTTGAAGCCTTCCGGCAGTTCGGTGAACGCTTTCGCATACCGCGCTACATCTTTCGCGTTTATGCCGGTCTCGACCCTCTTATCCCAATCGGCCTCGCGGTGCACGCTCCAGTCGACCGTGTACTTGTTGCCGACCATGCTGATGACTTTATCCGTGCGCAGCTTGCCCTCGTCGAGGCCGGCCCGGTAGGCGTCGCCGAGCGCCTGCGCATCCTCCTCGCTCATCACGCCCGCCTCGATGAGCTTGTCGGCATAGAGCTTGCGGACGGGTGGATGCTTGCGAATCACGTCGTACATGACCGGCTGCGTCGCGGCGGGTTCGTCCGCCTCGTTATGACCGTGACGCCGATAGCAGACGAGATCGATGACGACGTCCTTGTGAAATGTCTGGCGATATTCCAGCGCGAGCCGCGTCACGAACAGCGCGGCCTCCGGATCGTCCGCGTTCACGTGAAACACCGGCGCCTCGATCATCTTCGCGACGTCGCTGCAATAGGGCGTCGACCGCGCGTCGAGCGGATCGCTGATCGTGAAGCCGATCTGATTGTTGCAGATGATGTGGATGGTCCCGCCGGTCGTGAAACCGTGCGTCTGTGACATCTGCAGGGTCTCCATGACGACTCCCTGCGCGGCGAATGCCGCGTCGCCGTGGACGAGCACCGGCACCACGCTGTTGCGCTCCTTGTCGCCGCGCCGGTCCTGACGGGCGCGCACGGAACCCTCGACGACGGGATCAACGATCTCCAGGTGCGACGGGTTGAACGCCAGCGCGACGTGCACGTTGTCTTTCGGCGTTTCCACGTCGGCGGAAAAGCCGAGGTGATACTTGACGTCGCCGGAGCCCGGCTGCGCCTTCGGGTCGTAATGGCCCTCGAATTCCGAGAACAGATCCTCGGGCGATTTGCCCAGCACGTTGACGAGCACATTGATGCGGCCGCGGTGCGCCATGCCGATGATGATCTCGCGCACGCCGCGCGCGCCGCCCTGCTGGATGAGGTCCTCGATCATCGGAGTGAGGCTCTCGCCCCCCTCGAGCGAGAACCGCTTCTGGCCGACGAATCGCGTGTGCAGGTAACGCTCAATGCCCTCGGCGCGTGTGAGGCTGGCCAACAGCGCGCGCTTCTCGTCGTCGGCGAGATACTCGGAAACCAGCCCCGACTCCAGGCGCTCGCGCAGCCACAGCCGCTCTTTCGAGCGCGAGACATGCGCGAAGTCCGCGCCGATCTTGCCGGCGTATATGCGCTCGAGCAGCGCGAGGATGTCGCGCAGCTTCATATCCGCGCCGGCGGCCGTATCGGCGAGACCGCTGGCGGAAAACTCCGTGTCGAGATCGGCTTCCGTCAGCCCGAAATGACTCGGCTCGAGCACGCGCGGCGTATGCCGCTCCATGAGGCCGAGCGGATCGATGTCCGCGACCTGATGGCCGCGCAAGCTCCAGGTCTGGATCAGGCGCGACACCGCCGCCTGTTTCTCGAATTCCGAATGCGCAGGCGCGCGCGCGGCGGCGATCGCAGCCGGCCGCTGCGCTGCGCGTCTTACCGCAGCGTCGCGAATCGGCCCGTGCGCACGCTCGCCGGCTGCGCCGTCCGAGATTCGTTCGAAATGCTCGCGCCAGGGCCGTGGAACCGCGTCCGGGTCGTTCAGGAAGGCTTCGTAAAGCTGCTCGATGTACGGCGCGTTGCCGCCGAACAGCGGGCTCGATGCATATCGCGCTTTGAGGGAGTCGGTCATGGATTGCAGCCGCGCCTCGAGGCTTTCCCTGCCGGGCGGCCGGGGCGATTACTGTCCGTTCATACAGGCGTGAAAATGAGTGGCTATTCTAGCCGAAGGGTCATCAATAGGAAAACGCGCGCCGGCGCCGGATGGGCGACGCGCATGGTTCAAAAGTAGCCGAGCAGCTTCAACTCGTAGGCGATGAGCCCGAGATACAGAAAGAAAAACAGGTAGAGCAATCGGTCTACCCTGAGCACGCGAAACAGGCGCGCGTTGGCGTGCAGGACGAACAGGATGACACCCGCGCCGGTCAACCCCATCTTCGCGACCGCGAAGAAGCGAAGGTCGTTCTCTATGAGCTGTCTCATGACCGGATTGAGCTCCTCGCCGCCGAGGTGCAGGAGCTTGAGGGTCAGGAAGGCATCGATTCCGCTCAGGATGAGGATGCCGAGCACCGCAATCAGCAGTGAGGGATGATGCCAGTCGAGATATTGCGGTCCGGTGTCGGACGCCCGGCGCACGGCACGCCGGCGCGGATGGAATCCGCCGTGCAGCAGCGACTTCGCGGTGACATTTCGCCGGTCGGCCTTGTTCCGGCGATCCTTCGGCACGAACGGAAGGAAGTCCCGAACGCCCAGGAGCTGGTCGATGAGCCGGCGATTTTTCGTTGTCGTGCGGTCCTTCGACTCCATGCTCCCTGCCTGCTGACGCCTGATCACGATCCGGCAGGATAGGCATAGTACAGGCAATGCCCGAGGAACTGTTCGACAAATCCGGGCGGCGACCAAATTAAGTAAAGCTCAGCGACCACGCGCCGCCGTGATCAGGGGATATTTGTACTCAGCTCGCAGCTCAGCGTCGCATCGCCGATTCCCTTGCCGCCGTTGCAGTCGTCAAAGCCTGTACCGCCGATCAGGAGATCGATGCCCCGCCGGCCGAACAATTGATCGTCGCCCTCGTGGCCGAAAAGCACATCGTTCCCACGGCGGCCGAACAGCTCGTCGTTCCCGCTGCCGCCACGGATGACATCCATGTCAATGCCACCGAACAGCCGGTCATGGCCCGCATTACCCTCGATGAAATTGCGGCCTCTGCCGCCGCACACAGTGTCATTGCCGCCCAGACCACTGATCGTGTCGTCACCGCCGAGGCCGTGGATCACGTCCGGTGCCGAGGTGCCGCGGATGACGTCATCACCGGGGGTCCCGACGACTGTGGCCGGGAGGCCGTCGCACATGGGGCCGTTGCTGTCGGCCGACCGCCCGAAGACGACGTAGCTCTCCCCGGCACTGTCACGATTATTCGGAGAGGCGCTGTCAGCACCGATCAGCACGTCGTCGATACCGTCGCCGTTCACGTCACCCGCCGCGCTCAACGAACCGCCCGAGAAATCGTAAGCGTCGATGCCATTCAGGATAAACCCGGAGCTTCCGTCACCGCCGTTGGCCTGCTGCAGGCTGGACAGCTCGAACTCGGCGGGGAACGCCGTCTGATCCCGGCCGAATACCACGTAGCTCTCCCCCGCATACATTCGACCGCCCGGACTGCCCTGGAAAGCGCTCAGCAGCAGGTCATCGATGCCATCGCCGTTGACGTCACCGGCCGCGCTCACCTCGCTTCCGACACTATCGTCTTCGTCAATTCCATTCAGGATGAACCCCGCGCTGCCATTGCCGCCGTTTTCCGGCAGCAGGCTCGATAACTCGAACTTGGCGGGAAACGGTGCCTGATTCCGGCCGAACACGACGTAGCTCTCCCCCGCTTCCCGTCGACCGCCCGGGCCGGCGGAGCGAGCGCCTACCAGCAGATCATCGATTCCATCGGCATTGACGTCACCCGCCGCGCTCACCGAAAAACCCGATTGATCATCGTCATCGATGCCGTTCAGGATGAATCCCGCGCTGCCGTCGCCGCCGTTCCTCGGCAGCAGGCTCGATAGCTCGAGCTCGGCGGGAAGCGCCGCCTGGCCGAACACGACATAGCTTTCCCCGGCATCCGGTCGAGCGCCGAGACGGAAAGTTCCCACCAGCAAGTCACCGATACCGTCGCCGTTCACATCGCCTGCCGCGCTTGCCGAAAGGCCCGAATAGTCGCGGCTTCGAATGCCATTCAGCACGAGCCCCACGCTGCCGTCGGCGCCATTCGCAGGCAGCAGGCTCGACAGTTCGAGCACGGCGGGAAACCCCGTCTGATTCCGGCCGAACACGACATAGCTCTGGCCGGCATTCTCTCGACCGCCGGGATTTCCGTATGGAGCGCTCACCAGCACGTCGTCGATGCCGTCGCCGTTCACGTCACCCGCTGCGCTTACCGAAGTCCCCGCGCCATCGTAGGCGTCGGTGCCGTTCAGGACGAAACCCGCGCTGCCGTTGCCGCCGTTCGCCGGCAGCAGGCTCGACAGCCTGAACCTCGTGGGAAAGCCTGTCTGATCCCGGCCGAACACGACATAGCTCTGTCCGGTAGAGCCACGATCGCCAGGAGAGGCGCGGGAGGCCCCCACGATCAAGTCATCGATGCCGTCGCCATTGACGTCGCCCGCCGCATTCACCGAAATGCCCGAGTTATCGCCGGCCTCGATGCCATCCAGGACGAACCCTGCGCTCCCGTCGCCGCCGTTCTTAGGCAGCAGGCTCGACAGCGCGAGCTCGGCGGGAAACGGCGTCTGATTCCGGCCGAACACGACGTAACTCTCCCCCATGCCCCGTCGACCGCCGGTCTCCGCGTAGGGCGCGCCCACGATCAGGTCATCGATGCCGTCACCATTGACGTCACCGGCGGTGCTCACCGAGCGGCCCGAGACGTCGATGGCGTCGATGCCATTCAGGACGAACCCTGCGCTGCCGTCGCCACCGTTGGCCTGCAGCAGGCTCGACAGCTCGAGCTCGGCCGGAAACGATGCCGCCAGCACCGGCTGTGCCGCGAGACCGAACGCGACGAGACCTGCACCGACGCTGAGCGCGGGACGCTGTTGCACCAGCTCACGGCGCACAGCTGCGCGCAGCTCGTGGCGCCCTGAGCACGCCGGTCGCGAGGTGGAAGACGACGCTGTCTTTCCACTACTCATGACTGATCTCCTGAATGCGCTTGCGTGACGAAATGTCATCAGCGCCACGGCGCTATCGTCCTTGTTTATTAAAGCGTCCGGCGAACGCAATTCGCGCATTGGCGGTAATTATTTATTCCCGGATCGGCGGCGACCGCAGAATTCGACCCGGCGCCTGATCGGCCCGCAAGTGGGCATACAATCGACTATAGCGCGAGGTGTCACGCTATCCAAGCTCTAAATTCGGGCTTCCTTCGGAGCCGGCGCGACCGAGAGCACGCGGCGAATTTCATCGGTTTTGAGCCCCACGGCCATGGGCCTGCGCACGCCGGGGAGCACGGCGACGTCGTAAATCTCCCCGATCAGGCCGGTTATCCGCAGCCAGTGCACGATATCGCCGCTGCGCAAATCGACGATGAGCAGGCCGCAGCGCGCCTCCGCATGTTTGGCCGTCAACTCGATATCCAGCCGCAGGCCCGAGAAGGTTTTGTTCTCTCGAGGTCTCGACACCCCCACGATGGCATAGTCGCCGTGGAACGCGAGACCGCGAGCGTAGCCGGCGCAGAACGCAACCTTCTCGAAACGGCCGACATCCAGATCGGCGTGTCCGAAATATCCGTTGCCCGAATCGAGCAGCCACAGCCGATCGCGATACCAGCGGGGCGAATGCGGCATCGAGAGTCCTTCGAGCACGACTTCGTTCCTGACCACATCGGTGACCACGCCGCCATCCAGGCGCGCATCGCGCCAGCCATCCGCAACATCGCTCCGACTCACGCTCGTCACGTATCGCGGCAAGCCGTCGGCGATTGCAACGCCGTTGAGATGGCAGCGATCCTCTGCGGCGAGTCTGGACAGGAACGGCGGCCGCCACAGGGGCTCGAAGCTATGGCTTTCGCTGACCGTGGCGAGACAGCCGAACAGCGTGTTCACGAACACCGGCCTGCCGTCATGGTCGACGCCGATGTCGTGTATGTCGAGGTCGCCGGTCGTCCATGCCACCTGCGGCACGTAAACGCGGTCGTAGCCCCGATGCTCCTCGCCCGCCTGCAAGCCGTTCTCGAAACGCCAGAGCTGATAGAGCGTGCTCATGTAGAGGGTGTCCGGCGTTGCGTGCAGGCCCATCGACCGGTTGAAAGTGCGATTGAAGATCTCCAGCCGGCCGTTCGGCTGCATACCGAGAAAGAACAGCTTGCCGGCCTGATAGGTGGTGAAGACCAGGCTCACGCTCTGCTCGTGCATCCAGGCCGTGAACTGGCGCGAGGTCAGGAACTCGAACTCAGGCCGCTTGCTCACCGGAGTTCCGACGGGCTTGCCGGATTTTTGAGCGGCTTCGCCCGATTCGATATCAAGGCGGTTATTTCAGCAACGGTGATTCGAAGGCCTCGAGCTTGCCGCCGGCCACGGATTCGCTGGCTTCCCGGAGATCGTTCAGGTCGACGCGCCGTTCATGCATCAGCAGGCGGGCGACGTCGTCCAGGTCCTTTTCATCGTCGGTGCTGGAGCGGATATCGGCGTCGAGCTCCTGAAAGAACAGCACGGCGCGGGCCGTGCGGGGTCCGGTCGAGTCATCGGCATGGAGGGTTTCGACCTCCCCGCTCCAGTCTCGCATGAAGTCGCGCACTTTTTCGTAGCGCTCCTCGGTCATGCCGCCGGCGCGGCGGAGCAGCTCGACCGCATAGAATTCGGCCAGCCCTTCCGGAATCCAGTCATAACCTTCCTCGTCGCGCACTCCCGTGGCGATGTGAACCAGCTCATGCACCAGCGAAGAAGTGTAGTTTCCCGAGATCAGCGGGCGGCCGCTGTGCAGATAGATCGAATTAGGTCCCGACAGGCCGCCGCGCCACATCGGATCGTCGGCGCCGACAATCAGGATCTTGTTCGGCATATCATCGAACGCGTGCTGCATCTCGGGCAGGATCCAGTTGCAGAATGCCACGATATCGCTGCGGTGCATCGCGCTGCCCTTGGGCGCCGCGACGGACAGCTCGACGCCGGCGATGCGTTCGAACCGGTTGCCGACGCTGCCGGCGATGATCCATCCGACCGGCCGATCGAAGCGGGTCTCTGCGTTGGTCACCACGAAGCTGTCGCTGTGCTCGACGCGGCCGAAACCCGTATCCACCATCGTCCACGCGTCCGGCAATTCGAAATGCAGCCTGGTTTCGGAGTCGGCGCCTTTGGTCAGGAGCACCTCGCCCGACGGAAACAGGTCGTCGCCGCGCAGGATCGTCCAGTCGTCGGTGATTCGGGCATCGTAGCCGCCGTCGTCGCGCTTGTGATCGATCGGGCCGTAGCGATAGCGAAACCGGCCTCCGTCCTCGGGTACTACCCATTCGACCTCGTCGTCTTCGATCGTGATGTCGCCGTCGCCCTCGATGTCGGCGTAGCGCGCCGGGTCCATTGTGAACGTGAACCGCTTGGCACGGCCGGTATCCGGGCGAACCTCCATGGTCACATCGGCGGCCTGCTCCTCCGGCAGAAAACGCACGGTGTAATCGATTTCGTATTCCGTGTCGGCCTGGGCAGCTACGTGTGCTGGCGCAGTCAGGGCGAGCAGCGCGAGCGATGAAAAAGATCGAATGAGATATCGAGCCATTTGACGCATGCTGGATTCACCGCAGAACGAAGGGCGGCGCAGTGTACCACCGCACCCCCGGCCTGGTGCCCCGAGCAGGATTCGAACCTGCGGCCTTCCGCTTAGGAGGCGGACGCTCTATCCCCTGAGCTACCGGGGCGGGTCGATTGCCGGCACGGGTGGTGGAGCGGAGGAGGATCGAACTCCCGACCTTCGCATTGCGAACGCGACGCTCTCCCAGCTGAGCTACCGCCCCATCCGTTGTGGATCGTGAATTCTAGCGGCATCCGCGCGGCAAGTCGACGCGCCGCATCGATACGCGCAAGGCGTTATCATGCCGATTTCCGCCACATTCCCGGCCAACGATGAACGTGGAAATTCGCCAGGCCACGATCGCCGATATCGATATCGTGGTCGATTACAACGCACGGCTCGCCGAGGAGACGGAAAATATGCGGCTCGATCGCGAGCGGCTGCGGCGCGGCGTCACCACTATTCTCGGCGACCGCTCCAAAGGTTTGTATTTTCTCGCGGAGATCGGCGGCAAGACCGTCGGGCAGATATCGGTGACCTTCGAGTGGAGCGACTGGAGAAATGGCAACTTCTGGTGGCTGCAAAGCGTCTATATCGAGGAAGCCTACCGGGGACGCGGCATTTTAAAGCAACTTTTCAACTACTTAATGGCACTACCTGAAGTAAATACTTCAGTGCGCGGCCTGCGTCTCTACGTCGAGAAATCGAACGAGTCCGCCAGCGCGGCCTATCGGCGGCTCGGCTTCGAGCCGGCGCATTACGACATGATGGAGCTCGGTTTCAAGACCAACTGACGCGATGCGTCCCGAATCTCGAGGGGGCATGGATGCGGCCTTCTTTCAGGCACGGAGGAAACCATGCTTGAGCCTGGCGACAGAGCACCGGAATTCTCGCTGCCGCGCGAGGACGGCGAAGACGTCTCGTTGACCTCGCTGCTCAACGACGGACCGCTCATTCTCTATTTCTATCCGGCCGATTTCACCCCCGGCTGCACGCGCGAGGCGTGTCGCATACGCGATCTTCATGATCTGATCCTCAAGTCCGGGCTGAATGTCGCAGGCGTGAGCCCCCAGTCACCTGCGAGCCACCGCAGGTTTCGACAGCGGCACAAGCTTCCTTTCACGTTGCTCAGCGATGAGGACAAGACGGTGATTCGCATGTACGGCGTCGACGGGCCGCTCGGGATCGGCGTGCGTCGGGCGACCTTCTGTGTGAGTCCCGATCGCACGATCAAGGGCGCGGTGCTTGCCGATTTTCGCATCGCCCGGCACGAAGCGTTCATCCGCAAGGCGCTGGACGTCGCAGGCGTTTGATCCCTGCTCCCAGGGTATCAACCGCTCAACCGCTGAATACCGTCACCGTGACCGAGCGCGTATGCGGAGCGCGCCGGTGCTCCCAGAGGTAAATGCCCTGCCACCTGCCGAGGGCGCAGCGGCCTGCCGTGACCGGGATCGTCAGGCTCGAATGCGTCAGCAACGTGCGCACATGAGCCGGCATGTCGTCCGGGCCTTCCGCGACATGCTCGAACAGCGGGTCCCCGTCGGGGACGGCGCGCTGCATCCAGGCCTCCAGGTCGCTCCGCACGGTGGCATCGGCATTTTCGCAGAGCATGAGCGAGGCGCTGGTGTGATGATTGAACACATGGCACAGGCCGCGCTCCACGCTGGCCTCACGCACGACCTCCTGCACCCGGGAAGTGATGTCGATGGTCCCGCGGCCTTCGGTGCGGATCGTGATCTTGTTTTGATGCATTTGCTCGCCACCCGAACCTGGCTACCCGAATGAATTCAGCCCTGCGTGGCTTCCGCCGCTATTATCGCACTCCATGACGCCGGAACGTTTCAGGAAGTTGCGCACGGCGCTCGATCGCCGGCAGCCGGATCTCGCCCTGATCGCGGAGAACGTGCACAAATCGCACAACCTCTCCGCCCTGCTCAGGACCTGCGATGCGGTGGGCGTCCCTGTCGTGCACGCCGTTTCTGACGACGGCGCGGTGCAAAGACACCGGGGAATTTCGGGGGGCAGCCGGCACTGGGTCGAGGTCCGCGTGCACGAGAGCGTGGCAGCCGCTTGCGCAACGCTCGAATCGGCCGGCTTCGAAATTCTGGCGGCGCATTTCTCCGCCCAGGCCGTCGACTACCGCTCAATCGACTACACGCGACCCTCGGCGATTCTGCTGGGCTCCGAGCTCGACGGCGTTTCCGCGCCCGCCGCGGCGCTCGCCGACCGGCACATCGTGATCCCCATGCACGGCATGGTGGCATCGCTCAACGTCTCGGTGGCGGCGGCCGTCATCCTGTACGAAGCCGAGCGGCAACGCGTGGCCGCCGGCTGCTATGGGAAATGTCGCCTCAAGCCCGATGTGCGCGCCCGGATTCTGTTCGAATGGTGCTATCCGAGGATCGCCGCAAGCTGCAGGCTGAAGGGCGTTCCCTACCCGTCCCTGGATACCGACGGCAGCCTGCGAAAGAACCCTCTTCTCAACGCTCGTCGTCGAGATAGGGATTGCCGTACTTGAGTCGCAGCGTCTTCGTCTTGCCCGACCAGGGCATGCTGAGGATGTAGACGTTCGAATACTCGTGCTCTTCGATTTCCGGCACGTTCTTGCTGCCGCCGAACTCGCGGATCAGGGCGGGGACCGTGTCGCTGTGCCCGACGATCAGGACGATATCGCTCTTGTGCTCGTCCTCGATGCGCTTTACCAGGCCACTCACATCCGCCGCTGGCATCTCGTGAATCGGCAGATCCAGCCGGTTCGCGAGCGGCATGGCCGTTTCGCGCGTCCGTCGCGCTTCGGACACATAGATCGCGTCGAGACCCTCGACGACGTCGATATCCTCCAGCATGTCGGCGAGCCACTGCGCGCGCAGCTTGCCGGCCGGGCTCAGGCCCGGATCGTCGGCCGGCTTCGCGGCCTTCTCGGCATGGCGCACGATGATGACGGTGGAAGTGGCTTGCTCGTCGAAAAACCAGGCGACGGCCAGCGCCACGACGACGAAACTGACGATGGGGATCAGCAGCCGGCGTCGCCGCGATCGCCGGTTACCGCGGGATGCCATTACTCGCGATTTCGCCGACGCTCGGCGTCGACGACCGTGTATTGTCCCTCGATGACGATCCCCTCCTCCCCCTCGTCAGCGCGCCGCGCGAGCGCCTGGCGGATCTGGCGGCGCAGCCACCAGACCCGCGCGCCGATGACGAGAGCTCCCAGCAGAAGCAGCCCGGCCACGACCGCGACGAAGAATAACCCGAGAAAGAACGCCAGACCAAGCGCAAGCACTGCGCCGAGGAAGCTCAGGAATCTCGCGACGGGATGAAGCGCCGGGCCTTGTTGTGGAGGTAGCCGGTATTGCATGGCGGTGCCACCACCATTGTAACCGGGTCGCCGGGAAATGCGGAAAAGGGCCATTCCTGATTTCGCATAGCGAGATCAGGAAGGTCCCCCTTCGCCGCGGTCAGGCGCTACTGTCCGGCAGACTTGCGGGAGTAGAAGCCCTCGAACCAGGGCGCCCAGGTCTTGCCGCCATCACTCGACTGCTCGAAGAACTGCCGCATCCGACCGTCGTCCAACAGCGTCCACGTGCCGCGAAACGGCTGATCGGTTGTCTGTCCCGGACCGTTGATCGTGCCCACCAACACCATCGATCCGTCCTCCATTCCGCCCGCGATGTTGATGAACCCGCCATTGGCGCTGACCCACTGCTGCACCCATTGCTGCTTGCCAGGGTCGTAGAAGTTCATGCTCATGCCTCCGCCGCCGCCCCCGGCGCTCGTCCATCTCTCGATGAGCACGCAGCCGTTCTGATCTTTCGTGATGCTGTTATGACCTTGCGGCGTCCCGTTCGCGTCTGCTACCGCCCATTCGCCGATCCAGAAATCGAACTCGCGATGCTTCGGGTCGTACTCGCAAGGCATGGCGTTCCGCTTCGCCCGGTCGACGAGTGCAGCAAACGTGTCACCGCCCCGCAGGCCGGCAAGGTCTTCGTCGGCTTCCAGCCCCTGGTAGTTCGCGAATCCGCCCGCGACCGCCGATTCGAGCTTCGCGTACGCCGCGTCCTCGTCCCCCTGCAGCGCGCGAACCTTCGCTATCTCGTAATCGACAAAAGACGACGGCACGCCGCCCGACTGGGCGTGCCCGAAAGCTTCCACGGCGGCCGCATGCTCCCCGATCTCGCGCCGCGACACACCGAGCCGGTACCAGGCTCGCGCGTTGGACGGCTCGGCCGCGACGATCTTCTCGTACCCGGCGGCGGCCCCGGCCCACTCCTCCGCCTGATAGGCCGCGTCCGCTTCTTTGGTGTCCGGCGCCGGTTGCGCCACGACAAGTCCCGCTGCCAGCATCCAGGCCAGGCAGCCCATCGCTCTCGTCTCGCATCTTCCGTTCATGTTCGTACCTCTTGTCCGGCTGCGAGTGACAGGTGGCGCTGATGCGTTTCGGCCGGTGCCGCGGGGAATAGTTCCCGCCGGCGCGAGGTGGACACGCGGACGGCCGATGCGCATCATGCCGCGATGCCGATCGTCGAAAACGACCCGTGGCGGATGCAGTACTTCGAGGGCGTCGCCTGCCCCGCAGAGGTCTTCATCCCCACCGAGGACGGTGACTCCTACCGCCTGTTCGCGGCGCACCGATGGGTCTACAACAAGCTCCTGATCTGCGAAACGCAAAGGCTGGAGCACGGCCCGCACGGCCTGGCTCCGACACGGTTTCCGGTCTTCAGCAAGCCGATCTACAACCTGCGGGGCATGGGCGCGGGGAGCTGCGTGCTGCACGACGCCGACGCGTACGAACGCGCACAGATGGCGGGCCATATGTGGATGGCGCTGCTGGACGGCGAGCACGTCAGCAGCGATGTGGCCGTGGTCGCGGGCGAGCCGCGCTGGTGGCGCCATGTCACCGGCAAGTCGCTCGGCGAAGGCATTTTCGACTACTGGACCGTGCTCGCCGAGGCGCGCCCCGCGATCGAGTCGCATTGCGGCGAGTGGCTGCGTCAAAATCTTCCGCATTACACGGGCATGGTCAATCTCGAAACCATCGGCGGCCTGATCATCGAGTGCCACTTGCGCTTTTCCGATCAATGGCCGGATCTCTACGGCGCGGGATGGCTCGATGCGCTCGTCGCGTTGTACTCGCACGGGCGCTGGGAGTATGCGGATAATGACCGGCGCGACGGATACAGCGTCGTGCTGTTCGGCCCGCACGGGCCTCACTATCACCATCCACCGGAAAGAGTGATCGAGGACCTGCTCTCGCAGGCAGAGATCTCGAGCGTGCAGACGACGTTTTACGAGGACAAGCCGCCGGAGCAACATGCCATGCCGCCGGGCGGATTCCGCCTCGCGATCGTGAACTGCCTCGATCTGGACGCAGGTTTCGCCGCGCGCGAACGCCTCGCGCTGCATTTCTGGTCGACGCAGAAGATCCGCCGTTCGCGCCGCCGCAGATGACCGGCGCCGTCAGGACAGTCGAGGTTTTCCGCCACCCGGTCCGCGAGATCGAAAACGTCTGGATCGAGCTGTCCGACGGCTGCCGCCTCGCGGCGCGCATCTGGATGCCGGAGAACGCCGATACCGAGCCGGTGCCGGCAATCCTCGAATACCTGCCCTATCGCAAGCGCGACTTCACGCGCGCGCGCGACGAGCCTATGCATCATTACTTCGCCGGCTCCGGCTATGCAGCGGTGCGCGTCGACCTGCGCGGTTCGGGCGATTCCGACGGTGTGCTCGGCGACGAGTATTCGCAGGCCGAGCACGATGATGCTGTAGAGGTGATCGACTGGCTGGCGCGCCAGGCATGGTGCAACGGCAAGGTCGGCATGATGGGCATCTCGTGGGGCGGCTTCAATGCGTTACAGGTCGCCGCACGCAATCCGCCGGAACTGGCCGCGATCGTCACGCTCTGCGCGAGCGACGACCGCTATGCCGATGACGCGCACTACATGGGCGGCTGCCTGCTGAACGAGAACCAGTCGTGGGGCTCGGTGCTGTTCAGCTTCAACGCCTACCCGCCGGACCCGGAGATCGTCGGCGAGCGGTGGCGCGACATGTGGCGCGAACGGCTCGAACACGCGACGCTTTTTCCGGCGCGTTGGCTCGAGCATTCGCATCGCGACGGGTACTGGAGGCACGGTTCAGTCTGCGAGGATTACTCGCGCATTCGCTGTCCCGTTTACGCCATCGGCGGCTGGGCCGACGGGTACTCGAATGCCGTGCCGCGCCTGCTTGCCGGCCTCGACGTACCGCGCAAGGGCCTGATCGGCCCCTGGGCGCACGTTTTTCCCCACGAGGGCGTGCCTGCGCCGGGGATCGGCTTTCTGCAGGAGGCGGTACGGTGGTGGGATCACTGGCTCAAGGGGCGTGACACCGGGCTCATGGACGAGCCGATGTACCGCGTCTGGATGCAGGACTCCGTGCCGCCGCAATCGTATTACGAAGCCCGGCCCGGCCGCTGGGTGGCCGAAGAGGCTTGGCCATCGGCGAGGATCGTCGAGCGCTCGTTTTATCCGGTGGCCAACGGACTTGCGACGGCGGCGGGCGAGCCCGCGGTGCTCAGGCTGCAGTCGCCGCAGACGACCGGGCTCACCTCAGGCGACTGGTGCGCCTTCGGCGCCGGCGGGGAAATGCCGCTCGATCAGCGGCCCGATGACGGGCGCTCGCTTTCCTTCGACTCGCCGCTGCTCGAACGCCCGCTGGAAATCCTCGGCGCCCCGGTCGTCGACCTGGAGCTCGAGGCCGACAAGCCGGCCGCGATGCTCGCCGTGCGTCTCAACGACGTAGCGCCCGACGGCGCTTCAACTCGCGTCACTTATGGATTGCTCAATCTCGCGCACCGCGACAGCCACGAGCATCCGCAGCCGCTCGTGCCAGGTCGCCGCTACAAGTTGCGCGTGCAGCTCAACGACATTGCGCATGCCTTTCCTGCCGGCCACGCGCTGCGCCTGGCGGTTTCGACGAGCTATTGGCCGATCGCCTGGCCCGCGCCGGAGCTGGTGGAATTGACGCTGCACACCGCAGGCTGCCGATTGCTGCTGCCCGAGCGACCGCCACGTACCGAAGACACGAAGCTGCGCGAATTTCCGCCGCCGGAGCGCGGCCCGGAGATGGCGCACACGCCGCTGAAGCGAGCGAGCTTCAAGCGCAGCTTCGAGCGGGACCTGGCCACGCACGATACCGTGCATACGTTCTTCAACGACGGCGGCGAATTTGAGGGCGCCGCGCTCGCGCGTATCGACGCCATCGACCTCGCGCTCGGCAACGCCATTCTGAAGCGTTTCCTGATCAACGAGTCGGATCCGCTCTCCGCGCGCGCAGAGCTGACGAACAAGACACTGCTCCGCCGTGGCGAATGGCAGGTGCGCGTCAATACGTTCCTGCGCCTGAGCTGCACGGCCGCCGATTTCCGTATGGAAGCACGGCTGGAAGCTTACGAGGGCGCGGACCTGGCGTTCAGCCGCGACTGGGACGTGAAGATTCCGCGGGGTTGAGCGCGCCCAGACGGACCTCCGCCGCCTCGAGGATCATGCGCAACAGGTCCGGATAGCTGAAGCCGGCGAAACCCGCCATGAAGTTGAGCTTGCCGTCCCAGCACCACGCCGGGTTCGGATTCACTTCCAGAAGCTTGACGCGTCCGTTTCGGTCGGTGCGATAGTCGAACCGCGCATAGTCGCGGCAGCCGAGCCGCTCGAAGAGCTTCTTCGACCAGTCGATCAGGCGCTGGCGGCGACCCTCGCTGAGCTTCGCCTCGCGGTATTTGATCTGCGACCAGTACGGCGACTCGGGATCGCTCTTGGATTCGTAGGACAGGATCTTCGGTAGGCCGGGGTCGAGACCGGAATAGTCGACTTCCATGGGGGGCAATGCCTGCAGGCCGATGCCCGGGTTGCCGATCATGCCGACGCCGTACTCCGTGCCGCTCAGAAACTCCTGAATGAGCACGTCGCGGCCGGGCAGCTCGCGCTCGAGCCGCTCGAGACAGGCCGTCTGCTCGGCGATGTCATTGACCACCGCATGCTGCGTGATGCCGACGCTGCCGTCGCCCGTGCTCGGCTTGACGAGCGCCGGGAACACCGACGGCAGCACGTGCGTCGTTTCCAGCGTGCTGACGTAGATTTCCTGCGGCACGGGAATGCCATGCGCCTTGGCAACGGCGCGCACGAACGATTTGTCGTAACACAGGCCCAAAGCATTGGGCGTCGCGCCAGAGTAGGGAATGCCGAGCATCTCGAGATACGCGGGGACGTGCAGCTCGCGGAACGCATTGTTGCGGAAGCCGGTATCGCAGAAGTTGAGCACGAAACCTCGCGGGCGGTCGTGCAGCTCGTCGATCAGGCGCGCGTGATCGTCGAAATACGTGAACGCGTAGCCGTCGAGCTCGGCCAGCGCCGCCTTCAGGCGTTCGACGGCTTCGAGATCCTCGGCGCTGTAGCGGTTCTCGATCTTGGCGTCGTCGCTCAATCGCGGGTCGCCGAGCAGTACCGTGACGCTCCGCGGTGTGCGCCGGGAGCGGCGCGGCTTGTCGATACGACCAGCTCTATTCATTAGGAAGAATCTCTAAATATTGCTTAACTATTTGACTTTTAACGCCTTTGAATGATCCGCAGCTTTCCCGGGTGCGGGAGTCTTGGCTCCCGCCGCCGTTATACCTTACTGTGCGCCGCTTCCGATAACCGCGCCGAGGACCGGCCGAATGATCGACAACCTGCTCACGCTCGCCGGCGACCCCGAGACCTGGGCCGCGCTCGCCGCGCTCATCGCCATGGAAGTGGTGCTCGGCATCGATAACCTGGTTTTCATTTCCATCCTGACGAACAAGCTGCCGGAGCATCAGCGAAAAAAGGCCCGCCTCATCGGCATCAGCGGCGCCCTGGTGCTGCGCATCGTCCTGCTCGCCACCGTCGCCTTCGTCGTGCAGCTCACGCGGCCGGTGTTCACCGTTCTCGGCAACGGGTTTTCCTGGCGCGACATGATACTCATCGCGGGCGGCCTGTTCCTGCTCTGGAAGGCCACCAAGGAGATTCATCACAACGTCGATCCCGATCCCAATCCCGACGTCTTCGACAGCCGGGCTTCCGGCCTGGGTTTCGTATCGGCTGTCGGTCAAATCCTTCTGCTGGACATGGTGTTCTCGATCGACAGCATCATCACTGCGGTCGGCATGACCGATCACATACCGATCATGGTCGTGGCGGTGCTGGTCGCCGTGACGGTCATGATGTTCGCGGTGAATCCGCTCTCGAATTTCATTCGCGCGAATCCGACGATCGTCATGCTCGCGCTCGGCTTCCTGCTCCTCATCGGCACGATCCTCATCGCCGAGGGCTTCGGCGCGCACGTGCCGAAGGGCTACATCTACGCAGGGATGGCGTTCGCCGTTTTCATCGAAGGATTGAACATGCTGGCGCGGCGGGCGCGGAAGAAGCGGCCGCAGGCATCCTGACTGCCGCCTCCGTTTCTGCATCTATCGCAGGCCGGGATAACCCCGCACTCGATGCGCGGGGGTTCCCGGCGAAATACGCCGGCAACGGCCTTCGGCCTCATGCCAACCTGCAATGCCTTGCCACCGCCTGCGCTCTCGGGTGGCGGAGAGGGAGGGATTCGAACCCCCGGAACCTTTCGGTTCAACGGTTTTCAAGACCGCCGCATTCGACCGCTCTGCCACCTCTCCGACGCGTCGCATTGTCGCTTTCAGGCCGCAGCGCATGCAAGCCGCTCGCTGGACTTCGCGGGCCGCGAAAGTCATCATAGACAACATTCGAAACCCGAGGATTCTCCCAATGCAGCACCCCCAAGCCGGCTACAACCCGGCCATCGAGGCATCGGCGCTCGCGACCAACACGATCCTGCGCAACACCTATCTGTTGCTCGCCGCGACCCTGCTGTTCAGCGCGCTGACGGCCGGGCTCGCCATCGCGTTCAATGTGCCCTACCTGGGCGTGATCATCACGCTCGTGGGCTACTTCGGTCTGCTGTTCCTGACAAACAAGTTCCGCAACAGCGCCCTCGGGCTGGTTTTCATATTCGCGCTGACTGGCTTCATGGGCATGACGCTCGGGCCGATCGTCAATATCTATCTGCAGATGCCGAACGGTGGCGAGCTGGTCATGACCGCGCTCGGCACGACCGGGCTCACGTTCCTGGGCCTGAGCGCGTACGCGCTCAAGAGCCGGCGCGATTTCAGCTTCATGGGCGGATTCCTCGTGGTCGGCATTCTCGGCGCGTTCGTGCTCGGGCTGGTGGCGATCTTCTTCAACATGCCGACGCTGTCGCTGGCCGTGTCCGGCATGTTCGTGCTCGCGATGGGCGGGCTGATCCTCTATCAGACCAGCGCCATCGTGCACGGCGGCGAAACCAACTACATCATGGCGACCGTGACGCTGTACGTGAGCATCTACAACCTGTTCACCAGCCTTCTGCACCTGTTCGGCGCATTCGGCGACGAATGATCGGCTGTCTCTAGATGGCGCCCGCGCGCGCGGCGGCTGACCACAGGTTCGTCACCGGCATCGCGCGCGCCTTCGGCGGGGCGATCATCTTCGCCCTGCCGCTGTTCATGACCATGGAAATGTGGTGGCTCGGCTTCCACATGGACCGCTTCCGGCTCGCGCTCCTGCTGCTCGTCCTGTTGCCGGTCCTTGCCGGACTTTCATATTTCACGGGCTTCGAGGAGAGTACGCGCCGCGTCGACGACGTCGTGCACGCGTTCATCGCGTATGCCGTCGGGTTCGTGGCGGCGGCCCTCATCCTGACGCTGTTCGGCCTGATCGAGCCGGGCATGCCGCTCGACGAGATCGTCGGCAAGATCGCCCTTCAAGCCGTGCCGGCAAGCATCGGCGCCGTGCTCGCGCGCAGCCTGCTGGGTGGCGGGAGCAAGCTCGAGCAGGACAAGAAGCGACGCCGGATGGGCTACGCCGGCGAGACCTTCCTGATGACCGTGGGCGCGCTGTTTCTGGCGTTCAACGTCGCTCCGACCGAGGAAATGGTGCTCATCGCCTACATCATGACCGAATGGCACGTGCTCGCGCTCGCTCTGTTGTCTCTCGTGCTCATGCATGCGTTCGTATTCGCCGTGCAGTTTCACGGTCAGGCCGATCTGTCGCCGGAAACGCCCTGGTGGAGCGCGTTCATCCGTTTCACGGGCGTCGGCTATGTCATAGCGCTGCTCATCAGCGCCTATGTGCTGTGGAGCTTCGGGCGCACAGAGGGCGTCGATTTCGCGCACATCGTCAGCATGACCGTCGTGCTCGGATTTCCCGCCGCGATCGGCGCGGCGGCGGCGCGGCTGATCCTTTAGGAGGTCCCCGTATGACCACGCGCAACGACCGCAGGGACGATCGCGACAAGCGTCATCGGGCGCCGCCCGCGGAATGGATAGTGGGCGCGATCGGTCTTGTCCTCGTCGTGGCCGTCATCGTCGTGCTGATGCGTGAAGCCGTGCGGAACGACACTTCGCCGCCCAGCGTCTCCGCATCCGTAATCGGCATTCATCCTCAGCCGGAAGGCTATCTGGTCCAGATCCGCGTTACGAACGCCGGTGGCACGACGGTCAGCGCGCTGACCGTCGAGGGCCGCCTGATGAACGGTTCCCGCGAGGTCGAAGCCGGCGAGGCGACGATCGACTATGTCCCGGCGCATTCGCAGCGCAAAGCCGGCCTTTTCTTTTCGCGCGACCCGCGCAGCCTCGAGCTCGAGCTCAGGCCGACGGGATACCAGGAGCCGTAGCGGCTACTCGGGCCCCTCCTCCCCTATCTGGAACAGGGCGCCGAGGTTCAGGCTGCCCTGATCCGCCATCGAGTTGCCGGCCGGATCGCCCGGATTCAGGTTCGACGCCGTCGACTCCGGCGGAAACAGCACCAGCGTGCCGAGAAACTCGAGCACGGCGCGTTGCTTCGACGTCGGCAGACGGTCGTAGGCGCGCCTGGACTGCTCGGCCTCGCCACCATGACGCAGGATCACTTCGTTGAGGTTGATGCTGCGTCCGTCGTGGCCATAAGGGCCCGTGCTCGCCACGCCCCACAGCGGCTCGGTCATGAACTCCGTGACCACGCTGCCGTCGTGCTGGCGCTCGTGAAATGCAGGTCCGAGATCGTGGCGCCTGAAGTCGGCGAAGACGTTCTCGACGACGAATTCGCCGCCCAGCGGCACGAGCCGCGGAAAGGGATCCCCGTCGTCGACCGTCTCGAATCGCCCCTCGACCGTGGAAAACAGGCGGTTCATGATGCCCTTCTGCGCATCGAAGCGCGTTTCCACGTCGGCCACCCGACGGTCGTTCTCGACGACGAGTTTTTGCGTGTGGCAATCGGTGCAGCCGATGCTCTTCATCACCTCGAGGCCGCGGTCGGCGAGCCGGGTCACCTTCGTCCTGCCCGGCTTGAAATAATTCAACAGGTACACCTCCATGAAGTCGACGACCGCCGGATCGATCTCGTTGATCACGCCGTCCGTGTCGGCGTCCTCGCCCGGGTCGCAAACCGTCGGCCGCTCGAAGTGATCGAGCGCCGGATCGAAAATCATGCCGGCGATGCTGGATGAGCGTATGGGTTGGGCGAAGTCGGTCGCGGCACAGAGCACCGGGTCGGAAGCCTGCAGACCCATTTCGTCGCGGAACGCGCCGATGATGAACTCACGGATCGACACCGTGGCGCCGTGATGGAAGAACGGCCGGACGCGCAGATCCGCATCGACGCCCTGCACGCGCGACGTGTCGACCCTGCCGTTCGGAAATGCCTTGATCCAACCGTAATCGATCGACTTGCTGCGCAGGCGTCGCTGCGTGCTGTGTCCTTCGCGCTCCGCGCTGCGAATGGCTGCGCGACGTGTCGCGCGGAGGTCCGCCGTGATCTCGTCGGCCAGCATCTCGACCAGCCCGAGCCCGAACAGATGCGGCGCATCGCGGCTCTCGGGACGGGTATTCACGTCGCCGCCGGAACCCGCCGAGCCCTGCGGGCGTCCGTGACAGGCCGAGCAACTGTCGGTGAGTCCGGCGCCGAGCGCACGGTTCAGCGCCATGTCGCCGAAGCCGTCGGCGTTGACGCGCGGACCGAGGCCCTGGTTGTGCGTGAACTTGCGCTGGAAAAGCTGTCGGCCGCGGCGAATGGCGCGCGCCGGATCGCGCGCGATGACGTAGTACGAGGAAGCGAATGTATGAATGTCGCCCTGCCCTGCTCCGATCTGCTGCTCGAGCGACTTGTTGATCGACCCGCCCGGAACGCCCGGGCCGGTCTGCGTGATGTCGGTCATCCCTGCTACGGCAAGCGAAGCAATGCCGAAAGCGCCGCACGCGAGGGCGGCGCCGCATGCGGCCATGGCTCTGATTTTCATGTCGATCCCCTGTTTCCCGCGCCGGTTTTCCGGGTTCTTACAGCATTAATCGGAATAGGCGGGGAAAACCCGACATTCGGCCGGCTCGCGGGTGCCGGCCTCGAGGCGGTACCTGGCGTCGGGGGTGCGCCGGCGATGTTTCCGTCAGTGCGCCCGCGCCGCGAGCCGTTCCGCCAGCAGGGAAAGCTCGTGCGAGTCGCCCAGGCTGTTGCGCAGGGCGATTCGCGCGCGCTCGAAGCTGCGACGCGACGCCCCAACCTTGCCCGCGGCCAGCTCCGCCCGGGCCAGCACGAGCAGCGCCTCGCCGACATCCGCGCTTTGCGCAGGATCGATCGTGTTCTTCTGGAACAGCGCCGCGGCCCTGCGCGCGGATTCCGCGGCCCGCTCGTACTCGGCCCGCGCGAGCCGGACGCGCGCCTGCGTCAGCAGGAGGGCGGCCGTGCGCGGCTCATCGCTGCCCGCGGCCTGTTCAAGCTGCTCGAACGCCCGGGAGACCTCTTCCGCCGCTTCGTCGACGCGCCGGAGCGCCAGCAGCATCTCGATGCGCAGACGGCTGGCCTGGGCGAGCCACAAAGAGTTTTCGGCTTCGTCCTGCCGCATCAGCGCGGCCGCTTTCTCGAGCACGGGCTGCGCTTCGCCGGCACGACCCGCGAAGACGAGCGCCTTGGCCAGCGAAAGACGTGTTCGGATGCTGTTCATGTGATGGCCGCTGCGTTCCGCCTCGTCGACCGCTTCGAGCAATAAAGGCATGGCCGCGTCGATACGCCCGGCTCGCGCGAGCATCTCGCCGTATTTCGCCCGGGCGGCCATATCCGGCGGATTGCCAGGCTCCGTCGCGCTGCGGTCCGGCACCACTTCGCGAAACATCGCCAGCGCCGGCTGTACTTGCCCGAGGTGATAGAGGCTCACCGCCACGGACATGCGCGCGATCAGCCCGGGCATGCTGTCCTGACGCCCTGCGCGGCGATCGAGCTCCGCGACCTTGCGCGTGTATTCGTATGCGGCCACGAGGTGCCCCGACCGCGAGTGATACTTCGCGAGCTTGGTGAGAATGGCAGGGTACGCATAGCGGTCCGTAAGATGCTCCGCTTCCAGAAGTTGCTGCGCTCCCTCGAGATGAGCGAACACGGCTCGCATGTCGCCTTGCGCCGCCGCGAGCTCGGCCGCGGAGCGCAGACAGGTCACCTGCACCAACGGCGTCAGGCCACGGGCGTCGCGGAGCAGTTGCCGGCTCTCGGCCATGCGCGCCTGCGCCTGGGACATCCGCCCGGCATCGAGCTCGGTCTCGGTGAGGTTGCAGAGCACATTGCCGACGAGGGCGGCATCGCCGCTCTCGCGGGCGACGGCTTCGGCCGCGAGCAGGGTCGCGTATTCCTTGCGCGTATCGCGCAGCTCGTAGTACCGGGCGGAGATCTGGGTCAACAGGTCGACCAGAAGCGCGGGCTCGGCGGCGTATCTCGCCGTGACTTCCTCGACAGCTCGGTCCAGGAGTTGCGCGGCGCCGAGGGCACGCCCGTCCGGGCCGACCTGCGACAGCAGGCTGGTGACGACCTGATTGAACGCTTCGGCGCGCCGCGTCTGCTCCAGCGCCGCGTCACGCTGGCGCTGCGCCTCCAGCATCTGCACGAGGGCGAAGCCGGTGGTGACGACCAGCGCCAGCGCGGCGACCGCGCCGCCGAGCACGCTGCCACGATTGCGGCGGAGGAACTTTCCCGCTCGATAGCCGAACGAGTCCGGCCGCGCGGAAACGGGTTTATCGGCGAGATGACGCCGCAGATCGTCCGCGAACGCCTCGACGCTCGCATAGCGTTCCCGCGGTTCCTTCTTCAGGGCTTTTTTGACGATGTTGTCGAGATCGCCACGCAGCAGCCGCTTCGCTTCCGTGTCGGCGGCAAGCTCGGAAAGCAACCGCGGCTCGCGCTCGAGGGTGTCGCGCATCACCTCGGCCGCAGACCGGTTGCGCGGCATGGCAGCCTGCGGGCCGCCGAGCAGAACGTACAGCACGCGGCCGAGCGCATAGACGTCCGTCGCCGTCGTCACCGTCCCGCCAAGAAGCTGCTCGGGCGCGGCATATTCGGGGGTCAGCGCGGCTCCGATCTCGCGCGTGAACCCGGTCCCGGCCTGCACACCCGTGCCCGGTTCGAGCAAGGTGGCAATGCCGAAGTCGAGCAGCTTCACGATGCCGTCCGGCGTGACCAGGATGTTCGACGGCTTGAGATCCCGATGCACTACGAGGTGGCGGTGCGCGCAGGCCACCGCCTCGAGGACGTCGAGGAACACCCGCAATCGCGCGCGCGTATCGAGACGATTGCCCTCGCAGTATTCGTCGATGCAGCTTCCCTCGACGTGCTCGAGTATCAGGTATGGCTGCCCTGCCGCCGTCACGCCTGCATCGATGAGGTGCGCGATGTTGGGATGTTGCAGCCCGGCCAGGACGTTGCCTTCGCGGACGAAGCGCTGCTCCGCCGGTCGTCCGATCAATGCGGCGTTGAGCAGCTTGACCGCCGCGGCACCTTCATATCGCCCGTCGCAGCGGCGGCCGAGCCAGACGGTGCCCATGCCGCCGCGCTCGATCAGGCCTTCGACCTCGTAAACCCCGATTCGCTGACCGACGAGGGTGCCGCCTTCGGCAAAGGCGGCGGGTGAATCCTCGAGGAAGCGCCCGCCGTCCAGCACTTCCTTCTCCGCGAGCAACTCGCGCAACGCATCGGCCAGCTCGGACTCGGTCGTTTCGAGCTTGCTCAACCAGTCCGCGCGCGCGCGAGGTTCGAGTTCCAGCGCATGATCGAGATGCGGAGAAAGCCTGCGCCACTGTTCTGCATCGATGTGCGAGGTCATTGGATCTTCCCGGTAGTTCTTTGCTTTATCGAGATCGGATCGGCGAAACCGACATCGCCGAGCTACTCGCCGCCGCCATCGGGCGTCAGGAAGCGGTGCAGCAGGATACGCGCCTTGTCCCAATCGCGCTGCACGGTGCGTTCCGACATGCCGTGCATGGCCGCGATCTCGGCGAACGAGAATCCGCAGAAAAACTTGAGATCGACGACCTGCGCGAGCCGCTCGTCGACCGAACCGAGGGCCTCGACGGCTTCGCCGATACGCTCGAGATCCGCGCTGCCCGCCGTCTGTTCGCCAATATCGGCACGCAGGGAAGTGAAATGGACGGCGCCGCCGCGCTTGAGCGCGCGGCGATTGCGCGCGTGATCGATGATCAGGCCGCGCATGGCGCGACTCGCATAAGCCATGAAGCGGGCCCGGTCGGCGAACTTGCAGGATTGCCTGCCGGAGATGGCGATGTACGCCTCGTGCAGGACGGTTGTCGGACTGAGTGTGGAACCGCCGCTGCGCCGCAATTCGCATTCGGCGATTCGATGCAGTTCCTGGTAAAGGATTCGAAAGAGCTGCTGGTGCGCCGCCTCATCCCCCGAGTCGGCGACGTCGATCAGCGGATCGAGTTGCGGCTCGGACACGACATAGCCTCCGGGGGCGCGCCGCCACAGGCGCGTGCAATGCCATCATACGCCCCCGCGGGCAGCGGTCAGGCTATTCGATGCATGTCCGCCGTATATGGCCGCAGCACGTCCGGAATCCGGATGCCGCCGTCGGCTTCCTGATAATTTTCCATGACCGCGATGAGCGTCCGCCCGACTGCCAACCCGGAGCCGTTCAGCGTGTGCACCAGCTCCGGCTTACCGGTCGCCGGATTGCGCCAGCGGGCGTGCATGCGGCGCGCCTGGAAATCCGTGCAATTGCTGCACGAGGAAATCTCGCGGTAGCGTTCTTGCCCGGGCAGCCACACTTCGAGATCGTAGGTCCGGCTCGCGCTGAAGCCTGTATCGCCGGCGCACAAGGTGACCACCCGGTACGGGAGCTCGAGCTGCTCGAGCACTTTCCCGGCGTTCGCCGTCAGCAGCTCGTGCTCCGCTTCTGACTCTTCCGGTTGCGCGATGTGCACGAGCTCGACCTTCTCGAACTGATGCTGGCGAATCATGCCGCGCGTGTCCTTGCCGTAGGAGCCGGCCTCCGAGCGAAAGCACGGAGTATGTGCGACGTAGCGTAATGGCAGGGCGTCCGCATCGAGGATGGTCTCGCGCACCAGATTGGTGAGCGGAACTTCAGCCGTGGGGATGAGGTGCAGCGGGTGCTCGCCTTTCACTGCGAAGAGATCGCCGCCGAATTTCGGCAGCTGGCCGGTGCCCGTCAGCGCATCGGCGTTGGCGAGATACGGCACATAGACTTCCGTGTAGCCGTGCTCGCGCACGTGCAGATCGAGCATGAACTGCGTCAACGCGCGATGCAGCCGCGCGAGGTCGCCGCGTATGACCGCGAAGCGCGCACCGGCGATCTTCGCGGCCGCGGCGAAATCGATCAGGCCGTTCCGCTCGCCGAGCGCCACGTGGTCGAGCGGCTCGAAATCGAACACCGGCGGCTCGCCCGATCGGCGGATCTCCTGGTTGTCGTTCTCATCGGCGCCCGCCGGCACGGTATCGTCGAGCAGGTTCGGCAGGCCTGACTGCAGTTGCTCGAGCTCTTCGCGCACGGTCTCGAGCTCCGCATCCGCGGCCTTGAGGCGCTCGCCGAGCGCGTGCACTTCCGTGCGCAGCGAACCGATGTCCTCGCCGGCGGCCTTCGCGCGGCCGATGGACCTCGAACGCGTATTGCGCTCGTTGCGCAGCTCTTCCACGTCGATCTGCAAGCGCTTGCGCCGCGCCTCCAGCGCTTCGAATGCTTCCGCGTCGAGTACGAATCCGCGGCGCGCGAGATTGGCGGTTACGGCGGGCAAATCGTTGCGCAGCAGTCGGGGATCGAGCATGTCAGGTCGACTCGGTGTTCTTGCGGCGCAGCTCGGCGAGCTTCTCGCCGATGCGGATCTCGAGGCCGCGCGGCGCCGGATGATAGTACACCCGGGTTGCCATTTCCTGCGGAAAGTAACTTTCGCCCGCGGCGAAAGCATCCGGCTCGTCGTGCGCGTATCGATAGCCTTTGCCGTGGCCGAGCTCGCGCATGAGCCTGGTTGGCGCGTTGCGCAACCGCGCCGGCACCGGCAGGCTGCCCTGGTCTTCGGCATCGTGCCGGGCCTCGCCGAATGCGCGATACACCGCGTTGCTCTTCGCCGCGCAGGCCAGATAGACCACGGCCTGGGCGAGCGCCAGCTCGCCTTCGGGACTGCCGAGCCGCGTCCAGGATTCCCAGGCATCCAGCGCGATGCGAAGCGCCCGCGGATCGGCGTTGCCGATGTCCTCGCTCGCCATGCGCGTCAATCGGCGCGCGATATACACGGGATCGCAGCCGCCGTCGAGCATGCGCGCGAACCAGTACAGCGCGGCATCCGGGTCGGAACCGCGCACCGATTTGTGCAGGGCGGATATCTGATCGTAGAAAACGTCGCCGCGCTTGTCGAAGCGACGCCGGCCGCCGGCGATCACCGCTTCCACGGCCGATTCACCGATGCGGCCGTCCGCGCCGGCGAGCTCGGCAGCCAGCTCGAGCAGATTCAATCCGCGCCGGGCATCGCCGTCCGCAGCCACTGCAAGCTGCTCCAGCGGGCCTTCGTCGATGCGCAGGTTTTCACCGCCGATCCCGCGTTCGTCGTCCTCGAGCGCGCGGACGAGAATTTCCCGGATGTCCTGAGGTTGCAGCGCCTGCAGCACGTACGTACGCGCGCGCGACAGCAGCGCACTGTTCAGCTCGAACGAAGGGTTCTCGGTCGTGGCGCCGATGAAGGTCAGCGTGCCGTCCTCGACATACGGCAGGAAAGCGTCCTGCTGCGCCTTGTTGAAGCGATGCACTTCGTCGAGAAACAGGATCGTCGGCTGGCCCGAGCCGGCGCGCGCCATGCGCGCCTCGTCCACCGCCGCCCGCACGTCCCTGACGCCGGCCATGACTGCCGACAGACCGATGAAGCGTGCTTCGCAAGTCGTGGCGATGAGACGCGCCAGCGTCGTCTTGCCGGTACCCGGCGGGCCCCAGAAGATCAGCGAGTGCAGGCTCTCCCCCTCGATCATGCGCCGCAAAGGCTTGTCCGGGGCGAGCAGATGCGACTGGCCGGCGAACTCGCCGAGGTCGCGGGGCCGCATGCGGTCGGCCAGCGGCCGCGGATCGATCGCCCGGGAATCTGCGGCGCTCAAGTTTGCGCCAGCAGCCAGTCCTCGAGCTTTGCGCACCACCCGCCCAGCGCGCGCCACGCGAGCGCGAGCCCGATGACGATGCCGGTCAGGTTCGCGAGCACGTCGAAGCCGCTGAGCTCCCGGCCGACATGTGCCTGGAGAAACTCGAGAGCCACGCCCATCGCGAACAGGCCGCCCGCGATCAGCAGGTATCGTTGCCGCTTGTAGATACCGGCGAACCAGAGCATGAGCACGAGGTATATGAAACCGTGCGTGACCTTGTCGTTGAGGATCAAGGGAACCGGGGTAGTCGACGGCGTCAGGCTCGCCGCCGTGGCGCCGAGCACGCCCAGCCAGCCGGCCAGCAACCAGAGCTTTCCGAAACGCAGCGGAAGCATGTCGCGGGGCGGCAGAATCAAGGCGCGGTCGCGCCGATCACGTCAACGCCTTCGGGTGGCTCGAAAGCGAACGTGGCGTCGCCGAGCGGCACGTTGCGCTCGATATCCGAGAACGCGATGCGGGTGCTCTGACCCAGCGCATCCTCGAGCGTCATCCTGACCAATTTTTCACCTTCAAAATGAACTGTAACTGATTGAAAATCCGAATTTTCATCGAGTGGAACCAGTTCCACGCTGAGTGCCTCGCCGCCCGGCGCCAGCACTTCGCCCGCGCGAAACGCATCGGACACGCGGCCGCCGCCGCTCAACAGCATCGCCGGCGTGCTGGCGAGGGACGCATCCAGCTCGCGTACCGTGACCTGCTCGAGATCCGCATCGTAGAGCCAGAGCCGCTCGCCGTCGGCGAGCACCAGCTGCTCGTAGGGCTCTGCGTAGTCCCAGCGAAAGCGGTCGGGGCGCGCGATGGTCAGCACCCCGCTCGAGGACTGCACGAGGCGGCCTTCGGCATCCTCGACCGTCTGGCGAAAGTGCGCGCGCAGCGTGTCGACCTCGTCGAGAAACGCCTGCACGCGAGCCATGCCCGTCTCCGGCGATATGTCCGAGGCCATCGCCGCGACGGCCGTCAGTG